>CAZHQL010000010.1:0-21418 GCA_964534915.1 uncultured Spirochaetaceae bacterium | reverse complement strand
TTTTCTCAGGACTTTGATGATTGGCTATTGTTAAAGGATATTTGAATTGTCTTAGGGGTTATCAGGAAAGAGAGCGCACTCAAAGGCTTTCAATCGCATTGAGTTAAATTGACTCTGAAACGGCTCTTAAGGTATTTAATCCGCTTAGTCATTACAGGGAAAACAAAATCGTTCGCTCCCTTTCTGCAATTTGTCACCTTAAAATCAGCTTTGGCTGATTCGATATTCTAAAGCATATCATAAGGGCGGGAAACCCGCCCTGCCTTATTACAAGCTGTCGCCAAAATCTTCCTTGAATTTCTTAACAAGCCTGTCCTGCCAGTCAGATGTAGGCTCCAGGCGGCCGAAGAAGAATCTCAGGCTCGATGGCTCATCAGTAAACCTGAGTCCTCCGATCAATGATCTGTTATCATAAAGCCATTTAACCCTGTCTACTACATATTTAACCTGGGAAAGGGTAAAGACCCTTCTTGGAAGGGCAAGGCGCACGAGCTCCACAGCAGAAAGGTGCTCAGAACCATCTTCCTCCCTCTGCTCTGAGAGCGTTCCTCTCTCCATTCCCCTTATTCCGCCTGCGATGTAGATAGCGGCAGCAAGGGCTCCTGCAGGATACTCTTCCTGTTTAACCTGAGGAATGAACTCAAGTGCATTTACATGGCAGCCGAGACCGCCGGGAGGAGTTACTACGGGAACACCATGCTTAATGAGCTCATTGGTCATGTATTCAATGAACAGCGGTGCCTGGGATATCACATCAAGGTCCATGGACTCTTCAAGACCCACTGTCATAGCCTCCATCTCACGCACGCTCATTCCGCCATATGTCAGAAATCCTTCAAACATGGGCACAAGCTCCCTCAGCTTCAGATAGAGCTCCTTGCTCTTCATGACAAGGGCGCCACCGCGTGCAAAGCTGAACTTGCGTGCAGAGAAGTATATTATATCCATGCAATCAGAAATCTCACGCGTGATTTCCCTTATGCTCTTATCCTTAGCGCTCTCTTCCCTCGTCTTTATGAAGTAGAGGTTGTCCTGCAGGAGAGAAGCATCCATGACTGTCAGAATCCCGTTTTCATGCGCGATCTTTGCCACAGCCTTGATATTCTCAAGGGATATCGGCTGGCCCCCGATTAGATTCGTACCGGCTTCCAGACGTATGAAAGGAATGTTCTTTCCTTCCTTCTTTATAAGCGCTCTGAGCTTATCCAGATTCATATCGCCCTTGAATGGATAGCTGCTTGTCGTCTTGATGCCCTCATCAATTATAAGCTCCTCTACCCTTCCTCCAAGCCTTGTGATATGGGCTTTTGTAGTAGTGAAATGGTAGTTCATGGGAATGACTGTTCCCTTATTAACATACGCTACTGCCAGGATATTCTCAGCAGCACGCCCCTGATGCGCAGGCAGAAAATAATCAGTGCCGAAGATTTCCTTCAGCTTGGAAGCAAGACGTGTGAATGTAGCACTTCCTGCATAACTGTCATCAGCTACCATCATTGCAGCCATCTGACGGTCACTCATAGCGTTTACGCCGCTGTCTGTAAGCATGTCTATGAAAATATCCTTATTGAAAAGCAGGAACGTATTATTCCCGGCTTCTTCAATAGCCTCTCTCCTTCTATCTACATCAACAAGGTCAAGTTTCTGAACGATCCTGACCTTGTGCATTTCAAGTGGAATCTCATCTCCCGTATAGAACTTAATCTGAGCCATCTGAACACATCCTCCCTGGATTTAATTTGAGAACAGTTTCACATGTCCTGCATCATTTTTCAAGAAGACATTCAAGCCGCTTTCAAAAATACCGGATAATATAATCATCAGTCATGCCAGCAAAGAAATTAAAGCCGGGCAATAACCCTTTCTTTTTGCTCTCAGGAAAGGTAAAATGACAACAGCTGAAGGCAAGCGGGAGGATATGCAAGAGATGAAGAAAATTCTATTTGTTACAAGTGAATGCACTCCATTTGTAAAGACAGGAGGACTTGCTGATGTCTCAGGATCCCTTCCCAAGGCTTTTGACAGGAAAAACTATGATATAAGGGTAATCCTTCCCAATTACCATGCGATAAAGGAAGAGTACCGCAGCAAGATGGAAACCATCTGCTACTTCCAGATGGATAACAGGATCTATGTGGGCATAAAGACACTCAGAACAGACGGGATACAGTACTACTTCGTAGATAACGAGATGTATTTCGGCGGCCTTGTCCCCTACTACGACATGTTCCAGGACCTGGAGCGCTTTGCATACTTTTCCAAGGCAGTGCTTTCTGCGCTTCCCCTGATCGGCTTCCGTCCTGATATCATACACTGCCATGACTGGCAGAGCGCGCTCACTCCTGTATACCTTAATACAGTATTCCAGGGAGACGTGTTCTTCCGGGGAATAAGGACTGTATTCACAATACACAACATAAGATTCCAGGGCTCATGGGATGCAGGCCACATACAGTGGGTATCTGCTCTTCCATGGGAATGCTTCGAGCCCGGGCGCCTTGTGCCTCCGCAGCAGGACAAGAGCATTCCAAGATCAAGCTGGAACTGCTCGATGATGAGGGGCGCTCTTGTATATTCAGACTACATCACTACAGTCTCAAGATCCTATTCAGAGGAGATAAAGACACCTTCATTCTCTGATGGCCTTGATGATATCCTCCTCTGGCGCTCAGAGAGGCTCTGGGGGATTGTGAACGGCATAGATTATGAAGAGTGGAATCCAGAGACAGATAAGAAGATTTACAAGAACTACAGTGTAAGGAGCTTCAAAAATGCCAAGAAGGAGAACAAGGTAAGGCTCCAGAGGCAGCTCAGCCTTCCTGAGAACCCGGATATTCTCACGCTTGGAATAATCTCACGCCTGACAGACCAGAAAGGACTGGACCTGGTCAATATAATCATGGATGAGCTCTGCGCGCGCGAGATAAACCTCATAGTTCTTGGAACAGGAAGCGAGAACTATGAGAACATGTTCCGCTACTTTCAGAGCAAGTATCCGGATAAGGTTGCTGCCAGGATAATGTACTCGGATGAGCTCTCGCACAAGATCTATGCAGGTGCTGATGCGCTCCTTGTGCCCTCTGCGTTCGAGCCGTGCGGGCTTACACAGCTTATTGCACAGCGCTACGGGACAGTTCCGATCGTGCATGCTGTAGGAGGACTTAAAGATACTGTAGAGCCATACAATGAGTATGAGGAAACAGGAACAGGGTTCTCTTTCAATGAATACACGGCATGGGCCCTGATGGACAGGATCAACCACGCATCCTGGCTTTATTATGAGAGGCCTGAGAGCTGGGCATCTCTTGTCAGGAGAGCAATGAATGAGGACTGGTCATGGGCAAAAAGCTCAAAGATCTACGAAGATCTCTACAGCAGGATGTAAGCGTCAGAACAGGACCATGTTGATATCTATGCTCTTGAATGTTCCGATCTTTTCTATTATCTCAATTGCTGCTTCAGCTGGCAGATGGCGCGGGAATGTCAAGAAGCATGTAAAGAGCAATTCCCCTTCCTCTCCTTTCTTTATGCTTCCACCGCGGAGAATGAACTCAGATTTAGCAAAGTAATCCTTGATCTCTGTTGTGCTCATTCCCGTGTGCGTCATGTTAACAGTAACCTGTGCGTACGTAGTGCCCACAGTCTTGAATCTCATATGATGAAGAAGAAACTGGCTTAAAAGGATGCAGATGGTCGTGGCGATGCCGAGAACATACATTCCGCTGCCCAGCGCGAGGCCTATGCCTACAGTTGCCCAGAGTCCTGCAGCAGTAGTCAGGCCAACAGTAGTCTCCTTTCTTACATAGATGACGCCGGCTCCCAGGAATCCGATAGCAGAAACGACCCCGGCTGCGATACGCGATGCATCTACGGACAGGCCTCTCTCAAGCACGTCGAAGAACCCGTATTTACTTATTATCATCATCAGACATGCAGAAATCGCAACTATGATGTGCGTCCTTATTCCTGCGTTCTTCAGCCTCCTTTCCCTCTCAAGCCCGATGAAGAAAGCGCATAGAGCACTTAATACGATTCGAAGCAAATATTCAAGTTCCGCATATATCAGCATGCCTTTACCATGTCCTCCTGTTTAAAGAACTATGATAATCCAACATCCTGAATTATGAAAGCAGAATTTTAAAAAAGAGTGCGCCTAAGTCTCAGGCGTGAATCCCAGAGCATCTGAAAAAGTCTTCTCATCCCTTATTATGGCACTGGATTTGAGGCTGTACTCCCTCCCGTCAATGCTCTTCAGCCTTATTCCGCTATGGTATTCGTTGATTTTCCCGATGCTGTATGATTCAAGATCCTCTGTTCTGATGGAGAATTCTGCTGTTACGCCTCCTAAATCGCCCTTTCTTCTGTAAAACGTTATTCTTCCGCTGTCAAAGGCAAGGCGCCCGGGAATCAGGTTATCAGAATCCACCAGTCCTGCCCTTGCAGAAAGCGTATCCTTTTTTTCTTTCCTGTTTACCATGCCCTTCGTTACCACGCTCGTCATTACGTAGTAAAGAAGAGCAAGAAGTGTCATCACAAGGAGAATCGGAGTGAATATGTATCCCTTATAAAGTGATGTATACACGAGATATAGAATGGATGCTAATACGCCCGCAATTACAGCCTTATGAAGCATTTCAGTCCCCCCTCAATGGCATTGATGAAAAAAATTATAAAAATTTTGAATTTTTTTGTTAACACTCTTCAAACCTGGCGGAAGTAAAGATATGAAAAGCAAATTTCATAAGGAGTAAAAAATGAAGAAAGCATTCACAGTTTTAATCGTGGCCCTGCTGGCCGTCTCAATCTTTACATCCTGCGCAGAGAGTGAGAAAGTCGCAACGATGAGGATAACGCTGTCATCAGAAACATCACGCCTCATCTCTCCCGATGGCATATCTCTCGATGTCTCCAGCTACCAGATAACCGGCAGCGGACCTGGAGGCTCAACATTCAGCGTCACTACGAGTAAATCAAGTGCTACCCTGACAGGCCTTGCTGTGGGAGAATGGTCCCTTGTTGCTACCGGCTATAACAACTCAGGCTATGCAATCGTAACAGGAAGCACGAACTTTACGCTCAGTACAAGCAACACGAGTGCTGTAATAGTCCTGGACAGCCTCGTAGGAAATGGAACGCTAAGCATAACCATGCAATGGGATACATCCGTTGTTTCCCGGCCGAGCCTCGAGGTTGAGCTTACAAAGCAGGGAGAGTCTTCCAGTCAGGCAGTCACTACGAATATAAACACAAGTGATGGAGTTGCCTACTTTACACTCTCTGATTTAGAGGCAGGTTCCTATATTCTCCAGGGCAGGCTCTATTCGGATGGCATCCTCGTCTCCGGCTTTACAGAAGCCGTGCGCATCGTAGCAGACAATGTCGCATCCTCAACTATTGAGTTTTCTCTGGACAGCTTTCCCTACGCTCCGGGTACTCTCCAGCTGTTAGATCAGTCAGGAATACCTGTTGAATGTACCATTGAAGGCCTCTCAAGTGAAGTAAACGCCGGAGAAAGCGTAACAGTCACATTGACTCCATCGCGCTCAAACCTGGGCGATGTTACAGTGCTCTGGTATGTTGATGGAGAATATGTGGCATCCGGAATGAGTGCAGAGCTTACATTCAGCGTTGGAAATCACCGCCTTGATGCAGTTGCCTACACGGACAAGATCGGATCCTATGGCTCGTGCTCCGTTGCTTTCAGCGCCCTTGTAAAGACTGAAGTCGGAGTTCCGGGCAATGCTGTGACCATTGATACATCCTCTGGCCTGAAGCTCGGTGCAAGCACACTCCTTTCCTTCATGCCCGATGGCAAGTTAATGGTTATGAGCGGCAATCATGACAGCTTGCAGATTGCATCGATTCTCAGAAACACTGTAAGCATTGAAAAGGAGTATGGAACAGCTACCCTCTCTGCACTTGCATGCGACCCTGTAGACCTTGGCTATACTCTCATTGACACAAGCGGGACTTATGCAGTCCTGGTAGTCATGAACAACTCTTCAAACTCTGCAAGGTTTAATTACGTTGCCAACACTTCTGAAGTTTCGCAGATTGAGCAATGCTCAGGAGTAATCAGCTCATACTCAGGCGATTCGACCAAGTTCGGCTCTGCTGTCGGCTCTGTGCTCTATGACTCCATAACGAAGAACTTCGCATTCCTTGCAAAGGATACAACAGGAAAGAGCACATACATCATTGAGCGATTAGTTGAGGGCACGAGCTCTTCAAAGGACTATGCATACCGCGGAACGGACCTTTCTGCCCAGCTTTCAAGCAACCTCGGCCTCAGCATGAGCAGCATAGTAGCGCTCGCAGTAGACCCGAAGGCTGCAGAATACTATCTTGCGGGAAGCGAGAATGGAAACATCGTCAAGATGAATCACAGGTCCATGCTCTCAGGCTCTGTCCAGATCAAGAACGATTATGAAAAAACAAGCCTCACAGCATCAAAATATAGCGGCCTGATTAAAATCCTGATTTCTGATAACGGGATTGCCTACATCCTCGGAGAAAACTACATTGCAGGATATAACCCGGATTCGGATACTGAAATCTTCTATTCGAATATAAGCGGCGTAACTTTCTCAGACTTCGTCATAAACGAGGTGACGGGGAACATATACCTTCTGAGCTACGAGAGCTCGAAGCTCTACAGCTATTCGATGGATTCAGGCGGAACTCTCAGTAAAGAGACTGTAATGGAAACGCTGAATGCAAGCAGGAACCTTGCACTCAGCCTGGACGGGTCCTATCTCATCCTCTACTCAAAGGAAAACTCAGCAAGCCTTGAGCTGATGAGAATCAGTACATATTAATTGCTTGCTCTGTTAATCACATCTCCTTCGCTGATCAGTATTGCTGCGGAGGAGATGATCTCTTCTGGAATGCTCAGGCCAAGCTCAGATGCAACATCAAGATTGAGGTAGATTTCAAGGCTGTCACGGTCCAGGTAGACTGTCCCTATATCCTCAAGGGCCTCGCCATCGAGGAATCGCTCTACAATCTCACCTGTGAGAAGGCCTGCTGCATAATAGTCAAAGCCTCCTGCAAGGAGCACCTGAGTGCCGTAGCTGATTGCTGCATCTGCAGTGAATAAAGGCTTTCCATGTGAAAATGAGACTTCTGCAAGTGCCATTACTGCAGTGGCAACAGTATTATCTGTAGGCAGATACATAGCATCAACCCTGTCAATAATCGACTCAGCGGCCATCATTACCTCACTTGAGTTCGTAACTGCTGTTGTAACCAGATTAATTCCCTTTTGCTCGCACTCTTTCTTCATGGCCTCCATCAGGACTATTCCATTAGGCTCTCCTGATGTGTAGAGCATGCCAAGGTTCTCTATCTCCGGGAGTATCTGCATTATGAGATTCAGATGGATATCTACCGGGACCATGTCAGAAACGCCTCCGACTCCTTTTATTCCTGTAAGGCCGGCTTCAACAGGGTCTGTGACGGATGCGAAGATTAAAGGAGTATCCTGAGCTGTATTGGCAAGGGCCTGGGCTGTTGCAGTTGCAATTCCGATATTGATATCCGTCTTCTCAGTGTTGAAGACCTGTGCAATCTGAATTGCAGCTGATATATCTCCATTAGCATTCTGCACATCGTATCTGAATGTATATTTTTCTGAAGCATCGAGGTAGTCTGTGATTCCCGCCTGGATAGTATCCAGCCCAGGATGGGATACCAGTTTAGATATCCCGATAAAGATTACATCCTCTTCATCTGCTCTCGTTTCCTTTGTTCCTATAGCAAAAAGCGCTGAACATGCTAAAACAATAGTAAGAATTAAAACAACGATCTTTTTCATAGCCACTTCCTTTAATGCTACTATACATGATACAAAAGTTTTGTAAAGATTTACAGAAACACTGAAAATCCAGTTTCTCCCTGGCTAAATTTCTCTCCTGCCTGAAATTAAGGCAGGATTGTCAGATCAGAAACTAAAACAGCCCCTGCCTTCAGATACGCCATGAAGGCACATAAAAAGAGCCGGAGATGGCACTTTAAATGCATTCTCTGAGGCCTGTATTGATTGTAAAATGGGGGTGCTTCTAAACACCCCCGCTCCTGTTACTCGTCCTTATAGACACTCTGTCTCTTATAGGCAGTATGCAGGGTTTTGTGAGCCTTGTGGCTCAGCGGCTTTTCAAGGAACTCCTCATACAGCTTTATGACTGACGGGTTCTCATGGCTCCTTCTGAGAGCTGAGGCCTCATCATCCTTATAAAGCCCGCATGTTCTCATTTTCCTTACAGAATCATCAGTTCCTATCGGCTGTCCGCCGCCGGAGATACAGCCACCGCGGCATGCCATGATCTCTATAAACTCATATGGGGCTCTTTCGCCCTTGAGCTTGGCATTTCTGACCTCATCAAGGATTTCCCTTGCATTGGCCATTCCGTGTACGACAGCAACGCGCACCTTCGTGCCACCAAGGTCTACAGAGCCCTTCTTTACCTCACTTAAACCCCTTACAGGCTCAACAGAGACGTCCTTGAGCTCCTTTTTCGTCACAAGCTTGTGAGCTGTGCGGACAGCTGCTTCCATAACACCGCCTGTTACGCCAAAGATGGTGCCTGCTCCAGTGTACTCTCCAATCGGGTCATCAGCTTCGCTCTCATCGAGGTTCCTGAAGTCTATTCCATAGTGGCTTATAAACCTTGCAAGCTCCCTTGTTGTCAGCACTACATCAACATCCTTATATTCTGATGCGTTTATAGCGCGGCGGATCTCATCCTTTTTTGCAGTACATGGCATGATGGCTACAGAGCAGATCCTGGATGCATCAATTCCTGTCTTCTCAGCCCAATATGTCTTTACTATTGCACCCTGCATCATCATCGGGCTCTTGGCGCTTGAGAGGTTATCAAGGAGCTCCGGGTAATACTCTTCGACGTAGTTTATCCAGCCAGGGCAGCAGGATGTGAACTGCGGAAGAACTCCATTGTTCTTGATCCTTTCAACCAGCTCACTTCCCTCTTCCATGATAGTTAAGTCTGCACTGAAGTTAGTGTCGAATACATAGTCTATTCCAAGCCTTCTGAGAGCAGTATAGAGCTTTCCTGTGCTGATTGTGCCGGGCTCAAGTCCGAACTCCTCTCCGATTGCAACGCGCACAGCAGGTGCAATCTGGACAGCCACTGTCTTCTCAGGATCGTTGATTGCCTTCATCAGCTGGCCAATATCATCCTGCTCGTAGATAGCTCCCACTGGGCAGTGCGTGATACACTGTCCGCACTTGATGCACGGGCTCTCATTGAGAGGAAGAGCGGCTGCCGGGCTCATCGATGTTGAGTCCCCGCGTCCGATGAATTCAAGTGCATATACTCCCTGCATCTCCTGGCAGACCTGCACGCAGCGTCCGCACTTGATGCACTTATGAGGATCAAGGGTAATGATATTAGTCGAGTTGTCGATGGGTTTCTCGCTCAGGCGCGGTGCAAATGGCTGCTCGCGCACTCCATACTCAATCGCAAGCTTCTGAAGCTCACACTTATTACTCCTGACACATGTAAGGCATGATGAGGGGTGCGTGCTCATTGTAAGCTCGATTATGGTCCTTCGTACCTCATAGAGCTCGCTGTCATGTGTTATTATCCTCATGCCCTCAGCAACAGGAGTCGCACAGGCCCTCAGTGTCTTTGCAGATCCTTCCTGCTTGCATACACAGAGCCCGCAGGATCCGAATGGCTTTAAATCCGGATGATAGCAGAGAGTCGGAATCTTTATTCCTGCCTTGCGCGCTGCCTCCAAAACGCTCGTTCCTGCCTCAACTTCTACAGCAATGCCGTTTACAGTCAAATGAATCTTCATCTTCTTTTCCCCCTTACCTTACGCTGATAGCAGAAAACTTACACGTGTCCTTACAGACGCCGCACTTGATGCATACCTGGGAATTGATGCTGTGAGGCTTCTTAAGGTCTCCTGTGATAGCACCGACAGGACATTTTCTTGAACATGCGGTGCATCCGATGCACTTGTCTGAATCAATTGAGTATATGATGAGCTTCTTGCACTTTCCTGCCGGGCACTTCTTATCGTGAATATGAGCATCATACTCTTCAGGAAAGTACTTGAGCGTTGAAAGTACCGGGTTCGGTGCTGTCTGGCCAAGTGCACAGAGGCTTCCCCTCTGCATTGCAAGCGCAATCTGGCGCATCTGGGCAACATCCTCATCACTGGCCTTGCCTTCTGTGATCTTGCCAAGCAGCGCATTGAGAGTCTTTCCACCGATCCTGCACGGCGCGCACTTTCCGCAGGATTCATCGACTGTGAAGTCAAGATAGAACTTGGCAACATCTACGATACAGTCATCCTCATCCATTACGATCATGCCGCCTGAGCCCATCATCGATCCGATCTTCATAAGGGAGCCGAAGTCGATTGGAGTATCGAGGTTCTCCTCTGTTATTACGCCGCCCGAGGGTCCTCCGGTCTGAACTGCCTTGAACTTCTTTCCATTGGCAATTCCTCCTCCGATGTCGAATATGATCTCACGAAGGGTTGTTCCCATGGGAACCTCTACAAGGCCTGAGTTGTTGATCTTGCCGGTTAAGGCAAATACCTTCGTTCCATGGCTGTCATCAGTTCCGATGGATGCAAACCACTCACCGCCTTTTGCTATGATTGCAGGAACGTTTGCCCATGTCTCTACGTTGTTAATGACTGTCGGCTTGCCCCACAGTCCCTTTGATGCGGGAAATGGAGGACGTGGCTGCGGCATGCCGCGCTTGCCTTCTATTGACTGCAAGAGCGCTGTTTCCTCTCCGCAGACGAATGCACCCGCGCCAAGGCGGATCTCGATATCATAATCAAATCCGCTTCCCAGTATGTTCTTGCCAAGAAGGCCGTATTCCCTTGCCTGCTTCATGGCAATCTCAAGGCGGTGTATTGCCAGCGGATACTCAGCCCTTATGTAGATAAAGCCCTGGTGTGCTCCGATTGCCTTTCCGCAGATTGTCATGGCCTCAAGTACTGAATGCGGATCTCCCTCGAGCGTGGATCTGTCCATGTATGCGCCCGGGTCTCCCTCATCGGCATTACATACGACGTACTTTACATCCCCCTCTGCCTGCTTGGAGAAGTTCCACTTCATCCATGTAGGAAAGCCTGCGCCTCCACGGCCCCGGAGTCCTGAAATCTTGAGCTCGTTGATGATATCATCGGCTGTCATCTCAAAGAGAGCCTTCTCAAGTGCCTTATAGCCGTCGCATGCGATGTATTCATCGATGTTCTCAGGATCTATCTTGCCGCAGTTGCGAAGAACAACCCTCATCTGTTTCTTATAGAACGGGATGTCCTCAACTTCCTCGTATGCCTTCCTCTCAGTGTGACCGTACTGGAGCCTTGTTATCTCGCGGCCCTTTACTACGTGCTCGCTTATAATCTCCCTTGCATCCTCAGGGGAAACCTGGACATAGAAGCTGTCCTCTGGAAGGACCTTGACAATGGGGCCCTGCGCACAGAAGCCGAAACATCCTGTCTTTACAATCTCGACAAGATCCTCTACCTTCTGATTCCTTGCCTCTTCGATAAGGTTCTTGTATATCTGGTCTGACTTGGATGATTCACATGCTGTTCCTGCGCAAACCAGTATGTAGTTCTTAAATGACATATATTCTTCCCCCTCTGTCTAAGCCTTTATGCTCTTGATGCTGTCAAGGACTACGCCCTTCATCACTGTTTCATCAAGGATCTTCTCAACATCCTGCCTCTTAACAGCCTCATATGTTACAAGGCCCAGCTGAGGCGTGTGAATCTGGATTGCAGGCTCCTCAGCGCCCTCGATTGCACCTGACTGAGTAATGATCACATCATCAAGTCCTTTTTTCTCAGCAAGGGATGCAAATTCATCAAGAATCATCTTTGCACCGCTTTCAATGCCCGTAGTTCCCATGGCAACCACGATGTGCCTCTTGCGGCCTTCAATCTCCCTCATCTTCATCCTGGCACTCTCACGCTCCCTGAGCATCCGGAGATCTTCAACTGTAAGCTTTTTCATTTCTAGAAACTCCTCTCTCTTTCTCTCTTATTATCCTTTTCAGCCGTGCTACATCAGGCGCTCTCTTCGGGTCTATTCCGATTTCCTCGAGGTCCTTTTTTCTCATGCTGTATGCTTCAGAGCCGCATCTCATGCTGTGAAATGTGATTCCATCATGCAAGTTGAAACAGAAAGGGATTACCTTTTCTGCCTCAAGCGCTGACGGCGTCTCTGCCTCAAGGATCGTCTTGTTTTCCTCTCTTCTGATGCTGCACCTGCCTCTCGTGATCTTTCTCACCAGATAAAGCCCGCGTCCCCTCTTCTCTCCCTTAGACGACTCATTCAGAGTGAATGTCGGGAGGCTTTCAAGATCCCCGTCGTCCACTATACAGAACCTGTTTCCATCTATATATATGTCTACGTTCAGGGCTCCTGCCTCAAGGCTGTTCTTCAGGGCCTCCAGGATAAGATCCTCTTTTTCCATCAGGCGAACTTTTCCAGAACTCCTGCCACCTGCTCCTTGGTGACTTTACCGAATACTTCTCCTGATATCGTCATAACAGGAGCCAGACCACAGCATCCTACGCATCTGACAGCCTCAAGCGAGAACTTTCCATCCTCAGTAAGGCCGCCAACGGCAAGACCTTTCTGCTTTTCCAGTTCTTCTACAAGAATGTCCCCGCCCTTGAGATAGCATGCGGTTCCCAGGCATACCTGAATATTGTATTTGCCGGGCTTGTTAAGCTTGAAGAAATGATAGAACGTGACGACTCCCCAGATCTTGGCTAATGGAACTCCCAAGCGCCTGGAGACCTCATCAGCGGCCTCCCTGGAGATATATCCGATCTCCTGCTGCACGCGGTGCAGGACCATGATAAGATTGCCTGGCTTATCCTTCCACTCGTCAACGAATGCATCCAATTCTTCAGAAAATAAATTCTGAGACATATATCCTCTCCTTTCAATCGGGATATATAATAGCTAAAAAATTATTTATAAGCAATTATATGACAGATAATTTCTCCAGGGACTTATATACCTTCAATTTATTGACACAAATATGGAATTAATGTAATCTCGTTCACATATTCAGGAGGATTTGTGATGAACAGTGATATGCTGACCAGAATTACACGGTACTATCGTGCACTTAATAGATTAAGATCAATCGGATTGGAAAAGGTCTTTGCACATAACCTTGCAGATGCCGCAGGAGTAAGTGCCGTAATTGTCAGAAAGGATTTCTCACTTCTTGGCATCCATGGGCAGAAGAGAGGCGGCTATGACATCCTTCCTCTTGTCAACAAGATCGGAGAGCTTTTAGGAAAGGGAGAGGCCCAGAATGTGATAATCGTAGGCTGCGGAAGAATCGGCAAGGCCCTTATGAACTACTCCGGCTTTGATGCAGATGGCATAAAGATTGTCGCAGGCTTTGATACCGATCCCCTGGTATATTCCGATGCATCAAACCCCATCCCCCTTTATCCCATGAGCCGGCTTGAGGAGGTAATAGATGCACTCAATGTGAAGATTGCAATCCTCACAGTTCCAGAGAGCGCTGCAGCTGATTCCTACCATAAACTGATTGACGCCTCCATAGGCGGAGTGTTAAACTTTACACCGGTCACACTTAAGAGCCAGAATATCGACGGAGCCTTGCGTCCTGTTGTGCATAATATCAACATAGCACTTGAGCTTGAGCAGATATTCTACGAGATTCAATACCCTAAAAAGGTAAAGGAATGAATCGCTTGGGGAAATAGCTCATCTGGTAGAGCATCAGGTTCGCAATCTGAGGGTAGAGGGTTCGAGTCCCTTTTTCTCCAGGATGCCTCCTCAAGGGGAGGCATTTCTCATCCACAGGGGCCGCATTATGAGAGAAGTAATCCTGGCAGCAGACTTTGACGGAACGCTCTATCCCATCCTGGAAAATGACTCAGAGCAGATTTTAGCACTTAAAAGCGCTCTCTGGAAAAGAGAGCCAGAGGAAATCACATCACTCATCGCGCGCGATAAAGAAAGAGCCTTGAGTCCAAGGAAGTTCAATGAGGGCCTTGAGAGCCTTATTAAGGGAATTGAGGGGAAAATAATAGAAGAAACTGTAAATGAAATCCTTAAGTCATTTGACAGCAGTGCCCTTGATCCCCTCCGCGATATCGCATCGCAAAGCTTCGTCCACTTCTCAGTGCTCTCCTGCGGCACAGACCTTTTGATAAAAAGCTTTCTTGAGAAAACAGGACTTGATATCCACACTGAATACATACTCTCAAAAGAGCTGACTCTGAGGGATGGGAAATTAGATCACTATATCTACCATATAACTGACATACGCGATAAGGCAGAGTGCATCAGAAGGATGAGGGCGCGCTATAAGGACTCTGTTGTAGTTGCCCTCGGGGATGGCCCTACGGATGCTCCAATGCTGGATGAAGCTGATTTTCCCTACATAATCTCATGGAATGAAAGCAAAAGAGAATGGCCCTATCCTGTTATAAGGACATTTGAAGAGCTTAAAAAAAGCCTCGCAGAAAGCGGCCTTATTAGGTGAGGATCCTTCAGGTTTACTAATCATTTTTCTCGGGTTATCCTAAGAAAAAGGAAAGCTGCATGAAGAAGGAAGAAAAAACCAGGATAAGCAAGGAAAGGATTTTACAGGCTGCAATCCAGGAGTTCGGCACTCACAGCTTTGAAGAGGGTTCGATGAACTCAATCTGCGAGAGAAACGGCCTTTCCAAGGGTTTGATCTACCACAACTTCAAGAATAAGGATGATCTGTACCTGAAGGCGCTGAAGCGCTGTATAGATGATATGAATGAGTTTATTATTAAAGGCTCTTACAGCGAGGAGGACATCAAGGAAAGGGTCATCGGCATCTTTACGCGGCGCGAGGTTTTCTTTTGTGAAAATCCATACTACAAGAAGCTCTTCTTCTGTGCACTTTACGATGTTCCAGAGTATCTGGAATATGATGTAAAGGAGCTTATGAAGTCCTATTACAGGACTCTCTGCAGCCTGCTCTCCGGCTTTAGCTTCCGCAACGGCGCAAGCGCTGAGTTCGTCCTTGAGTACATGAGTCTCTCATCCGGCATGATATTCACATACACTAAAGACAAGCTGAAGGGCGAAAAGGATGTGCTGAAAATCGCATCAGAGCATGAGAAGAACTTGAAGCTCTTTGCAGACAACATACTCTTCGGCATTGCTGAGCGTGATTAGCTGATGCTTCTGATCCATGAGAAAAGGTACTGCTGAGAAAGCGCCTCATATGGGGAAAAATAGCTCTTGTCCTTCCCAGGATAATACTCATTCATGACCTTCTTCATCCACACATCCATGGGAAAGCCCTCCCTCTTCTGGTATGAGAAGATAAGGATGCACGATGCAACCTTTTCACCTACTCCCTTTATTCTCATCAGACGGGCCATGGCAGAGTCAAAATCCATTTTCTCTATTTCTTCAAGGATATCTGCCTTGCTGATTGCATCTGCTAAAAACGGGGACCTGAATCCGCATCCAAGATTCCTGAAATCCTCTTCAGCAGCATCAGCAAGCTCAGCTCTTGTCGGAAATGAATAATAGCCTTTTTCCACTTCGCGTCCCCAGGCCCTCGATATCCTGTCATAAAGCCCTTTGATCCTCTTTATGTTGTTGTTCTGGCTTAATATGAAGGAAATAAGGGTAAGAAAATGATCCTGCTTGAGAATTCTCAAGCCCCCTGTTTTCTTAACAGCCTCTTTCAGAACATCATCCTTCTCTGAGATTTCCTTAGCGGCCCTCTCATAGTCATAGTCAAGGTCAAAGTACTCCCTCATATACTCATCGCCTGCAATATCACTTATGGCCCTTATCCTGTAGACCCTGTCATTCAACACTGCTGAGAAAAGGCCCTCTTCTTCCTCATTCCATGAAAAGCTCTGACCGCCAGTCAGGATTTCCCTGAGATTTTCCTTCATAGAATCTAATAATACTCAAGGACAGTCTTTACTGCCAGATGGTCTGAGTAGCCAAAGCCATCAGAGAGGCTGTATGAGATTGGAATGCCCTCCTCATCCACTCCGTCAAGCGGGAATACTACATAGCTTGCGCTGTGCTCAAGGCCATAGCCGTCAAAGGCAGCAGAAGAGAGGATTATGTTGTCAAAGGAGTACCAGGAGTTCTCATAGTAATATGTCTCCATGTCAAATACAGAGCTGTCTAATGAAGCGGCATAGAAAACATCGCTGCTAAGCTGAGACACATTTCCTGTTACTTTAAGGACGTTATCAAGGCCAGCTGCTGCGTTAAGAAAGTCAGGCCCGATTCTCGGGTCCTCGTTAAAGTCCCCTGCCGCTATTGCAACCGCCGGGGCCTTGGCGCTCATTAAAAATGAAAGGTGCTCGAAAGTGCTCTTTCTCTCCTCATCCCCTCCTGATGTGCGGCTTCGAGCATGGACTGCGAATATGCTGAGCATCTCCCCGGAGACAAAGAGGTTTATCTCAAGGATATCGCGCGGGCCATCGTTTGAGTGGACATACACACTGTCAATCTGATGCCGGCTTATAAAGCCGACAGAGATCGGGCTGTCATTCTCGATGATGCCATAGTATTTATATCCTTTTTTTGCCATCTTGCCGCTCATGAGGTCAGTAAGGACGCGCTCAGATTCAACTTCCAGAAGGATGTAGATATCTGCCTCTCCCTCATCGGAGAGAAAGAAGGATTTGTAGAGCTCTATTCTCTTCTTATAGTGCTCTGTGTTATATCCGCTTCCTGTTGTGAATGGATAGTACTCATCCCCGTCATTTACATCATCGAAGAGAAGATACATATTGTACGCGAGGATCGTAAAGCTCTGATCTCCTGAACTCTCAGAGCAGGAGAAAAGCGCAAAAATAAAAGGGATCAGAAGTAAAAATATTCTCTTCATATATCCCTTTAATACGCAAAAGTCGAAGATGTGTTTAAATTTCGCTTCTCTTTTCTATTATTCTTGAAAGGATTCCGTATTCCTTTGCCTCGCCGGATGTAAGCCAGTAATCGCGCTCGGTGTCAGAGCTTACCTTCTCAAGGCTCTGACCTGTTGCATCTGCAATGAGCTTATCAAGGGAGCCCCTGAGCTCCTTTATCTTCTCAGCCTGGATCTGCATCTCTGTTGCAACGCCCTTCATCTGCGAGAGCGGCTGATGAATTAAATACGTCGAGTGCGGAAAGCCTATGCGGCGCTCAAGCGGCACAGAAAGGAAAATAAGGGCTGCAGCGCTTGCAACAAGGCCTGCACCGATTAAATAAACAGGGCTTGATACATATCTTATCGCGTCATGGATTGCAAAGCCCGAGTAGACATCACCTCCCGGGCTGTTTATATATACATAGACAGGCTCATTGCTCTCAGCATCGAGTATGAGCATCTGCTTTATGAAGCTGTCTGCCTGATCCTTGTTTATTTCCCCGGAAATCAGGATGCTCCTCGTCTTAAGGAGCTTATCATCAAGGCTCTCGGCCTTTTTCTCTTTCTTCTCTTCACTCATGAGATATAAATTAGCATATCTTTGAATGGTTGTTAAGCTTTTAAAGTGCCTTAATTTTAAGTATCATGGGGCTATGAAGAGTGCAAGTGTATCAGTAGTCGGACGCCCGAGTGCGGGAAAGAGCACTATGGTAAATACGATATGTGAGATGAAGATAAGCATCACAAGCCCCTCTCCTCAGACAACGAGGAACAAGATCCGGGGCATTTACACAGACTCCCGCGGCCAGCTTGTCTTTGTGGACACTCCCGGCTACCACCTCTCTGACAAGACAATCAACAGGAAGATGCAGCAAGTGACGCTCTCTGCACTCAATGAATCGGATATTATCCTCTATGTACTCGATGGGAAGAAAGAGCAGAAGAAGGAAGAAGAGGCCATTGCTGATTTGATAGCCAGATCAGATGTGCCCGTAGTCTGCGCAATCAACAAAAAGGACATCATGAGCACCTCTGATGAGGAAAACGCGCTAATCTTCCTGAAAAACAGGTTCCCCTCATCGGAGATTATCCTGACATCCTCAAAAGAAGATGATGGCATTGATGATCTTCTTATTGCGCTCTTCAGGCATGCTCCGGAGGGTGTTCTGATGTACTCAGAGAATGAGTACACTGACCAGAGCCTTGAATTCAGGATCTCAGAGATCATCAGGGAAAAGACTATAAAGCTGCTTTCTGATGAGCTTCCTCACACAATCTATGTTGAAGTCTCTGACATGGAATACAGAAAAGATGAGAACAAGGTCTGGATAAGGGCATTTATCAACACTGAGCGCGAGGGACAGAGGGGAATAATCGTAGGAAAAGGCGGGGAGAACATAAAAAGGATAAGAAAGGAATCCTTCTCAGAAATAAAGAGGATATTTCCCTCATCCCGCTTAGAGCTCGATATCAGGGTAAAATCAGTATTCAAGTGGAGGAGCAATAAAACAGTCCTTGACAGGATCTTCAAGGACTGAGTGCTGTTAGTATCTTGAAAGGATTTCAAGGATCTTCTTCTTTCCAACAGTCTTAATAAAGCCTGCAAGCTTAGGACCCTTTTCCTTACCGATTAAAGCCTTGTAAGTTAGGCTGAAGAAGTCTGCGTTCTCAAGTGCATTATCAGAGGCTGCCTTGTAGATATACTGGCTGAAGTCCTTCTCACCAAGATCATCCAGGTATTGATCCACATAACGCGCTAAATCCTTAAGGGCCTTTCTCTCGCTCTCGCTTACATCTACAGGCTCATCTGTGCTTTTTTTAAGCGACCACTTGAAATCATCGGGTGCGTATTTTTCAAGCCATGCGCGGGCACACTTAAGCCTTGTGCGAAGCCTTTCGGTCTGCTCCTCTTTAACATCGCTAAGGCTTTCGAGAGCTTTATCAACATCGCCTTCATGGATTAAAAGAAGGTTGCAAAGGTGCCTGAAAGGAGCCTGGTATCCTGGAACTGCCGGGATATTCTCAGGATCCACCTGTGAAAGCTCATAGATCCTTCTTTCCTTCTCCTTTCTCTGCTCCTTAACATCCATAAGGCCAAAGTAAATGCGCTCCGTGTTGTCATAGTCCTCATAGATCTTCAATACATCAAGGTCAAATGAGATAGCAAACTCCGAGTTCGGCCTTGTTCCTGCAAACATGTAGCGCACGATCTCTGGTGTGTAGATTTCAAGCACGTCATAGAGATCTGCAACCTCCCCGCCTGAGCTGCTGATTTTTCCTCCCATGCCCTTGAGCTTTATAAAATCATAGCGCATCGAGACAGGGGCCTTGCCGTCAAAGAGCTCTACTACCTTCTTTGCAGTGTCATAGCTTCCGCCCTCTGTCAGATGATCCTTCCCGCCGGGCTCGAAATCAACACCTTCATGCGCCCATCTCATCGGCCAGTCAACGCGCCATGGAAGCTTTGCATTAGGAGTATTCCTTATGTCTATGGTCTCTTCTTTATCAAGCTCATCATCGCGGTATGTTATCTTGTAGCCGCCATCCCACCCTGTTACTGTTGTCCTGTCGCGGTCTGTAAAGGATGAGAAAACAGAAACAGGGAACCAAGCGCTGCTCAGAGGCTCAGTCCTCCACTGATCAAGAATGGCCCTGATTTCATCTTTCTTCTCAAGCGCCCTTTTTATTCCCTCAGCATAATAGGAAGACCTGTAGCGCTCTGCCTGGTATATGTATTCAGGATAGATTCCTACAGCTGGAAGTATCTTCTCAACGCGCACTTCGTTTGCCCTTGCGTAGTTCTCAGCGCATCCTGAAGTGTCCGGCACAAGCGTAATAGGCTTGCGAAGATATGTCTCTAAAAGCTCAGGGTCCTTCATGTTCTTTGGAACCTTGCGGAAAACATCATAGTCATCCCATGAGTAAATGAAGCGGACCTTCTTTCCCCTCTCGCGGAGGGCTCTTACTACTAAGTCTACTGTTATTATTTCCCTGAAATTACCTATATGGACAGTTCCTGAAGGGGTTATTCCACTTGCACATGTGTACTCTTTTTTCTCTCCCTTCTCCCTTATAATCCTTTCTGCCATCTGGTCTGCCCAGTGGGCATTATTAGTCTTGCTATCACTCATAGAGCCCATTATTACAAAGTATATATTTTGTTGCAAGGAGAAAAGGCGCCCCCGAAAGAAGCGCCCCGTGTAATAAGAAAATAGCAAAATCAGAAGTCAAGGAAGAACGTGAACGTCGTTGAGAATCTGCTTCCCTTGTTCGTCATCTTCTCTCCAGTAAATATGTAAGCCATCTCATAGCCAAGATCTATGAAGTCGAATATGGATATCGTGATCTGGCCACCGACGCTTGCAAGGAAGTTCACGCCCTTTTCAGGCTTTATCTGAGTGTTGTAATAATTTCCAGCGCCCAGTCCCATATCAAAAAAGAGATTAACTCTGGGCCTGAGTCCGTAGAAGTAGAGAGAAGGCCCTGTGAGTCTTACATCGAGGTTGTTGACCGCTGAGAACTCAGTGCCATAGCTGTATGTGTTATAGCCCCTTACCTTGCGTCCAAGGGATACCGGTCCCTGTGCATTTACAGGAACAGAGCCATCAGTCCAGTTGACGTTGACTCTGTCTATTAATACGATGCTCAGCCAGTCCATGTTCTCAGTGCTGTATGTATAGAGCGTCTTTGAAAAGACTGCATTGGCTGTCAATGAGTAGTAATTGGCAGTCCCGTCGAGCCATGAATTCAAAAAGCCAGGTGCAACCTTTGCCTCTACATATGCAAGGATGCCGTCATTGGTAAAGAGCGTGTCTGTCATATCATCATAGGTAAGACGCAAAACAAGCGCTGATCCAAGGAAATGACCATTGCCCTGCAAATCCGGATAGATGTCCGGATCGCCTCCAGTTAACTGACTGCTCAAAGAGTCGATTTCACTGCGCATGCTGTCACGGTTCCATTCATACTGCGTCTCCAGTCCTGCACGGAGCGTCAGAAGGTCATCCAGGAACCCTTGCTCATAGCGGATGAACAGATCTGCCTGAAAGACATCATATGTAATGCCCCAGTCCTTTTCATCTAAGGTATACTCACTCACTTCGTTTACAGGATCTATGAATACCATGCGCTGTGTATATCCGGCACCAAAGAGGAACTGGAGTTCAGACCTGTTATTCTCCTGAATATTGAAGTCCATTCCGAATCCTGCCAAAAGATACGTTGGAAGGAAGCCGACAAGAATCCCGGGATGCTGATCCAGGTCTGCTACAATAAGTCTATACGTCGTATCTGCTGACAGAGTGGAAAAGACCATCAGAGAAAGAAGTACGATAATAAGCAGTTTTTTCATAAAAATTCTCCACAAAATATAGAATCCGACAAAATTGTAACAGGTAAAACGCACATTGGAAACAACGATTATAAAAACGCGCCGAGAATTCAGGTTCAAACGGGTTGATTTTGTATCCTAAAGAATGTATATTGGGTTCGTTGTTACAGCG
>CAZHQL010000009.1:0-23692 GCA_964534915.1 uncultured Spirochaetaceae bacterium | reverse complement strand
AAGAGCGAAAGGGCATGTGAGTCAAAGCCTGAGCATTAATTCTTCAAAGCTTTTTCCCCAGCAGCCAGTCATTCTGTATGCCTCGGTATAACGGGTTTTCCCATCATGCACACTTCTGTGTAGCAGGGAGAGGAAATTGTGATCGAAGCGGGAAGAAAAGTCTCTGCACTCCTTCTTCCTTGCGGCTTTTCTATCACAGATATTGAATCTGTTCTCCTTGCCCCAGATTTCCGACGCAACGGAAGCAGAGAAGCTTTTTCCTCCTGAATGGCTTCCTTCAATGAGATTATCCTGTCCCAGAGCTATATGGACAAGTTCCTGCAGGAGAGAAAATGCCTTGGAGAAATCATGATCTGCTGCATTAATGAGAATTAGGGGAGCAACATCATCATAGAGGGCAAAAGCCCTGAATTCGTCAAATTTAAGAGATTGCTTTGCAGCCCCGCTTTCAAAAACAAAAACCTGATTCTTCCCGGCTCTTTCTCTTAAGCAGCTGTATAAGTTTGTTTTATCAGCTTTCTTATACCAGTCTGTCTCCAGGTGAAGTATGGCTCTGAGTTTCTGGCTTGCAGAAATAACGTCATCGTGCTCATCAAGAATTCCAGAAACTGGGGATTTGGCATAGGAATCATCACTCAAAGCCTCTCTGAGCCAGGATTGAATGATTTCCATATTGCTGACGGTATCTCTCAGATTACGGCTCAGCTCATTTTTCTTTTTGCTTCCTAATGTCCTGAAGGCTGGAGAATCTTCTGGATATACGCAAGGTTCAGAAAGGAAGAAATATCCAAAAGGCACATCTAAGCAACGGCTCATTCTGTCAACTTGAGCCACAGTAGGTTTTTTACCTTTTTCCCATTTGCTGAGGGTCTCAGCATTAGAGGCTACTGCATCTGGGTCTGCAATGCTTTTAATCCAGCTGATAATGCCTTCATGTATATTTACAACTGCATTCATAGAATCTCCATTTATATAATAGGATGTTTTTATGGTGGTGTCCGCAAAAAGATCAGCCTCAATTACCTGCATGTCAGTCTAAACCTCAATTAAACGCGTCAGTAGAGGTTTTGCAGCAACGCCGTGCAGAAAGGGCGAAAAAATAAAGGACGGAAGGGCCCGTCCTTATCTATTTGCGTTAGTGCAGAGTTACTTTTCAGCATTCTTAGCCAGGATTTCCTTTCTTCTTTCCTTGGATAGCTTGGCAATCTCTGAAAGGGCTTTTCTGGCGCGGGAGGCAGAAACCTTAACTCCCTTGTTCTCGAATTTCTCAGACTCTGTTACATAAGTCTGGAACTGCGCAACTAACTGTTCGTGTAGCGTCATATTGCTGTTCTCCTTGTTACTTAGTTTTTATCATCATAACACATTTTATTGACAATTCCACTGATATTTATCAAAGAGAAGGGTTTTTGGATAAAAAATCGTCGTTTCCTCAGGTAAAATGACAGTTTTTGCGCTTATTTTGATAAAGATGTGTGTATAAAACCGGGTTGCAATGTCTTATAATAGGGAAAATGTTTGCTGAAGGCGGGGAGGAATATGGAGAATTACGATAAAGCGAAAGCTGTAATAGAGCATTTTGCGATAAACGGAGAGCTTGAAAACATCAAGGTAAATACACAAGGGCTTATAAACTCGACATTCATATCTACCTTTATTTTTAATGGCGTAAAGACTAAATACACGCATCAGAAGATCAATAAGAGCGTCTTTCCTCATCCTGATGAGGTGATGAACAACATACTCTCCGTTACAAAGCACATCGAGAATAAAGTAAGGGATCTTCCAGATTGTTCAAAAAGAGTTCTTAGCATTATCCCTGCAGAAGATGGCCTGCCGTATTACATCGATGAGGATGGAGAGTTCTGGAGGACGTACATCTTCATTGACGATGTGAACACATACGATAAAATACCTGGCATCAGTGCAGCAAGAAACCTTGGCCGCGGAATAGGGCGCTTTCAGAAGCAGCTTTCAGATTTCGATGGCTCCAGGCTCAGCATTACGATTCCCCGTTTTCATGACATGGCGATGCGCTATGGCCAGCTTGAAGAGGCAATGAAAAGAGATCCGAAGAACAGAAAGGAATGTGTTAAGGAAGAACTCGATTTCCTCTTTGCCAATAAGGACAGGGGATGCCTGATCTCTGCGTCTTTTGAAAAAGGCCTCCTTCCTGTGCGCGTCACGCATAATGATACAAAGATAAACAACGTCCTCTTTGACAGGGAAACTGATGAGGCCCTCTGCGTCATCGACCTTGATACCATAATGCCGGGGACAATCCTCTTTGACACAGGGGATATGATCAGAACAGGATGCAGTACTGCGCCTGAGGATGAGAAGGACCTCTCGAAAGTCTCTTTTGATAAAGAAATGTACGAGGCATTAATCGGGGGCTATCTGGAAGAGGCAGAAAGCTTTTTGACTCAGGGGGAGAAAGAGCTCATAAGGGAATCCGGGCGCACAATTACCCAGATAATGGCAGTACGTTTTCTCACGGACTACATAGCAGGGGATGTCTACTATAGTACTCTGTATGATGATCATAACCTCGTAAGAGCGCGCAATCAGCTTGCCCTGATTAGGAGCATGGATAAAGCATGGGACAATTGAATCAGCTGTTCATATACCCATGAGAAGAGGCTTTGCTGAGAATATTTGCCGCGTATTTCTGAAAGCGATTTCATAGGGCCCGGCTTTTTCCTCTCCTGATTTTTATCCTGCGCTCCCGGTTATGCTGCTTATGGCAGCTTCTTCATAACTGCTTGAAGTAAAAGCATTAAAACCGGCTGATATAACTTTGCCTCCCTTTCTGCGGTTTCTGGATATTGAGCTTTTGCTTATCAGGCGGGGATTTTTCTCTTGACGCCTTGCTTTATTGCTTCGATAATATTCTACAATCGATTGCAAAACAAAAAGGAAGGGTTGCATTCATAATGGTAAATCTCGCTCATGAGCTAAGGGGCGATGAGAATATGAATTGTAAAGGTTAAGAAGAGGAGGAAATTCGAATGAAGAAATTATTTTCTATCCTTATGGTGCTTCTTGCTGCTGCTTCTGTCTTTGCGGCAGGATCTCAGGAAGCTGCTGCAGATTCGGGAGTTACCAGACTCGTATTTGCATGTCCGGGAAGGAGTGCACGCTATAACTTCGTAGATGAGAATGGCGTTCTTCAGGGTTATGAGATTGATATCATAAGGGAAGTGGACAGAAGACTCGAGGATGTGGAGATTGAACTGATCTACACAGGCGAGTTCTCCGCTCTTTTCCCGGGTCTTGAGTCCGGCCAGTTTGATATCATCGGAGGTGGAATCTCATGGAGAGAGGAAAGGGCTGCTAACTACTTGTTCTCGGAAGTACCTTATCTGCATTCCCCGACAGTCATCGGCGTAAGCAAAGACAACAATTCCATCAATTCAATTGAAGACCTTGTCGGAAAGAACATCGCACACATCCCGGGAACAGCACAGGCCATGTGGCTTGAGGCCTGGAATGAGGCAAACCCGGATAAGAAAATCAATATCGATTATGTAGATGCATCTTCAATAGAGATCATGCAGATGGTCTACACAGGACGCTATGATGCATGTATTCATGCTGCTGTTGACTTTGCTATTGCAAAGGATACCCTTGGCGTCGATCTCAATACCATCTCAATTGAGAATGCAGATGAGATCCAGAGACCGGATTCCTACTATCTCTATGCGAAGAACAACACAGCGCTTCAGCAGAAGATTGATGCATGCCTTGCTGAGATCCGCGATGACGGAACCATGTCCGAACTCTGCATCAAGTGGTTCGGAATGGATCTCGTAGAGAGATAATATACAACGTCTTTTATATGTTAAGGGCTCCCGTCTGGGAGCTCTGGATTAAAAGGGGGAAAGAACTATGGGAAGAATTTTTGATGCAGGCGCCATTTTGAGGTACATGCCCCAGATTCTTTCGGGACTTCCTGTAACTCTTGAACTTACAGTAATAGCCATCGCAATTGGCATAATACTTGGATTCCTCATGGCCCTGGCCAGGATCAACAAGGTTCCTGTAATCAGCCAGATCTGCTCTGTTTACCTGTCCTTCGTGCGTGGAGTTCCTCTTATGGTTCTCCTCTATCTTTCGTACTATGGCATTCCTGTCTTTATTACTGCAATATATGGACAAGGCGCATATTCAAACAGGATTCCGGCTTTCGCCTATGCACTTCTTGCATTCATCATACAGGAGACTGCATACGAGTCAGAGATTATAAGGGCAGCACTTCTTTCTGTCGACAGGAAGGAAATTGAGGCCGCCAAATCCCTGGGAATGACAACATTGCAGAGGATGCTGCGCCTGGAAATCCCGCAGGCAATGGTTGTTGCCCTGCCAAGCCTTGGCAATGCAGTAACATCACTTCTCAAGGGTACCTCGCTTGCCTTCATGATAAGCGTCGTCGATGTCATGGGCAGGGCAAAGATCATAGGAGGAAGGACGCTAAGGTACTTCGAGGCCTATATCTGTACGGCTATAATATACTGGATCTGCTGTATCATCCTCAGCGTCGTTTTCAAGTATATCGAGAAGAAGATCAACTACAAGGAACGGGGAGTGAAAGCAGGATGATTGAAGTAAGGAACTGGACCAAGAGCTTTGGAGAGCTTGAGGTCATAAAAGGAATCGATTACAGGATTGAGACTGGAAGCGTAGTGGCAATCATAGGTGCAAGCGGATCTGGAAAGTCCACATTCCTCAGGACCCTGAATTTCCTTGAGCGTGCTGAAGAGGGCATCCTTACACTCGATGACCTTGTGCTCGATATGTCCAAAAAGATCACGACAAAGCAGATGGTTGAAGTCAGAAAGGAAATCTCGATGGTCTTCCAGACATTCAATCTCTTTTCTCACCGCACAGCCCTTGAGAACGTTGAGGAAGCGCTGATTGTCGTAAAGAAGATGAAAAAGAAGCAAGCGCGTGAGATTGCCATGGCAGAGCTTGCAAGAGTTGGCCTTACTGACAGGATGAACTACTATCCTCACCAGCTCTCAGGAGGACAGCAGCAGAGAGTGGGAATTGCACGTGCACTTGCCATCAATCCCAAGGTAATACTCTTTGATGAGCCGACAAGCGCCTTAGACCCTGAGATGGTGGGAGAGGTGCTGGAAGTAATCAAGGCGATTGCGCATGAAGGAACAACGCTGATCATCGTTACTCATGAGATGGCCTTTGCAAAGGAAGTTGCAGACAGGGTCATCTTCTTCAATGAGGGCAAGATTCTGGAAGAAGGACCTGCGAAGGAGTTCTTTGAGCATCCAAAGCATGAGAGAACCATCCAGTTCATAAGGCGTATAAACAATAAGGAAGAATAGGACACTTTGTATGAGCATCAGAGAAGAAAGAGTAACATTTAAGAGCCTTCTTGAAAGAGAAAAGGGGGTTCTGGCGCCATGCGTGTTTGACAGCGCATCGGCCCGTGTTGCCTATTTAGCAGGCTTTAAGGCCATCTGCTTAAGCGGAGCAGAGCTCTCGATGGCTATGGACGGACTTCCGGATTTAGGAATTCTCAGCCTTCCCGAGCTTGAGTGGATAGTAAGCAGGATCACAGAGAACTGCCCGCTTCCATTAATAGTGGACGCTGAGGATGGCTTTGGCGGTCCTCAGAATGTATACAGGACGTGTAAGCGTCTTGCTGCAGCCGGAGCCGGAGCAATCCTTTTAGAGGATGAGAGCGAGCCGGGCTTTGCCAAGGGCGTTGTTGAGAAGAACATAATCTCAAAGGAAGAGTATGTAGCAAAGGTGAAATCTGCAAAGGCCGCACTCGAGGGAAGCAGCTGTATCTTTATTGCAAGGACTAATGTCTTGATAGATACAGAGGAGGGCTGGTGCGATGCTATCACCCGCTGCCGCGCCTATAAGGAAGCTGGAGCTGACATGCTTTTAATCAATCAGCTCAAGACTCTTGAGCAGGCAGAGAGAATGGCCAGGGAATTTCCGTCTCAGTGGAAGATGTTCCCTGATATCAATCAGAGCGTGAAGCAGCCTGTGATGAATGCAAAGGACCTTTATCCTCTTGGATACAACATTGTCACGATGCACTTCCTTATGAAGGGAGCCATGAAGGGAATGCTCGATTATGCCCTCAAGGTTGCAGAAGATCAGGACAATCTCTTTTCCCGTGATGACAAGCCCTACAATATCTCCGGGCAGAGTGCACAGCCCTTCTATCCGGTGCAGGAGTGGCTGGACCTTGAAGAGACATTCTCAGGTGTGAAAAACACATTCTGGGGAGATAAACTGGATTTAACTAAGAGGAGCTGATCAAATGGTTGAGAACCTGGTAAGGGATTATATGCATAAGAAGGCACCTTCGACAGTAATTCCTGTCGGGGTGTCCATAGAGGAAGCAAAGAGGAGATACGGCCTTGAGAGAGTTTATAAGCTCGCATCGAATGAAAATCCCTACGGGGTATCTCCCAAGGCACTGGGAGCCATGACTGAAGCGCTGAAAGAGGCTCATCTCTATCCTGATTCCACACGCGATAACTTCCTCAGAAACAAGCTTGCCAGGATTTGCGGTGTGAGCGCAAGCCAGATAATGATTACATGCGGCGCTGCAAATGCCATAGCATATGCATGTGAGACGTTTATCGCTAAAGGAACAGAATGCATAGTCCCTTCTCCTGCATATCCTCCATATTTCTACAATGTCTATAAGAATGAGGGCATCATTGTTGATGTTCCTGCGCGCAAGGAAGATATGAAGACCGATCTTGATGAAATCCTGAAAAGAGTAAATTCAAATACGAGATTCATCTTCATCTGCAATCCTAACAATCCGACAGGAACTGCGTATAAGGCAGCAGAGCTTCTCTCTTTCATGAAGAAGATTCCCTCCAGCGTAATACTTCTGGTTGATGAGGCCTACATAGATTTTACGGACAATATGGATGAGTATTCCCTGATGAGCTATCTTCCGGATTTTCCCAACATGATAGTAATCAGGACGTACTCAAAGATTTATGGAATGGCTGCAATAAGAGCCGGCTATGCAGTTGCCTCTGAGGAAATCATAAAGTATATGGGCGCAGCTGTTGCCGCAAGATCACTGAGTACGATTTCAATAGAGGGTGCGATTGCTGCCCTTGAGGATGAGGAATTCAGGGAAAAGACCGTTAAGAACAACAAGAGGGAGAGATCTCTCTTAACAGATGAATTAAGAAGCCTCGGCTTTACTGTATATGACTCACAGGCCAATTTCATCTACGCAGATTTCCACACAAGCGCACAGGAGCTGTATTTCAAGCTCCTTGAGTATGGCGTGATGATCAGAGGAGATTTTGAATATGCCCGGATCTCCATTGGAAGGCCGGAAGAGAACAAGGCACTCATAGATGCTGTCAGGGACCTAAGGAAGAAAGGAGAGCTTTAAAAGGCTTTCCTTATTTCCTTGTCGAATTTCTTTCAGTTATCCTGGTCTCCAGCATGATCTTGTGCGCAACGGCCTCTCCGGAGAGCACAAGCATTATGTTCCTTGCTGCCATCAGGCAGGTGTCATAGAGCATGTTGTCAAGGCTCGTAAGCGATGGATTCATTATGCGCGCAAGGTCTGAGTCATTGATTCCGATTACTGAAATGTCCTCAGGGACCCTCTTTTTCATCTCATAAAGGGTATGTACTCCAATGGCCGCAATGAAGTCCTCAGAGTAGATTATTGCATCTATATCCGGGTTTTCCCTTATAAGCTTTTCTGTAGTCTCACTCTGGGTTTCTATCGTAAGGCCCCCATCGAGCACTATGGCCTTTCCGCTCTTCATATAGAGCGAGCATCCTTCAAGAAAGCCGTCTATCTTATCCTCGGTGCTTGGAGATATCCTGTCATATATGAATGCAGCATTCCTGCAGCCCCTGCCTGAGAGCAGCTTCACAGAGTCCCTGACTCCGCTTTTCTCATCAGATACTACGCCATAGACGTTATCAAGGTCGATAAAGCCATTGCAGATAGCAATCGGGGTAGAGGGAAGATAGTTCCTCACAGCCTCTGCCACGGCCTCATTCTGATAGACAGATCCTATCATGACAAGGGCATCTATCTTCTTCTGCGAGAGCTGGTAGATATATGGAACAACATCCTCAGGAGCTCCTCCTGTGTTGTATATGATGCATGAGTAGCCCTTCTTATAGAATTCCTGCTCAACATAATATACTCCTGCAGTGTGGTGTGATGTGCGGATGTCTGCAATGAGTATGCCGACCATCCTGGTTGAGCGGTTTACAAGGCTTCGCGCAGTATCATTTGGAACGTAGTTATTCTCTTTCAGGATTTTAAGAACCTTTTCTTTTGTGGATGACTTTACATACTGGTAATCATTAATGACACGCGATACGGTTGAGGGAGAAACTCCAGCTTCCCTGGCAATGTCATATATTGTGATACCGTCCATGATTACCTCCTTTATCATGGTTTCTGAAACAAATTGCAACTAATGAAAAATATAAAGGTGAATCAGCAAATCTTCAACATCTTTATGAAAAATCCTCGCTTTCTGTGGGAAATGCCAATGAAGAAGATGCTTTGTCTAAAAAGAGGGACCAGTCATCATGCCTCTTAAGGATGCTTGCAGGGTATGACGGGCTTACTTTTCCTGTAAGTGCATTCCTAACGGCTTCTGCCTTAACGCCATGAGGCACTGCACTTATTATTTTCCGCGATGACATTATAGCCTTTACAGTCATCGTTATGGCCTTCTCAGGCACCTCTTCAACTGATGAAAACCATCCTTCCCTGACCTGCTGCATCCTGCACATTTCGTCAAGCGTTACTATTTTGTAGATCTCATCGGTCTCGAAATCCGCAACAGGGTCGTTGAATGCAATATGGCAGTTCTCTCCGATCCCGATTAGCGCAACATCGATTCTCTCTTTTTTGAACTCGCTGCTGATCTCTTCTATGTTTTTATCAACATCACCCTCGCCGTTTACAAGAAAGTACTTTCCAGGCTTTACAATGGATATGAATCTCTTTATCAGATAGCCCCTGAAGCTTGCCTTATGATCAATCGGGAGGCCTATGTATTCATCGAGATGGAACATAATAACGCGTGACCAGTCAATCTTTTCCTCCCTCAGGCCCTTGAGGGTCTCAAACTGCGAGGATCCGGTAGAAAGGAGGATGCGTGCATGATCCTTCTTTAAAAGCGTGTCCCTTATGGCATCTGCAACCGCTTTTGAAGCCTTTGATCCAAGCTCGTCCTTATCATCTGCTATGTAAATCTGCATCGAGAAATCTCCCTGGGGATATTATAGCATTAAATTTTCCTTTATTTATCTTTTTTTTTCTTCTCTTGCTTTTTCTGTATTTACCCCTTAGACTAAAAATAAACAGGAGGAGCATGTGAGCCAGAACAACATACATATGTTTAAGGCTTCTGACATAAGGACGAAGTTTGAAGTTCTTTCATGCGATGATATTACTGACCTTTCAAAAGCAGTTGCCCGCTACATAAAAGAGGATCTGAAGACGGATTCTGTGGTCCTTGCACGCGATGCAAGGCTGAATTCTGCAACGCTTATGGAGAAGATGCTTGAAGTCCTTCCCCTCTATGGACTTAACGTATTTGTAAATCCTGTGCAGATATCTACATGCCAGTTCTATTTCATGTGCATGAAAAAGATTAAAGCCGCTGGCATAATGCTTACAGCAAGCCATAATCCTGGCGCCTATGTGGGCCTTAAGATTGTCGGCCCCGGTGTAAGCCCGATTGCAACCGGCTATGGCCCTGAAGGGGGCATCACAAGGATTAAGGAGTACTACAGCAATCCTGAAGGGATAAAAAAGGAAAAGAAAGGAAAAATCTCTGTCTATCAGGCTCAGAGGGAATATGTTGAGTACTCCATGCGCCTTGCAGGACTAGCGCCTGGAAGCCTTGAGGGCCTTTCAGTTTATGCTGATTTTCTCTCTGGCGCAGCGGGTGCAGATCTTGTCGCAGCATTAAATGAGGCAGGAGCTGAAATAGAGGTTGCAAACATGGTCCCAAACGGCCTCTTTCCATCGGGCGACCCGAATCCCATGATTGAGTCAAGCGTTGCTCCTGCAAGAGAGAGAATGAAGGGCGGAAGCTATGATATGGGCCTTATTTTCGATGGGGACGGGGACAGGGTGGACCTTATGTTCCCTGACGGGTCCCAGATCATCCCGGGGCTTAACATGGCTGTCATACTTCCATACCTTATAAAAATCTTTGCTCCGGCATTTCCTGAGAGAAAACTCAATGTCTATGCGGATGTAAAGGCAATTCCCCTTGCCCTGATCGAGATAGCAAAGCGCGGTGTGGATGTGCATATCATCCGCAACGGGCACTCATTTATAAAGCAGAAGCTGAAGGATAACGCGAGTGCAGGGTATATCGCGGCAGAGGAAGAGTCTGCACACTACTACCTGAATTTCCCGCTCGATCCTGATGATTTCTCAAAGGGCACTGTTGCAACTGAGAATACTCTTTTCTTTGCACTTCTCTCGCTTAAGGCGATGAAGGAAAAAAAGAGTGAGTATGAGAGGATGTATGAAATCCAGAAGGGGATAATCCGCTACCGCGAATGGCCGCTTACATTCAACGATGGAAGCTACATGGATGCCATCATGCAGGAAGTTGAGGATAAGATGAAAGCAGAGGGGGCTATGATCATAAAGGACATGGATGACGGAAGCTCACTCGATGCATCCCTGATGCGCTTTAATCTTCCTTCTGAATTCAATGAGAATTCTACATTCCCGTCCTCATGGGCACAGGTTGCTGAGAGGATATCGCGCTCTGAGGATGCGATGACAAGGTGGGAAGTAGTTGCAAGCGACCAGGAGCTCTGCAACAGGATCAACGATATGATAGTATCAATAGCACAATCTTATGTGGACAGGGGCCTTGCGTATTTCTGATGAGGGTAAACAGTTTTGAGCGCAGACATCAGATTCTGGACATCGTTTCTGAAAGGATGAGCGTAAGCGTCCAGGAGCTCTCAGATCATTTCAACGTAACGAAGGTTACTATCAGGACGGACCTCGATGAGCTTGCCGCAAGGGGCCTTATCATAAGAACTCATGGGGGTGCAAGTGCAACGGAGAATAAGGCATTTGCAAGGCTCTTTTCAACATCCATCAATGAGAAATCAGAAGAGAAAGTGTGGATTGCAGAAGAGGCAAACCGGTTAATTCAGGAAGGCGAGACAGTCATAATTGACAATGGAAGCACAACATTCTACCTCTCTGACTGCATAAGGGAAAGGCATCTGACAGTGGCCACAGGATCACTTCTTGTAATAAACAAGCTGATGAGCCAGGAAAGCATAGACCTGATAATCCTCGGAGGCACGCTAAGGCGCTTCTCGATGGGAGCCATCGGGCCTATGACGGAAAGCTGTTTAGAGCAGCTTTCTGCCAACTGGCTTTTCCTGGGGGCATCCGCTGTCAGCATGAAGGATGGCGTTTTCTGCTCGAATTTAGTAGAGGCTGAGACAAAGAAGCATATGCTGAGGGTATCAGATAAGGTATGCCTCATGGTGGACAGCGTGAAGTTTGACTCCCACGCCCTTGGAAAGGTCTGTTCATGGAAGGAAGTGGATGTCCTTGTTACTGACAGGATTAAGAAATCTGACTGTGATTATCTTTCTTCACTGGGCGTGAAGGTAATTGCACGGAAAGCAGAATGAAGAAAGGAATCTCACTGGTAGCGCTGCCATCAAGAGAGGTTATCAAAGAGATCATAGAGCGCTACAGCGATGTTTGCTTTGAGCTTCCATATAACATGAGCATTTCATACTGGAATGAGAACAAGGACCTTCTGGAGAACAGGATTGCATCCATCCACTCATTATGCCCAGAAAGAGAGTTCTTTCCAAACTTTGCATCTGATGATGATGAAGCGCGCAATCTCTCGTTCACGGAAGTTCTTAAGGACAGGGCTTTTGCCTCTTCTGTCTCTGCTGATTTCATGGTAATACACCCCGGATACCTTTATCCCGGTCTTGTCTCATCAGAGAGCGAGAAAAGGATGAGGGAGCTTGATTCTGGAAAGCTTGATTCTTTCCGCCTCAAGGCGCGTAGCACGATTTGCAATAAGCACTATATTGAAAGCTCTTTCTATCGTGATGCATTTGACAGGATGAAGAGAAACCTGGAAATCATTTCAAGTGAAGTTGCAGCATCTGGGAGCAGGAGGCTATGTGCTGAGAACTTAAATCCCAGGGTCGGCTATATGCTCATGACCCCTGATGAGATAGTAGAGATTGCAGGGATTCCGTCAGTCTCACTCTGCCTGGACATCGGGCATTTAAAAGTCTCATCCGCGCTCTTCGGCTTTGATTTTATCTCTGCACTGAGGAGAGTCCTCGATACATTCAAAGTCGTGACCACGCATCTTCATTCAAATCCATCGGGTGAGGGAAGGTATGAGGACAGCCATGAATCACTTGATAAATACTCAATGCCATATAAAAAAGTGCTTGATATGATAGAAGAACATGGGGCCAACATGATCCTTGAGACTGTTGAGGACCCGGTGGGAAACCTTTCCCTTATCTTCCCCTGATGTTTGCTTTTTCTTTCCTTTTGGCATGAAAAAATAAAAAATAAAAAATTTTGTTTGCTTATTCGGAAAATCTGTCAGATACTTATACGTAAGTATAAAAAGGAGAGACAAATGAAAAAGATTGTATCGTTACTTCTTATTTCAATATTGGTCCTTTCTGGCGCATTCGCACAGGGTTCATCGGAAGGAGAAGCTGATGAGCTCGTAATCTACAGTGCCGCATCAGAGGGAGAGGCAGAGGCTCTTGCCGCAGCTTTCAATGAGATCCATCCGGAGATCAATGTGACTATCATAAGGGCAGGATCAGGGGACCTTGTCACCAGGGTAAAGACCGAATGGCCAAGGCCGGAAGGCGACGTTATTCTGCTCATGGCATCTGATAACCTCAATCAGATCTATGACATGCTCGAAGGCTATCAGAGCGCAAGCCATGATAACTTCGATCCTGAGAACAGGGACAACCAGTCAGATCCTCCAAAGTTCTATGGAACATCAATGCCTCTGCAGGCGATTATGTACAACACAGACATCCTTTCAGAATCTGATGCACCTAAATCGTGGGCAGATTTAGCAGATCCTAAGTACAAGGGTGAGATCGTTCTTGCAAATCCTGCATCATCCGGCTCTGCATACGCACAGCTGTATATGATGTACAAGCTCTATGGCATGGACTTTGTAAAAGGCGTGGTGGATAACGCTACATTCGTTGCATCCTCAACAGCCGGCCCTGATTACGTAGCACGCGGTGAGTACGCAATTACAGTAACAGGAGAGGCCAACATCGGAAGAAGGATTGCAGCCGGAGACCCTGTTGCATACGTGCTTCCTGAGGAGGGAACTGGCAGGAGAATCGAGGGCTCTGCTATCCTTGCCAATGCCAAGCACCCGGAAGCTGCAAAGAAGTTCATCGACTTCATCACATCTGCTGCAGCATTCCGCATCGTAAGGGATGAATGCTACAGAAGAGCTGTTTCCACAGAGGTGCCAGGACCTGAGGGACTGCCGGCTCTGCAGGATATGAGGTTCTTCCCATATGACGATGCAGAAGCAGCTGAGATCAGAAGGGATCTGATCAACCAGTTCAACACATTGCTTTAGAAAAGACTTCAATGGAGCTGCCCGGATGTGCAGCTCCAAAGCTTTGAGAGAGGAAAAATGAGTAAGAGTGTTACTTATGAGAACGTGAACAAGATTTTTGATGCAAAGGGCAAGAGCCCGGTGCATGCCCTGAAGGATGTATCCTTTACGATAAACCCGGGAGAGCTTTTCTGCCTCCTTGGCCCTTCAGGATGTGGAAAGACGACGCTGCTAAGATCTACGGCAGGGCTTGAAGAGATATCTTCCGGCAAGATGTATTATGGGGATGTCGATATCTCTACAATTCCTCCTTATAAAAGGAACATCGGCATGGTCTTCCAGTCCTTTGCGCTCTATCCGCATATGACAATATTTGAAAACGTTGCATATGGCCTCAGGGTAAGAAAGCTTGATGAGGATGTGATAAAGAAGAAGGTGACAGATGTAATGGAGCTTGTAGGACTTGGCGAGGAGCTCAAGCGCAATCCAAGCCCTACGGCACTCTCTGGCGGACAGCAGCAGAGGGTTGCCATTGCACGTGCTCTTGTCTATGACCCTGACATCCTCCTTTTAGATGAGCCGCTTGCGAACCTTGATGCAAAGCTCAGAAGATACATGAGAGCTGAGATCAGAAGGATTCAGAAGGCTACTAATATCACGACTATCTTCGTAACTCACGACCAGGAAGAGGCGATGGCGGTAGGGGACCGTCTTGCAGTGTTAAGGAAGGGCGTTGTTGAGCAGATCGGAACATCTGACGAGCTCTATACTCAGCCAAGGAATGCTTTTGTTGCCAACTTCATCGGAAAGATGAACTTCTTCTCTGCTTCCTGTGTCTCTGTAAATGAAAGATCTGCCTCGTGCAGGATTACAGGCACGGATATCACAATAGAGATTGATAAGGAAAAGTGCCATGTGGATGCTGCAGCCGGCATGGAAGGCCTTGCAATAGGAGCGCGTCCTGAGCAGCTCTATGTCTCATCAGCTCCTTCTGCTCGCAGCATAAAGGGAAACGTCAACATCATACAGCACCTTGGATCTGTAATCAGATATGAAGTCTCAATTGACAGCAGGATCTCTCCTGTGATTATCGAAGTCGACATGGACTCGCTCTTACGCGATGTAAGGGAGCATGATGATGTGTACCTCTCACTTAAGGAAGACAAGGTTTCCCTCTTTGAAAAAGAAGGAGGAACTGAATGAGGATTAAAGGCATAGAAAACAGCGAAGGGAAAATGCGGAAGGATTTCTCACAGGCCATTGTGTTTGCAATTCCCATGGTTTTCCTTGCCATCTTCCTTCTCTATCCGATGGCAACGACGCTCGTCAGGGCATTCATGACTCCCTCTGATGATTTAGCGTTCCATGGTTTCAGCCTCGAAGGCTTTAAATCGTTCTTTACAAGCAACCTGTACAGGAAAAGCCTCTATAATTCATTTGTAGTAAGCATTTCAGTAACAGTCTTTGCTCTTCTTATCGGAGTTCCGATGGGATACATTGCCGCACGCGTGAAAATCCCGTGCAAAAGCCTTATACTCTCACTTGGAATCCTTCCGATTATAATGCCATCGTTTGTCGGCGCATTCACATGGGTAATCCTTTTAGGCAGGAATGGAATTCTCCGCGTAGCTCTTAATTTCCTCCTTTCGCCCTTTGGCATCACGATTCCGAGCATCTACGGAAAATTCGGCATGATACTCTGCATGACGCTTACTTATTACCCGTTTGTCTTCCAGTTGAGCTACGGAGCATTCGCATCTGCAAATGCCCTCCTTGAGGAGGCTGCAATGCTGATGGGAGCGGATAAGAAAAGGATCATGAGAACAATTACGTTCCCATTAATCCTTCCATCCCTCGGGGCTGCGGCGCTGTTGGTGTTTGTAAGGGCAATAGGAAACTTCGGCATTCCTGCAATAATCGGAGGGGATAACTATGTACTTCCCACGCTCATTTATTTTGAAGTAAACGGATTCTGGAACATTAACGGAGCATCGTCCATTGCCGTTGTGAACGTTGCAATAACCGCATTCGTGCTCTATCTGCAGAAGTATATAGTATCGCGTCATGAGTATGAGACCATCTCTGCAACCCATACAGAGATCAAGCAGCATGAGAGCAAGGGCGCAGTAATCGGAGGAACGATTTACTGTGCTATAATCCTGATTTTATCGCTGCTTCCCCAGATTACGATTATCGTAATGTCGTTCTTTGAAAAATGGGTAGGGCTTTTCCCTGAGGGCTTTACGCTTTCAAACTACACGCGCATCCCGCGCTATTCATCGCATGAGCTTTTCAACTCATTCTATCTTTCTATTCTGGCAACAGTGCTCTGTGCAATTCTTGGAAGCATAGTCGCATACATTACAGAGAGAAAGAAGCCAAAGGGGGCAGCGCTTTTAGATCTTTCCATCATGGCGCCTTTCATCCTCCCTGGCACAGTAGTCTCCATTGCGCTGTTAGCAGCCTTCAGCGGCAACAGCATAATAAGGCTCACGGGAACATATACGATAATAATAATCTCCTATATGATCAGGCGTACGCCCTACGTATACCGCTCTGTATCTGCAACGTTAACGCAGCTCAATCCATCGCTTGAGGAAGCCAGTACGATATCGGGAGCAACATGGTTCTACACATTCAGAAAGGTGACAGTTCCATTGATCCTTCCATCAATTACAAGCGGCTCCATCCTTACTCTTACGACGCTTCTTCAGGAGCTCAGTACCACAATCCTTCTGTACAGCGGAAGAACGAGGACGGTTCCCATCCAGATCTACGGGGCAGTGCAGGATGGAAAGCTCGGGCAGGCAAGTGCACAATCTGTAGTTCTCCTTGTGATCGTATTCTGTATAGTCTACATAGCAAATAAAAGACAGGGCAAAGGCTTTGCCTCCTCCTTTAAAATGGGGTAGATATTTTCTCCGGGCCGTAGAAATGCGGCCCTTTTCTATCATCAGATTTACATTGATTTACTCCGCAAAGTTGTTTATTATAAAACTTAGAGGAGCAGATATGGTAATTACTACATCCGAACTGCTGATGAAGTACACCAGCTACGCAGATACAAAGGGAAAGATCCGGCGCCTTGTCAATGAGAAGAAGCTCATCCCTTTGACCAGGGGGCTCTATGAGGATAACCCTGATGCAGATGCCTCTGCACTTGCCGCCTGGATCTATGGCCCATCCTATCTCTCATTTGATTATGTCCTCTCTCTTCATGGCATCATCCCCGAGCGCGTTTACAGCTTTACATCAGCAACGTATGCAAAGCATAAGAGCAAGATATATACCAATTCATTCGGCACCTATTTATACAGGGATGTTCCTGATGCTGTCTTTTCCTATGGAGTCTGCATAGAAGTTGACGGACCTTATTCAAAGAGCATTGCAAGCTGCGAGAAGGCACTTTGCGATAAGCTCTATACAATTTCACCTGTGAGGAACAGGAAGGAATTTGAGTATCTTCTTTTTGAAAACCTGCGTCTGGATGAGGATATTTTCTGGAGCCTGAATCTGGGTGAGATCCTCTTTCTTTCGCCTTTATATCGCTCTACGAACTTAGATTTCCTCGCTAAATTCATCAAAAAGGAGGCCAGATGTGGACATAATCTCCCAGATGCTGTCACGCTATGAGACAAAAGACGTTGTGGATGAGAAAAATGCGCTGAAAGAGGTAATCCAGGAGGCAATGCTTTATGCGCTTGCGAGAGCCGGCTTCTTTCATGAAGCCGCATTCTATGGTGGCACAGCCTTGAGGATATTTCATGGCCTTGACCGCTTCTCAGAGGATCTTGAATTCTTGCTTCTTAAAAAGAATGAGGATTTCACTTTCAAAAAGTACTTTTCAAGTCTTTCAAGCGTTCTCTCATCCCTGGGCCTGGACTTTACTGTTGAGGAAAAGGAAAAAGAGATAAAGACAAGTGAGAAAACAGCTTTTGTCAAAGCTAATGCAAGGAATCTTCTCAAGAGGTTCTATCCATCAAGTGCAAACAGGGTTCCCTGTAATGAACTTATAAAGATCAGATTTGAAGTCGACGTCAATCCCCCTGATGCCTTTAACTCTGAGTTCAAGACACTCCTTCTTCCTTACCCTGCGAGAATCCGCCTTTATGACAGGCCATCGCTTTTTGCCGGGAAGATCCATGCAATCCTTTGCAGGCCATGGTCCAGAGTCAAGGGCAGGGACCTTTATGATTATCTGTTCTTCCTCTCAGGAAAGACCAGGGTCAATATGGAGAACCTGAAAGCAAAGCTTGCTTCTTCTGCGTTTCTTGATAACGAAACCATTCTCGACAGGGCGATGCTGATATCATATTTAGAAGAGAGATTCAGAGCCATCAGCTACGAGGAAGCAAAGAGTGATGTCCTTCCCTTCATAAAGGAAGTATCTTCTCTTGAGCTCTGGGATGCAGATTTCTTTATCGATGTGACAGAAGAGTATCTCTCAGACTAAGTGCATCAGCTATCCTTGCCGCTTTTAATCATCTCACTCAGCGTTCCAATGCTGCTAAGAGATGCTTCAGTCTCATAGGGCATGAATATGGTCTTATTATCCTTTCCAGAGAAGATATCCTTCATGGCATCTATGTATCTGATTGAGCGCAGGTACTCTGCATACTCACCATCAGAGCCAATGGCGCTCTTTATTCTCTCAATAGCTTCTGCCTCTGCCTCAGCGCAAAGTCTCCTTGCCTCAGCTTCTCCTTCCGCACGGAGTATTGCCGCCTGCTTTTCACCTTCGGCCTTGTTTATCTCGGATGTCTTGAAGCCCTCGGCCTCCAGGATCTTGGCCTGCTTCTCACCCTCAGCAATGGATACCATGGCCCTCTGGTCGCGCTCTGCAGACATCTGCTTTTCCATCTGGCTTCTTATCGACTGAGGCACGTCGATATCCTTTACCTCCACGCGGTTTACCTTGACTCCCCACTTATCAGTTGCCTCATCGAGGATTACGCACAGCTCCCTGTTGATATCATCACGGCTTGTGAGGCATTCATCGAGAGTGAGCTTTCCAATGACGTTTCTCAGCGTAGTCTGCGCAAGCATTTCGATTGCCATCGTGAGGTTAGCAACCTCATAGCACGCATCTGCGGCATTATTGATCTGGAAATAAAGGAGGGCATCAATGGAGATGGTGACATTGTCCTTTGTAATGACACCCTGTGTAGGGTAGTCATAAACCTGCTCTCTGAGGTCTATCCAGTGGGTAGTGCGCCTTTTCTTATGATTTCCCTCAGGAACATCCCAGCTTACAGTACGCGCGCGGTCAAAGAACGGGATTATTATGTTTATGCCGCTCTCTAGTGTCCTTTTATACTTTCCAAGGCGCTCGATTACCATTGTAAGACCTTCAGGCACAATCCTGATTCCTGCTGCGAGGAAGACCAGAACAAGTGCTATTATCACAACTACTGCTATAAGCATCATTCATCTCCTATTACTTTCTCAACGTAGAGCACGGCGCCGCCAACAGATTTCACTCTTGCTCTTTCCCCTGACTTTATCCCATGCTCAGAGGAAAGCGTCCACTCAACACCATAAAGCATTCCTCTTCCGGCATCTGGCGGCCTTATGTCCTTTGTGACTGTCACTACATTTCCAATGATCTTTGACTCAGGACCCGCGCTTCTTTCTTTCTTCTTATAGAGAAGAGGGCGTATCAGGAGTGCAAATGCAATGAGCAATACAAGGAAGAATATAAGCTGCCATAGGAGGGAGAGACCTAGAAGGGATGCGATGAAGCCTCCTATGCACCCTGCAGTCACAGAGAGCATGAAAAAGCCCGGGATCAAGATTTCTAGAATAGCAGCAGCGGCTCCTGCAACAAGCCAGATAATGTATATATCCATGGTTTTATCATAGCATGCTTTGAGGCAAAAAATCATTTGCGGTTTCAAATATTCAAAGATAGAATCTTGAGTAAAAAAGGGGCGAAAAAAATGAGCAAATATCATGAGGATCTGAAGGTTCTTCACGTAAATAAGGAGAGGGCACGTAGCTTTTATGTTCCAACAGGGATTGGGGAAGCATACAGCCCGTATGAGTGGAGTGCATCAAGCCGCGTAAGGCTTCTTAACGGGCCTTGGGCATTCAGGCTCTATGAGACCTTTGAGGAAGCCAGAGAGAATCTGTTCTCATCCGACGGATATGAGAGCATAGACGTCCCCAGCTGCTGGCAGATGAAGGGCTATGGGATGAATCAGTACACGAATATCCGCTATCCGATTCCAATAGATCCCCCGTATGTTCCCGACAAAAACGAGAGCGGTCACTATAGAAGAAGCTTTGAGTACAGAGCAGCGCTTGAAAAGACATATTTAATATTCGATGGCGTGGACTCAGCTTTCTATGTCTATTTAAATGATGAATTTGCAGGCTACTCCCAGGTGTCTCATTCAAGCAGCGAATTCGATGTATCATCTCTCATAAAAGATGGAAAGAACACGATTGATGTCATTGTCGTAAAGTGGTCGGACGGCACATATCTGGAAGACCAGGACAAGTTCCGCATGAGCGGAATCTTCCGCGATGTGTACCTCCTGTCAAGGCCGGAAGGCCATGTAAGGGACTTTAAGACAGAGACTAGTATATCCAAGGGCTCTGCAAACCTTACAGTTTCTATCGAAGGCAATACGAAAGCTAGAATATCGCTCTATGATGACAGCGGTACATTAATCGAATCATCTTGCTGCTCTGATACTCTGGCGCTTAAAATTCCTCATGCACGCCTTTGGAGTGCAGAAGACCCGTACCTTTATAACCTCGTAATCGAGACAGAAAATGAGAAGATTGAAAAAAGAATCGGGCTAAGGGAGATAAGCATTAAGAACTCTGTCTTCTTAATCAATGGAAGGCCTGTAAAGCTCAAGGGCGTCAACAGGCATGACAGCGACCCGGTAACGGGGTATACAATCAGCTCAGAGCAGCTTGAAAAAGACCTTCTTCTTATGAAGAAGCATAATATAAACGCAATAAGGACGAGCCACTATCCAAATGCCCCCTTTGCTTATGACCTCTATGATAAATACGGCTTCTATGTGGTAGCTGAAGCAGATTTAGAAGCACATGGCAACGTCTTTCATAACACAAGAAGCCGGGAGATCCGGACAAAGTGGGAAGACCCGGCACAGCTCTATTTTGAGAGTCCGGCATTTGGAAGGATGATGGCAGATAAGCGCTTTGAAAAGGCTGTAGAAGAGCGCGTGATGCTGAACTATGAACAGCAGAAAAATGCAACCTCTGCAGTTATATGGTCACTTGGAAATGAATCGGGATGGGGGCCTAACTTATATAGAGCTCTCAGAATGCTGAAAGAAAAGGATAAGACGCGTCCCGTGCAGTATGAAAGCTCCATTTACGTAGATCCTTCAAATGATACTCCAACGGATGCTCTCGATATCTACAGCAGGATGTATCCAAGTGTTGAGGTAATGGAGCACTATGCTGCTCATCAGCTGCTCTTAAAGCCATTTCTTGCATGTGAGTACATGCACAGCATGGGAAACGGACCCGGGGATGCAGAGGACTACTGGCGCGTCCTCTACCGCTACGACACGCTCATGGGCGGCTTTGCATGGGAGTGGGCAGACCATTCAGTTCTCAGGGAGGGAAAGCACCTTTACGGCGGGGACTCAGGAGAGTACCTTCATGATGGCAATTTCTGCGTCGATGGCCTTGTCTCCCCGGAAAGAACCGTCAAGCCCGGTCTTTTAGAGTACAAGAATGTACTGCGCCCTGCGCGCTGCAGCATAGTGCGCTCAGGAAGAGGAAGCATTGTCATAGCTGTATGCAACGCTCTCGATTTCCTGACCCTCTCCGATGTTCTTTCCATGGAGATAGACTTCTACGAGAACGGGGAGAAAAATGGGAATGTGAAAATCCCGGAGGAAGAATTAAACATAGGGCCGCACAGGAAGAAGGAGATAAGAGTTAAGGCATCTTTCAGAAAAAGAAGATCTCTTAAGGAAATCCGCATCAATCTTCTTGCAAAGAAGAACACCTTCTTCGAAGTTGGAGAGTCCTTAGGCTTTGAACAGCACTTCATACAAAAGGACTATACATTTCTCTGCCCGGTGAAAAAGAGGGCAAAAGGGGATATCACACTAGCAGAGGAAAATGGCAAAACGATAGTCTATTCAGATTCTTTCAGGTATACATTTAACCATTCAATGCTTCCTGAGAGCATCATAATGGATGGGTGTGAAAAACTGAACGGATCAGTATCCTGGTCTATATGGCGCGCTCCTGCAGACAATGACATGTATGTCAAGTCTGAGTGGATGAGAGTCGGCTATGAGCGCGCGATGACAAAGCTCTATTCACATAGTGCCACAAAGAGGGATGGATGCGTTATGCTCGATGCCACATACGGAATTCTTTCTGATGCTGTTCAGAAAATCCTCACAATAGAGGCAAGGTGGATTATAAGAAATGAGGGAACGCTTGAGATGAGTGCATATGTTAAAAAGGACTACAGCATGCCTGATCTTCCTCGCTTCGGGCTCTCCTTTCCCCTTGTTCCTGTTTCTTCTTTCAGGTATTTCGGCTATGGCCCGCATGAAAGCTACACAGATAAGCGCCGCTCCTCTCTCCAGGGCTGGTTTACAAGCACCCCGGAGGATGAATATGTTCCCTACATCATGCCCCAGGAACATGGGAGCCACTATGGAACGCGGAGGCTTGAGATAGCTTCGATGGCTTTCACATTCCCTGGAGATTATTCGGTAAATGTTTCAGAGTACAGCGTGAAAGAGCTTACGGAGAAAAGGCATAACCACGAGCTTGTAAAATCAGAATCAGTTGAGCTTCACATTGACTATAAGATGAATGGCATCGGCTCAAACAGCTGCGGACCAGAGCTGATGCGCTCTTATGCCTTTGATGAGGGGGAATTCAATTTCAGCTTTACTTTAAGCAGGGAATAAGCATCGAGAACAACATCTTATCAGATGTTCAGGAGCACCAGGGCGCTTATGATTATTAAAAGTGCAAGGGCATTCTGCTCCAATAGTCTTTCCTTGAATATCAAAATGCTTGCTGCGCTTACAACCAGTATTGCGCCCACACTGTATGTCGGATAGGCAATATATGCACTCACTGATGAGAGCGCCTTGAGAAGGAAGAATGATGAGAGGTAGTTCGGAACTCCAAGTGCAATCCCGATTAATGCTTCCTTTTTCCCGATCCTTCCTTTTTTTGCTATCGTGAGAGCAAGGCATATGAATGCAGCAGAGAGGAATGTAAGGCTCATGAACCATGAATCAAGGCTTGATGAGCCAAAGACCTCAAAGACTTTCAGCATGCTCTCTGCAAGACCACAGAAGAGAAGCGCAAGCACTAAAAGAGAAAATACAGGCTTGCTCTTCTCCTTATAATCCTTTTTTTCAGGGATGTTCATAATTAAAAAGGCCACAGGAACAAGAACAAGGCCTGTTATCTGGAGGGCTGTCGGCATTTCCTTAAAGAAGAATATTGAAACAAGTGTTGGCACCATTATCCCGAGGCGCGAAAAGGTTGCCTGGAGTATTGCGCCGTTCTTTCTTACGTTCATATCATTAAGGACCATCCCGATGATATATAAAGATCCATTAAGAAGGGCAAAGAGAAAGCACTGAAGAAGCGCACTGTCAAATGAAGGCATTGCATTTCCCACTTCTGATATTATGAATGGAATAAGGCCCGACAGATAGTTAACAGTGAGCATCCCATATCTGTCATACTCATACCTAGACGTAAGCTTGAGCACAATTGATACAAGCGCACTTGATATAAAGCCAGCAATAAGAAATGTCATATCATCACCACATCTGATGATAGCCAGTAGAGGCTTTTTAGAGAAGAATGGCCCGGGGAAAACTAAGAAGGAAAGAGCACAATAATGATGGACAACTCCCTGGTTTTACGCCTAAGATAAACCCAAAGAAAGTCAATTTTCTAGGAGTTTGCTATGAATTATAAGCATTTACTCAAAGTTGTACAAATGGGGGGGGGAGCAGTATTAATTTTATTTCTCCTAGCCCTTCTTGTTGTATCTTGTGACCCTGGGACACCAGAAAAAAGCT
>CAZHQL010000008.1:14825-25394 GCA_964534915.1 uncultured Spirochaetaceae bacterium | reverse complement strand
ATCTCATAGCCGATGATTTCAAACTGGAATCTGAATGCCATTTACGCGTAAAAACAAACGGTCCGAAACGTAATCTGGAATCCTGAGTTGAGCCCCTTATTTTCAGCCTATTCTCTGTTCTATTTCCCTTACGAGGTTTTTTATGCTGGGAAGATCTTCTCTTATGAGGGGAATCCTTTCTTTCTCAATCTCAACAGATCCCAGTTCCTCAGGGGTAACGCCGAGGGTGTATGAGTATTCGAGTTTCGAATAGAGCTCGCGCACATTCCCGGGCCATGAGTATTCAAGCCATGGGGAGATATCATCTATTACGTACTTGCCATACTTCTTCTCAAGCTCAGATACCTTCTTCCTCATGATTTCAGCTATGTCTTCCTTCCGCTCTCTCAGTGGCGGAATCTTAAGCTTGATGATCCCTATCCTGGACAGGAGGTCCTTTCTTATCTTCTTGCTTAATTCCTCATCGCTTAAGCTTGATGCGGTAATGAGCTTGAACTGTACTTTCACTTCATTGTCCGCTCCCAGCGGTCTCAGCATTCCGTTTTCCAATACTTCCAGAAGCATGGCCTGTGCCTGATAGGGAAGGTCCTGAAGCTCATCAAGAAAGAGAACGTGCCCATCGGCTTTCCTGCAGAGGCCATGACGCTCTGAATCTGCTCCGGTATACGCGCCCTTTACATGACCGAAGAGAGTATCCATTACGAGGCTGCCATCGAGGCATGAGCAGTTCAGGCTTACTATCTGGCGTTCCCCTGCCAGGTAATCTGCAAGGAGGGTTTTCCCTGATCCCGTCTCGCCATGAATATGGATGCTGACGTCCCCTTTTCTGGCCTTGTCAGCTGTCTTTCTCAGGCGCTGCATCTCATGGCTTTCGCCCCAGCAGAATGTATGGCGCTTCCTTTTCTTCTCTTTTTCTTTCGCTTTCTTTATGCCCAGTATCCCTATTGCATCAAGCAGGCTGTTAAAGCTTAAATCCCCGCTTATGATAAGTGTCTTATTTACGCATATAGGCTTCGTAAGTGCCTCATTCGTGTATGCAATTACATAGACGCTGCGCTCAGAAAGCTCCTTGATGAGCTTTTCCCTTTCTGTGCAGTCATGTGCGATTATGACTACAGATCCCTCTGGAATCTTTTCTCGCGATGGCCTGGTTATGCAAACAGGATCAGTCTTGAATACGGAGGAAATCAAATTCCTTTCAGTTCTGTCAATTTTCTTTTTCAGATAATAAAAAAGTTCCACCTTCATACCTCTTTTTTGTTAAAGCGGAACTACCAGTGGGATTAGAATAGCATTGATTTTGCATTTTGCAAAACAATTTTTTCACCCCCATTGCAGCAGAGCTTTTTTTATTTCACCTCATCTGATAAGATGATGAAGCTATGGAAATCACGTTAAAGCATCTCAGAAAGAACTATGAATCTCTTCATGCAGTAGATGATGTCTCTTTGACCATTCCATCCAATAAAGTCTATGGAATCATAGGCCGCTCAGGAGCAGGCAAGAGCACATTAGTACGTTTGATATCCATGCTGGAGCGCCCGGATGAGGGTGAAGTCTACTATGATGATAAAAGAGTCGATAACCTCGATAAGAAGGCTCTTATAGCTGAAAGACGCAAGATCGGGATGATTTTCCAGAACTTCAATCTGTTCTCATCGCGAAGCGCAGAGGAAAATATTGCATACCCGCTGGAAATCTGCGGCGTGACGAGGAGGGATATTAAAAAGAGGTGCAATGAGCTGTTAGACCTCGTAGGCCTCACAGGACGCGGAAAGGCTGCTATATCCACGCTCTCAGGCGGGCAGAAGCAGAGAGTTGCGATTGCCAGGGCATTAGCTGTCAATCCTCATATACTGTTCTGCGATGAGGCAACAAGCGCACTTGATCCGCAGACAACGCGGTCCATACTTTCCCTGATAAAGGAAATCCAGGCCGAGTTCAATCTCACTGTTGTCATGATAACCCATCAGATGGAAGTCGTGCGTGATTCATGTGACTATGTAGCAGTACTCGATGCCGGAAGAATCGTTGAGGAAGGAAGTGTCTCAGATGTCTTTGCAAATCCCAGGAGCCCTACGACGAAGGATTTTCTTTCAAATCTGACAAGCGTGCATGAATCCGTCATACGATGGTCAGCAGAGGGCGGGCACTACAGCCTCCGCTTCCGCGGAGAAACTACGGATGCTCCTATAATATCGACAGTGTCCAATGAAACAGGCGCCATATTCAACATCAGGGCCGCAGGAGTCCAGAGCGTGAACGATGAGGAGATGGGAATCATGGTCTGCGATATCGGGCCTGATGATGATACTGTAAAGAAAGCACTTAGAAGCCTTGAAGAGAAAGGCGTGACAGTGGAGGAAGAAAAATGAGCAGGATGTGGAGCTTACTCTTATCTTCAACAGCAGAGACGCTGACGATGGTAGCCTTTTCCACCGTCTTTTCTGTCCTGATCGGCCTTCCTCTTGGAATAGTGCTTCAGATAACGGATACAGAGGAGCATGGAGGCCTTAAGCCCAATGCTACCTTGAACGCAGTCCTCTCCAGGATAGTGAATATCTTAAGGAGCTTTCCATTCATTATTCTGATAATCCTCCTGATGCCGCTCTCGCGCTGGCTGATAGGAACTGCAATAGGCACTAAGGCCACAATTGTTCCACTCTCGATAGCAGCAGCTCCGTTTGTTGCCCGCATCGTAGAGGCAGCCCTCAAGGAGATAGATCCCGAGGTCATACAGGCTGCGCGATCGATGGGATCCACGAATAAGCAGATCATATTCAAGGTCATGATTCCGGAAGCACTCCCTTCCCTTATCTCAGGGCTGACCTTAACTATTATCAACCTGATAGGATACTCTGCAATGGCTGGCGCTGTCGGCGGCGGGGGACTTGGAGACCTTGCAATCAGATATGGCTACCAGAGGTTCGAACCTTCATACATGGTAGCTGCTGTAATCGTAATACTCGTGATGGTGGAGCTTATACAGATAATAGGAAACATGATAAGCAACCATCTTATTTCGAAGAGATGAACTTTTTAATTGACTTCATGCGAATTCCCTCTTATTCTGAGACAAATTAAATTTGAAATTAATTTTGTGTTAAAAATTTAACCAAAAAAGGAGGAAAGATGAAGGCTTTAAGAAATGTTTTAATGGTCCTGTTGCTTGCAGCACTGGTTGCTGCTCCCCTTATGGCTGGAGGAAGTTCAGAATCCGGTCTCTCTGATGGAAAGCAGCAGATTCGCGTTCTGCTGTGGGATTCCATATATAATTCCACGATTGAACCCAATGGCATTGAAGAGAAATTCGAATCTCTCTATCCGCAATATGATGTCGTTTTCGACCGCATAGATTATGACAGCCTTGACAGGCAGATTCTTCTGTCCCATGCATCGGGCAATGATTATGATGTCATCTCAGTAATCACCACATCGTTAAACCCCCTGTATGCTGGAGGAGCACTTGCTCCGATGAATGCCCTGCTTGAGACAACCAGTCTTGATTTCTCCACATATTCTCCTGCCGCTGTTGAGGCTGGAATAATCGATGGAGAGACATATGGCCTTCCATTTGATCCGGATTGCCGGATTCTTGCCTATAACGTCAAGATTCTCAACTCCCTTGGCCTTGAGCCTCCAAAGACGACCGATGATATGCTCATAATTGCGAAGGAAGCATATGAGAAGCTTGGTGTTTATGCCATGGCCGGCCAGCTGAGCAAGAATGTTTTCTGCATGTATGACCTTGGGGGCTTCCAGCTCTGCTTTGATTCAAAGGTCTATGACCTGGTTGACGGTAAATATGTAGCACTCCTTGACCAGCCGGAAGCTCTTGCTTTCCTGAAGTGGGCTGTTGAGATGTACAAGTACATGCCAAAGGATACGAACATAAATGATACCCTTGCCAGATCCATGTTTGCACAGGGCAATGTTGCCATGCTCTGGTGGACGCCTTCCCAGATCAAGAGCGTCATTCCTCAGTTCCCGAACCGTGAGGATCTTGATTTCTCTGTAATGCCTGTCGGACCTACAGGAGTTACAAGTTCTGCAATGGGCGGCTATCACTGGGCAATCGGATCGGGTGCCAGGAATAAGGAAGGGGCAATGGCATTTCTGGAATTCGCGCTTCAGCCGGAGAACCAGGCCCTGATTGCAAGAGGACTTCCTGCAGATACGAGGGCATTCGATTACCCGCCATATGATGTTCCTGATTATGACATGTTCCGCGAGCAGCTTGCTACAAGCTCATATCCGGCACCATTGATCTCTGTTTTCACACAGATTGCTGAGACATGGAACAGGCGTTTCCAGGAAGCTCTCCTTGGAATCATCACTGCTGAGGAAGCCTGTGCATTAGGACAGGCAGAGGTTCAGGCAATTCTCGATTCCTATCAGAACGGCTAGAGGTGGAATGTATGGCTCTGGGCAGGAAAAACAGCATCTATGGTTATATTCTCATAATCCCGGCGATTGCGATGCTTGCAGTCTTCGTAATCTATCCCATGATCATGAATATAGCCATGAGCTTCCGCAATTACAGTCTGCTCAGAGTCGGCGTTCAGAATGTCGGGCTTGATAACTATAAGAACCTCTTCAACGATAAGAGGGTATGGGAAGCCGTTTCCAGAACATTTGTATGGACGCTTACCAACGTGGCAGGAGCACTTTTTATAGGGCTTGTCTCATCATTGCTCCTTTATTCCGGTTTCCGCGGCTCTGCAATCATAAAATCGATGATCCTGATTCCATGGGTACTGCCATCGGTAATCACAGGATACATCTGGTCCCTGATGCTCCAGGAAGATGCAGGGATAATCACCTATACGCTTAAGAGCCTGGGCATCGTTGCATCTGATTTCTCCTGGTTCAGCACCGGATCTCTCTCGATGGCAGCTGCCATCATGGCAAATATCTGGAGGGCCTTTCCGTTCTTTGCCCTGATGTTGTTTGCAAAGCTCAGCGCTGTTCCCTCTGATTATATAGAGGCTGCTGAGCTTGAAGGAGTTTCTCTCTTGCAAAGATTCAGATACGTGCTTTTCCCTTTCATCAGGCAGACTTTGGGCATCTGTACCTACCTCTGCTTTATCTGGACGTTCAATGCATACGACATACTCAAGGTCATGACCAATGGAGGGCCTGCTGAGCTGACTACCACGATGTCAATCATGGTGCAGAGGGAAGCTTTCCAGTTCTATGAGATAAGCAGGGCATCTACCATGAGCATAATGATGTTTTTCATTATGATCACAGTTCTGCTGGCTGCCAGGCTTCTGCTCGCTTTAAGAAGGAGAGTGCTCAATGAAAGATAAGGCTTTCGTAATAGGAAGAAGATACAGGTCATGGAGAATCAGGATTGCCATAGGATTACTGGCTCTCATCCTTTTTCTCATTGTATTCTTTCCTTTTTACTGGATCATTCTCTCTTCTTTCAAGTCATTTCTGGAAATCTATGAGACTCCTCCGCGTCTGATTCCCTCCCGTCTGGATTTCACGAACTATATAGAGGCGTTCAGTAAATATAATGTAGGGACATTCATAGTCAACAGCCTGTTCGTGACGATTGTCACGGTTGCTGTTACAACACTCATATCCACATGTGCAGCCTTTGCTGTATCAAGAATTGATTTTGCAGGAAGGCATCTCTTCCAGTCCTTCCTCAAGGGGACTCAGATGTTTCCTGTGGTTGTTCTTCTGGTGCCTCTTTTCCTTATGTGCAACCGTCTGGGCCTTTATGGATCAAGATCTTCCCTCATTCTTCCCTATATTGCGATTCAGATTCCGGTTTCTGTCATTCTCCTTTCAACGTATTTCTCGGATATACCTCTTGAGATGGAGGAAGCTGCGCTGATTGACGGCTGCTCGCTGCCTCAGATCTTCACGCGCATAATGATTCCGCTTGCTGCAAGCGGAATAGTGGCAGTAAGCATCTACACATTCATTCAGGTATGGCAGGAATTCCTGATCTCATCCTCTTTCATTACCAATCATGATTTCTATACACTTACAGTAGGTCTTACGACTTTCAAGGGAGAATTCATCAACTGGGGTGGCCTGATGGCTACAAGTGTCATCATCGCAATACCTGCCATGATACTCTTCTCAGTCTCCCAGGATTTCTTCATCAACAGGCTTGCAGGAGGTGTGAAGGAATGATATCGGATACTAAGCTTTACGAGGTTGCCTATTCATATTATGTGCAGGGCAGAAGGCAGCAGGAGATTGCAAAAGAGCTTAATGTATCACATGTTCAGGTAAGCAAGTATCTGAAGCTTGCAGAAGAGAAGGGAATTGTTGAGATAAATGTGAATCCTCCATATGTATCGAGCGAGATACATCAGAGACTCAGGGATTACTTTCTCTCCCGATTCTCACTTGAAAACCTTGTCCTGGTTCCTGAAGCACGGAGCGAGCAGAACAGGTTCTCCTTTCTTGTAAAAGGCGCAGCTGATTATATGCTGGAAAAATATCCAGAAGAGGATATCAATATCGGATTCGGGCTCGGGCGCACGATCACAGAGCTTTCAAGGTATAAAATCAGGGCCTCTGACAAGAGAAGCAGATGGAAGTTCTATCCGCTTCCGAATTACAGGATTTCCCGGGAATCTCAGGAGAATGAGTATTATGCTTATCTGAGCATACTCCAGAACTTCGTGCAATCCTGGGGAGCGGGTGTGGATAAGAGATTTCTGAGGATTTCCACACTCGAGGATGGCTCCAGGGTGTTCAAGGAGCTGCTTGAGGAGGATTTCCTTTCTTCGCTCGATGTCGTAATCGGCGGAGTCGGAGTAACGCTTTCGAGGGAACCGAATGTAAGGGAGATGGTTTTCGGCCATGACCTTGCAGCTTCTCTGGTTTCTGTTGATATAAGGGGGGATTATCTGAATTACTTCTTTGACGGGGATGGAAACATAATCACTCCCCGTCAGGATCCTCTTCACGCAGTGTCCATAGAGGATATTAAGAGAATTCCTCATAAGATAGCCATTGCAAGCGGCTATCAGAAGGTTTTGAGCATATTGGGACTCCTTGAGTGCAGCCTTGTCGATACTCTTGTAACAGATGTTGAGACTGCTAAGCTGATAATGGGATACACTAAATGAAGCAGAAGTCTCTCTTTCTTGTTTTCTGCGGCCTGCCGGGAAGCGGCAAGACCACTGTTGCCAGGCGCCTGGCATCTTCTCTCGGCATTGCATACATTGATTATGATACCATTGTCCAGCCATTTCTCATTGGAATAGAGAAGGCCTACGGGCTGGGAGAAAGCCGTCTTGCCTTCTATAGAAAATGGAGGAGGGAAAGCTATGGCGCACTCATTGCAGTGATGAAGGAGAATATTCGCCTGGGGCTTTCTCTTATAGTCTCTGCTCCTTTTTCCTCTGAGATGCAGGATGAGAAATTCTTTTCAAGACTCAGAAAGGATGCCTGCTCAGAGAGCCTCATCTTCTCATTCCACATGGTCCCTGAGGTATCAACCCATCTTGATATGCTTAAAAGGCGCTCATCATACAGGGATGATGAAATCCTTTCATCGTGGGATGAGTATGTTGAGAAAACTCATGGCCTGAAGCCCAGGTGGGATGCAGATGAGTCATTTGAGATAGTTTTCAGCAATACTGATGATGCATATAGTAAAATCATATCAGAAATAAAGAATAGTGAAATTCAGGAGGTTATGTATGGCGCTAGTGACGCTTAAAAGTGTTCTTGGAAAGGCATCAAGGGAAGGCTATGCCGTAGGGGCATTCAATTTCTTTACGATGGAGAATCTTATAGGCATTGCCAAAGGGGCAAAGGAAAAGAAGAGTCCTGTAATTGCAATGGCATCCGTCGGTGCGATGAAGGTGATGGGAGAAGCGGCAACAGTAAGGCTCTGTGAAGGGGTAGCTCAGGATTTCGGCATTGATATCGTACTCCATCTTGATCATGCAACCGATTACGATGTCATCAGGCGCTGTGTGGATAACGGCTTTTCCTCTGTAATGATCGATGCATCAAGCAAGAGCTACTCGGAGAATGTTGATATCACGGCACGTGTTGTTGAGTATGCCTCAAGATACGGAGTTTCCGTTGAGGCTGAGCTCGGGCATGTAGGGGGAAAGGAAGATGATATCTCCGTTGATGAGAGAGAGGCACTCTTTACAGTTCCTGAGGATGCTGTCCGCTTTGTCGCAGATACCGGAATTGATGCCCTTGCCGTAGCTGTGGGCACTGTTCATGGTTTCTATAAGAGCGAGCCCAGGCTCGATTTTCCAAGGATCAAGAAAATTCATGAGCTTCTTCCTTCCATTCCTCTTGTCCTCCATGGTGGCACAGGTGTTCCTGATGATGACTTCAGGAAAGCCATCCAGCTTGGAATGCGTAAGATAAATGTCGGCACGGAGCTCAAGGTACATGGCGTTTTCGATGTCTCAAGAGATGCCTACAACAATGAACCGAGCGCAGATCCCAGAAAGGTCTCAGCAAAGGTAATTGATGCATGTGCAAGAATCGTTGAGGAAAAGATTTCTGTCATGGGCAGTGAGGGAAAGGCAGAGAGATAGTCTTACCGAGGCTTCAGGAGGTTATGATGTTTCCAGTTCTTTGCGTTTGCTTAAGTGCGACCTTCCAGTACACGATAGTTTTCAATAATCTGAAGGTCAATGAAGTAAATAGAACGGAAGAGCACTTTCTGAGCCCTTCGGGTAAGGGCATCAATGTTGCCCGCCTCCTTGGAAAGGAAGGCATCCCTGCCAAGGTAATTACCCATCTTGGAGGAGAGAGGAAGGCAGAATTCCTGAAGCTCTGCAATGATGAGAATATCAATATAGCCTATGCCGAGGCCCCGGTTCCCATCAGGACCAGCACGACTCTCGTTGACAGGAATACAGGAACGAGCACGGAGCTTCTGGAGGAAGCATATCCCGTTCCAGAGAAGCTCACAGGAGATGTCAGTTCCCTGTTTTCTGAGAATGTTGCAGCGTGTTCTGCTGTTGTGATCTCCGGATCCCGCCCTAAAGGCTACAGGGATACAGTATACTCGGATATGGTCAGGATGGCCTCCTCTCACAATGTCCTGACCATCCTTGATATAAAAGGACCGGACCTTGTTGCATCCCTTGAATACCGTCCTTCAATAATAAAGCCGAATCTCCAGGAATTTGCAGAGACATTTCTTGGCCGGAGCGATGTTCTTGAAAATGATTCAAACGAGAATCTTTTCCAGGCTGTACGGGAAGAGGCCGCCAGGATCTATCAGAGGTGGAACACAAGGAGTGTAATCACACGGGGCAAATATGATACCTGGGTCTATGACGGGCAGGATCTGAAGGCTGTTCAGAATATCGACGTTCCTGTCATAAACACAATCGGCTGCGGGGACACCCTTACTGCATATATGACTTCATCCCTTATAAAGGGTGATAATCTTCTCTCTGCAGTTGAACGCGGAATGAGAAAGGCAACAGAAAGGGCAGAGCATATTGAACTTGTTGCCCCGTGAGATCATTTTTCGCAAAACCGATTGCACAAGCTCTTCTTTTTGGCTATCCTAGTGAAAACTTGAAAGATAAGGAGAGTAAGGCAATGATTATCAGCAAGACTATTACTACTGCAGCCATGCTCTCCATGATGATGCCCGTCAGGGCATAACATGTTTATTTTCAAATCAGATAAATCTATATTATGGCGACACACACTGATGAGAGTATTCTCATCCTGAAAAAATAATATTCATCATAAGGAGAGAAAAGATGAAAAAGATATCAGCAGTATTATTGATTCTTGTCGTAGCAGCAGGCATTGCTTTTGCTGCCGGAGCAAAGGAAGCCACTGAGATTACAGACACAATCCGCGTTGGTGCTACCCCGGACCCTCATGCAGTTCTTCTTGAACTCATTGTTCCAGATCTTGCGGAGCAGGGCTATACGCTTGAGGTCATTGAATTCACGGACTACATTACCCCGAATGAGGCACTCTATGCAGGGGAAATCGATGCAAACTACTTCCAGCACCTTCCTTACCTTGAAAGCTTCATAAACGCAGAGCGCGGATACGATTTAGTAAGCGCTGGCGGAATACATATCGAGCCTCTTGCACTCTATTCAAACAGGTACAAGAGCCTTGATGAGATCCCGGATGGCGCAACCATCGCAATTCCAAACGATCCTACAAATGAGGGAAGAGCGCTGCTTCTCCTGGATTCAGCAGGCCTTATTGTACTCAGTGATGGTGCAGGACTTGAGGCAGTTCCTCAGGATATTGAAGAGAACCCGAAGAACTTAAGATTCAGGGCGATTGAGGCTGCATCCCTTCCAAGGGTCATGGATGATGTTGATGCTGCTGTCATCAATGGCAACTATGCAATTCCTGCAGGATTCATCTCAACACGCGACGGCCTTTATGTTGAAGGAGCAGACAGCCCATATGTGAATGTCGTTGCTGTAAAGAAGGGAAATGAGGAGAGCCCTGCAGTGCTCGCTCTTGTAAATGCACTCAAGAGCGACAAGGTTGCCTCCTATGTAAGCGAGAGATATCCTAATGGAGAAGTTGTTCTCGTAGACTAAGAGTGGAAAATTCCTTCCTATGCCC
>CAZHQL010000008.1:0-14815 GCA_964534915.1 uncultured Spirochaetaceae bacterium | reverse complement strand
CTCCCTTTCTTCTGGCGAGAGGGTATTTCTTTGCAAAAATATGCTACTATTTACCCATGATGATAACAATTGAAAACAAAGAACTGTTAGTACAGATCAATCCTCTTGGCGCGGAGCTGAAGCGCATCTACTCTAAGAGAAAGGACTGGGAAGTCCTATGGCTGGGTGATGATAAATACTGGATAAAGTCATCGCCTGTGCTCTTTCCTTTCATCGGAAGGATGTATGAGGAAAAGTATACATATAAGGGCAGGATGTACACAGGAGAAAAGCATGGCTTTGCTCCGCTCAGGCTCTTTTCTGTAGAACAGAAGGGCGCAGAAGAGGCCCGTTTCTCCTTTATTGAGAACAACAGCGATTACTATCCTTTTAAAGCAGAGTTCTCTGTTACTTATGCACTTGCGGGAAGCACTTTGAATATTTCTGCATGCGTCAGGAACCTCTCAGAAGATGACATGCTGTACTCAATCGGCTTCCATCCTGGCTTTAACGTGCCGTTTTCCCGTGAATATTGCTTTGAGGATTACTTTCTTTCGTTTCCCGATGCAACGGGCGCAGAAAAGTGCATCTTCTCCGATGCCCTTATGCCGACAGGAAAGAGAGAGAAGTTCCCGATGGACAATAACAGGCTTTTCCTGACTCATCCGCTCTTTGATGATGATGCAATCGTACTTGCCAATACAGGATACTCTGTCAGCATTGAGAGTGCTGAGGATGAGAGGAAGATAAGAGTAAGCTACCAGGGCTTTCCCCTTTTAGGGCTCTGGCATGCTATGAAGAGCGATGCGCCGTTTGTCTGCATAGAGCCATGGACAAGCCTTCCGGGTCCGGATGGAATTCTGATGGATCTTGAGAAGAGAGAGGACTACATCAGCCTTCCTCCTTCCAGTGAGAACTTTCACAGGGTATCAGTTGAGGTTGAATGAGAATTACATATGACGAGCAGGATAATTTTATTTCTCATTGCTGTTAATATGATACTTCTCCTTGTTCTCCTCATTGCAGCAGTTCTTGCACTGCGGAGGAGCAGGAGCCATTCAGATGAAAGAAGATTGGATTCTTCATCACTCGAGGCATATATCTCAAGGGAGATCGGGAGCCTCAGGAGCTTTAATGACAGCTTCAGAAAGGAAGTCTCATCGTATCTTGAAAAAAGCATGGCATCATCCTTTGATGCTGTAGAGAGAATCTATAAGGAAAACATAAGCCAGACAAAGAGCACAGCGGAGGCTCTTGATAAAATCAGGGAGAGCCTCTCTGATTCCCTCCTTTCTCTCAAGCTCAGCACGAAAACGGATTTCGAATCCTTCAAGAAGGACATGCAGGCTGAGTTTGAGAAGATCATCTCTGGCAATGAGAAGAAGCTTGAAGAGATGAGGAAGACTGTTGATGAGAAGCTTCAGTCCACGCTTGAAGTGCGTCTTGCTGAGAGCTTCAAGCTTGTCTCCAGCAATCTGGAGCAGCTAAGAAGTGCCCTTTCTGAGATAACAAAGCTCAGCAAGGACGTAAGCGACCTTAACAAGGTCTTTGGAAACGTGAAGTCCCGCGGCGTCTGGGGAGAAGTACAGCTTGAGGCCATCCTCAGCGATATCCTTTCTCCTGAGCAGTATGTCAGGAACTTCCATCCCAGGGCAAAGAGCGCGGAGGCAGTTGAGTTTGCAGTGCGCCTGCCCGGAAAGGGCGATGGGGAGGTCTTTATCCCGATAGACTCAAAGTTCCCAAAGGAAGACTATGAGCGCTACGCTGATGCTTCTTCCAGCGGTGAAGATGCTAAAGCCTTCCTTAAGGCACTTCGCGATAGAGTGAGGAGGGAAGCTCAGGAGATAGCAGAAAAGTATATAAATCCTCCGCGCACTACGGATTTTGCCATCCTCTTTGTCCCCACAGAGAGCCTCTATGCAGAGCTTTTAAGGGACCCCGGGTATGCAGACGGGATACAAAGGCGCTATAAGGTGATCATAAGCGGACCAACGACCTTCTCTGCGCTCCTTGTCAGCCTCAGCATGGGCTTCAGGAGCCTTCAGATAGAGAAGAAGACAAAGGAGGTAAGGGATCTCTTTGCCAGAATAAAGGTCCTGATGGCCAGGTTCTCCGAAGAGCTTATCCAGACACAGAATGCAATAGGGAATGCAGGCAGGAAGATAGATAATGTAATCAAGCGCAACAATATGATCACACAGCGCCTGGAGAAGATTGAGCTCGGGGAAGAGAGCATGGTGCCCGATAGCATAGATATACCTTTATGTGACGATTCCTCGCCGTTTAATGAATAAAAATGCAATTATGCTTGACTGTTAATGCATAAATATGCGAAACTTCCGGCATACGCTTGGAGGAAATATGAATTTAAAGGGAAAGAGCTTTCTGACACTTCTCGATTTCTCAAAGGAAGAGATTGAATATCTGTTATCGCTGGCAATTGAACTAAAGGCCAAGAAGAAAGGGCAAAAGCATGCGAAAGAAGTTGATGGGAAGCTTCTGGAGGGAAAGAACATAGTCCTTCTTTTTGACAAGACAAGCACCAGGACCCGCTGCTCATTCGAGGTTGCGGCATTCGATGAAGGTGCATGCGTTACTTTCCTTACAAACTCCCAGATGGGAAAGAAAGAGAGCCTTGAGGACACAGCATCGGTGCTCGGGCGCCTCTATGACGGGATTGAATACCGCGGATATGAACAGAAAGTTGTAGAAGACCTTGCTGCATACAGCGGCGTTCCTGTATGGAATGGCCTTACAGACATAGACCATCCAACGCAGTTCCTGGCCGATATGATGACTGCCATGGAGCACACGAAGAAGAAGAGCAGCGAGATAAAGATCGCATATGTGGGGGATGGAAGGAACAATGTTGCAAATGCCCTCATGATAGGATGCTCAAAGCTGGGCGCAGACTATGCAGTTGCAACCCCGGAGAGCTTATATCCAGATGAAGGGATTCTGGAAAAATGCAGAAAGAATGCTTCTTTAAGCGGATCAGGCATAACAGTTACAACAGATCCTCTGGAGGCTGTAAAGGGTGCGGATGTAATCTACACGGATATCTGGTGCTCAATGGGCGAAGAGGATAAGATGGCTGAGAGGATAAATCTCTTAAGGCCCTATCAGGTGACGATGGACCTGCTTAAGGCAAGCGGCAATGAGAATGTTCTTTTTGAGCACTGCCTTCCATCTTTTCATGACCTTGAGACCACAACAGGACGGGATGTCTATGAGAAGTTCGGCCTTAAGGAGATGGAAGTAACTGATGAGGTCTTCAGAAGCAGGCACAGCGTGGTCTTTGATGAGGCTGAGAACAGGATGCATACGATAAAGGCTGTGATGGTGGCAACGCTGTCTGACAAGCTGAACTGAAAAGAGAAGAGGGCCGGAAAGCCCTCTTCAGCTTCTCTCTTGCTCCTTATTCTATACTTCCATTTCATAGAGGCCATGGAGATTGCAGAACCAGTAAAGCTTTCCATGCTTAGCCTGGCAGAGTGTGAAGCATACCTGATCATCCGGCCTGAATGTCTTTATCTCAACAGGGCCGTCATCAGGGACAAATGCAATGAACGGGAAATAGTGCTCCGCGCTCTGCACATGGTGTGATGTATATATTCTCCTGTTATTCTCTGCTCTTACATCCAGCTGATGCTTCTCATTTGGCTCTCCTGACGCATCCAGTGCCTTCCAGGCATCAGCGCAGCAGTTCAAAGCTGCCTTTCTGTATGAGTAAGCAACGTTTCCACATTTTCCACAATAATAAAAATAAGCCATTTACTTTCCTCCTTTCCGCATTTTCTCTTTCTCAAGTATGAGATCCAATCTCTTGATTTCCATCAGGGCCGCTGCAAGCTTCTTCTTAGTCTCCTCGAGCTCCTTTTCCACCTTCCTCTTCTTCTTCTCGTCGAACTCGTCATTTAAGAGCTGATGCTTCCATTTATAAACCATGCTTGATGTAATGCCGTTCTCTTCGGCTATTTCCTTCAGGCTCTTCTTTCCTCCCACTGCCTGCGCAGCAACTTTCCTCTTGAAGCTTTCAGGATAGGTCTTTCTTTTTTCTGCCATATATTCAGTTCCTCGCTTGCTAAATCATAGGGGAAAAGAAAGAGGATGTCAATAATAATAAAAAATATTAATTAAGAATTATTATTAATTTAATTCTGACATTATGCTTTCTTTTTGTCAAAAACCATTGTATTATCTTTATATGCCAAAGAAGATAGATCACGAGATGAGGAAGGAGATTATCCTGAAGACAGCATTGGAAGTATTTGCCGATGTTGGCTATCGTGATGCAAATCTGTCGCTGATAGCAGAGAAGGCAGACCTCTCGCGCCCTACGATCTATCAGTATTTCAAGGATAAGGATGAAATCTATTACTATGCTGTCAAGCTTGTGACGGGAAAGCTCTTTACGCACCTGTCCCAGATTGCATTCGATGAGTCAAACGGGGATGAGATTGACAGAATCATAATGATGTGCACGGAAATCATAGACTATGCCGTTTCTGCAGAGGCAGAGCTGAGGCGCCTTATGGAAGTCATGCTCCATGAAAAGAATTTCAACAAGGACTTTTCCGGGATAATCCTCAAGCGCACTGCAAAGCTCTCAATACTCTTCAAGCGCCTGCTCTTGCGCGGCACTCAGAAGGGCAGCATAGCAGAGGGTGTCAATGTTGATATGCTGGCAAGGCATATATTCTCCCTGATGGAGACATTCTGCTTCCAGATCGTGTTTTTCAAGGACTTTGACCGCACCGAGAGCATAGGCTTTCTCAAGAGCTACCTGACGCATTACAAAGCCCCTCTCTGATTCTTGCCGATTCTTTCCAGCGTTATTAAATTACTCTTGTGTGATTGATGCTTCCATTTGATATTGGAGGTTAACAAGATGAATTTCGACAAATATACGCTTAAGATGCAGGCAGCGATAAACAGGGCCCTCGCTCTTGCTGAAGAGAAAGGATCTGCAGAAATAAGCACAGTCCATGTACTTTTTGCGCTCGCAGAGGACAAGGAGGGGATATTAAGGCCTCTTTTTGAGAAGATAGGGGCTCATCCTGAGGATGTTCTTAAAGACTTGAATTCCTATTTAGAGCGGCAGCCAAAGGCCTATGGGGATGCAAGCAGGAATGTCTCGCGCACTTTGCAGAAGGTGCTGCAGAGAAGTGAGAAGATCTCAGTTGAATTCAAGGATGAGTATGTCTCATCAGAACATTTTCTCCTTGCTGCAATGAAAGAGGATGCTGATTCAAGGAACATACTGTCAGGCTGCGGGGTAAATGAGGCTTCCGTCCTTGATGCCCTTAAGAGCATCCGCGGAAGCAGGAAAGTGACGAGCAATGACCCTGAGAGCGGCTATCAGGCACTTGAGAAATATTGCCGCGACCTTACGCGCATGGCACTTGATGACAAGCTTGATCCTGTTATCGGCCGGGATGAGGAGATCAGGCGCGTAATGCAGGTGCTCTCAAGGAGGACCAAGAACAATCCTGTTTTAATAGGTGAGCCGGGGGTCGGCAAGACTGCGATAGTAGAGGCACTTGCGCTGCGCATTGCCAAGGGCGATGTGCCTGAGAGCCTGAAGGACAAGCGCCTTCTTTCACTCGATGTAGGCGCTCTTGTTGCAGGTGCAAAATACCGCGGAGAGTTCGAGGAGCGGTTAAAGGGCGTAATAAACGACATTGCAAAGAGCAATGGGAATATCATCCTCTTCATTGATGAGCTTCACACGATTGTGGGTGCAGGTGCATCAGAAGGCTCTACAGATGCATCCAACCTCATAAAGCCTGCCCTTGCGCGCGGAGAGCTCCATGCAATAGGAGCAACCACGCTCGATGAGTACCGCAAGTACATTGAGAAGGACAAGGCCCTTGAAAGGAGGTTCCAGCCCGTATACACCAAGGAGCCCTCAGTTGAGGATACGATATCAATACTCAGGGGACTGAAGAATAAATACGAGGTCCATCATGGAGTCAGGATCAAGGATGAGGCATTAGTTGCTGCTGCAGTTCTTTCTGACAGGTACCTTACAAGCCGGTTTCTGCCGGACAAGGCCATAGACCTTGTAGATGAGGCTGCAAGCCAGATCAAGATAGAGCTTGAGAGCCAGCCTGCAGAGCTTGATGCAATTGAGCGCAGGATGCTTCAGCTTAATATTGAGAAGCAGGCGCTCTCCAAAGAGGATGATCCGGAGAGCAAGGAGCGCCTTAAGAAGATTGAAAAGGAGCTTTCTCAGTACAAGGAGAAGTATGATGCCAGGCACCTTGAGTACCTGAATGCCAAAAAGAGCATCTCAGAGCTCAGGAAGATGAAGGCTGAGCTTGAGAAGCTAAATGCAGAAGAGGAGGCTGCTGAGAGAAACGGGGACTTGAGCACTGCTGCCATGATAAAGCATGGCTCTATTCCAAAGCTTGAGGCAGATTTAAAGGCGGCAGAGGCCAGGGTACAGGAAATCGGAAGCGTCGTTAAGGAGGAAGTTACTGAGGATGACATTGCAAAGGCAGTGTCCCTCTGGACTGGAATCCCTGTTTCCAGGATGCTTGCATCCGAGAAGGAAAAGTACATCAATCTTGATAAAACCCTGAGAGAGAAGGTAGTAGGGCAGGATGATGCACTCATGGCTGTAAGCAATGCAATAAGGCGCAACAAGGCAGGGCTTTCTGATGAAAAGAGGCCGCTTGGATCCTTTTTATTTGCCGGCCCCACAGGTGTTGGAAAGACATTCCTTGCAAAGCAGCTTGCATCGCTTCTGTTTGATGATGAGAAGGCCCTTACGAGGATAGACATGAGTGAGTACATGGAAAAGTTCTCCGTCTCCCGCCTTATCGGAGCGCCTCCCGGGTATGTCGGGTATGAGGAGGGCGGACAGCTTACGGAAACGGTACGCAGAAGGCCTTATTCAGTCATCCTCTTTGATGAGATAGAGAAAGCGCATCCCGATGTATTCAATATCTTTCTCCAGATCCTGGATGACGGGCGCCTTACAGACAGCCAGGGCCGCCTCGTGGACTTTACGAATACGATCATAATAATGACGAGCAACCTGGGATCTGAGTACATGCTCCGGGACAAAGAGAGTGCAAGGGAAGGCGTTATGAATGCAATAAAAGCGGCATTCAAGCCTGAGTTTGTAAACAGGATTGATGAGATTGTTGTTTTCAATCCGCTTGGGGAGAATGAGGTACGAAAGATTGTCCGCTTAGAGCTTGAGACGCTGAAAGAAAGGATGAAAAGGAAAGGTCTTACCCTGTCTTGGGATGATTCTGTTGAGAAAAAGATAATGCAAGCCGGCTTTGACCCTGCATTCGGTGCGCGCCCGATAAGGAGGGCCATACAGAATGAAGTTGAGAACCCGCTTTCTGTCCATATGCTCTCGCACCCGGATATGAGCGCATTAAGGGATATCAGCATCACTGTCAGGGATGGAGAGATCGTCATTAATTAGCGCTTCATAGCGCGCGGGTGTGTCCACATCGAATGCGCATCCGATTGATGCATCGTAGTAGTGGATGCCCTCATCTTCCAGGTATTCCTTAAAGGGCTTTGAAGTGCTTTCAAGCCCTTTTATCATCCTTTGCGGGATGAATACAGGGTTGCCAATAAGGCCGTTGAAGAGGGGCCGGGAGGGCATGCAGAGGCTTAAATACCTCAGGCCCTCCGTCCAGTCCTCCTTTTTTAAAAGCGGCAGGTCCCCGGGAAGTATTGCAACATCATCGCATACTCCCTCAAGGCCCGTGAGAGTGCTTTTCTTCTGTCCCTCCATATAGTCCTTGTTGACTCTTATCTCGACCTCATTATAGCCGCTTAATGCCTCTCTCATCCTCTCTTCATCAGAGCCGAGGACAGCTATTATCCTCTCTGAGAGCAAAAGGGCAGATGAGAGCGTGTGCTCAAATATGTATTTATCCTTATATGGGAGCAGGAGCTTGTTTTTTCCCATCCTGCTTGATGTTCCTGCCAGGAGAAAAATTGTGGTCATGCTTTATTATATCCTTGCTAAGAAAAGTAAAAAAGTCTTATTCTCTTCTCCATGATAGCGGTAATAATCAATGCAATATCAGTAATAATTGGTGCATCAATAGGACTCTTTTTCAAGTCCAGGATAAAGAGTGAGTTCAAAAGCATAGTAACGACATCAGCAGGACTTATTACCATGGTGCTTGGACTTAACATGGCACTCGCAGCACCCAGCATCATAGCAACGCTTTTTGCTCTTATCCTGGGAGGCTTTACCGGCACTGCCCTTAAAATAGAGACGCGCATAATTTCCTTTGGAAACAAGTTTGCTGCAAAGAGCGATGGAAATGATTCATCCCTGTTCGGCCTGGGGTTTCTCAACTCAAGCCTGATGTTCTGCTCAGGTGCCATGAGCATCGTTGGAAGCATCGAGGCCGGCACTAGCGGGAACTACGATCTGATTTTGATAAAGAGCGTAATGGATGGCTTCATGGCAATCATATTCGCAACAACCTATGGCAAGGAAGTATACCTTTCTGTCATCACCATCCTGATATACCAGGGCTTCTTTACCCTTGCAGGAGAATTCTTAAGGCACTTCCTCGGCCAGGATGGAATCAGCATGATAAACGCAGCCGGAGGATATCTGCTCATAATGCTTGCTCTTGGACTTATGGATATCAAGAGCATCAAGACAGGAAACTTCATTCCTGCCCTGATCTATGCTCCGATCCTGCTTTACATCTCCTCTTTCATATCTCTCTGAAGAGCCCTTTGAAGTATTCGCAGTATTTTCCTTCATTTACCCTGCACGTTGTTTCAAACAGCCTTATGGCACTTTCTCTGTCCTGAAGGGTATCCAGAAAGGATCCTTTCTCTATGATGTGCTCTTCTCCGTTCATTCTGAAGCTGACGTTGAAGAAGGTGGCTTTATAATCCTTTTTCTTCTGGTCCCTCATCATAAGCTCATAGTACGGAGCATTCCTTTCAAACATGTCCCAGTGCATGAAATAGACAACAGCGACATCCTTATCCTCTACATCATCTTTCCAGGTGTTCATGAGATTCTTTATGTTCCATTCTGCACGTACCAGGAGCTGATTGGTTCTTGCTTCTGCCTTTTTCTCCCAGTTTTCCTGGTATGAGGGCCACTCTTTCAGCTTGCTCGGGGTAAAAGAGTTTATAAGGATCTCTCCCGTCTTGTTCATATCGAGATTGAAGTCGTAATAGATATCGACCCTTTCCTTTGCAAGGCCAAGGCTTGGATACAGCCTTGCAATGATTTTCCTTTCCTGATTCATCTTTATTTCTCCTTTCAGAATAGTCTCAAGCTCTCTTCTGAGCTTCTATATAAATAGTTCTGAAAGGTGAAAGATTGTTAACAAAAAAGAAAAACGCTTGCAAAGCCTTTATGACAGCAAGCGCTTTAAGAACAGAGCGGATCAGCTGTTTTCTCTCTCTTTCTCCATCAGTCCAGTGCGTGTGGCAATGAGAGGATAGAGGCCGCTGAACCAGAAGCCAAGGAAGGCATAGCGCACCCAGGAGAAGATATAGGATGCCGGGCCTTCTATAAGCTTTCCTGCCTGCATGACGAGAATGACCACAAGCAGGGAAAGGAGGATGTTTGCTGCAGCCCTGGCAGGTTTCCTGCATACAGCAAAGCCAGCCTTTCTTGCTTCCAGCACGGCACCAATATAGGTTCCGCCAAGGAGTGCAAGGGTCTTCATGAAATCGTTGTAGGCTGTTTTGTCTACACCCGTAAAGGCCAGAAGGAGGGCAAGAAGAGCGCCTGTGGCCAGGCCTGCAATGCCGGCAATCATGGAGAATCTTATTCTCTTCTCCTTATCCTCATAGATCCTTTCAAACAGGGTAGAAAGCGCAAGGGAGAAAACAAGGCCGATAATCATGCCAGCAAGCACATCCATGGGCCAGTGAACGCGAAGATAGTTGCGGCTGATGCCGATCAGGACTGCAAGCACAATTCCTGCAATGAGGAAGGCTCTTTTTTTCAGGCTTTTCCCCAAAGCCGGATAAAAGGATGCGGCTGATGTTGTGTGTCCGCTTGGAAAGGAGTAGCCTGTGGCAGTTTCAATGCGGTTTGCCATAAGGTCTGGATGCAGGGCAAAGGGACGGGGGTAGCGTACTACGGACTTGATTGCATTAGTCAGAGTCTGAGCGCAAAGAAGGGATGAGAATATTACAAAGCCAGCCTTCTTGCTGTAGATGTAGTAGACAAAGAGGATAATCAGTATAAGCATGGTTTCCTCTCCCAAAAAGGAGAGAAAGTTGGCCAGAACGAGCCCAAAAGATGTTTCAATACTCTTGTAAAAGGAAAGTATTTCGTATTGCATAAAAACTCCTTGAATTAATCTTGCAAGCCTTAGTACAGCATAAAACAGGTTTTTTGAAAACCGCTGTTCCTGCCTTGACAAAAGGATTAGGGCATGTAGACTGTAACAAGCAATCTGGTAGGAAATTAAAAACATGATAAAGCCTTTATTGTCCAAAATCGCACAGGGGGGGGCGATATTAATACTTCTTTTAGCCTCTCTTCTTGTTGTATCGTGTTCTCCTGAAGCGGCGGAGACAGAGCCGGAAGATCAGGAAGAGACGAAAGAGTCTGGAGAGTCAGGGGAGACTGAAACATCATATATAGTCACTTTCCAATATGAGGAGATACCTTCAGAGGAATCAGGGTTTAAACTTTCTGGTAATTCCGAAATGGAAGGATCTGTAACGGTTACAAGCGGCAGCAAGGTATCTGTGCCGGAAATCGATCTTACATATAATGATAATGCCATTGGGTTTCTGGGCTGGTATTATGCTGGTACTAATGTAAAATTTGACTTCAATACTGGGATAACCCAGGATATTACTCTTGAAGCCCGATGGAAAGGCTATGCTGTAGAGAATGATATCTGGTATGTATACAGCGCTACAGGACTCTCTTCATGGAACGATAAAGCACAGAAAGATCCTTCCCTGAGCTGTACGCTTGTTGCTGATATCAAGCTTTCTGATTCCTGGACTCCGGTAGGCAGTAAAGAAGATCCATTCACAGGAACATTTGACGGCTCGGAGTACTCCATAACGGGCATGAAGGTATCTTCAAGCTCGGATTATGCTGGCATGTTCAGCTATATAGATTCAGAGGGAACAGTAAAGAACCTTGTGCTTAAAGAAGCTGAGATATCCGGTATTGAATATGTTGGTGCCATTGCAGGATACAACGGAGGAACCATTACCGCCTGCTGCAACAACCAGGGTGCTGTAGAAGGTACTTACTATGTCGGAGGCATTGCCGGATACAACGGAGGAACCATTACTGCCTGCAGCACCATGGGTACGGTAAAAGGTAAAGGGTATGTTGGCGGCATTGCCGGATACAAGGGAGAACTCGGCGATACCAACACAACCACTGCTACTCTTGAGTCGACTTTTAAGGTAGACGAGTATGAAATCGAAATCGATGATGGCGTATGGCTGCTTTCCTCTGCTGAGCAGCTGTTATACTGGAATGAAGCTGTACAAACTGATGCTTCTCTCAGTGCCAGGCTTACGCAAGATATTGACCTTTCTGCTAAGAGTTACACGTGGACACCGGCAGGCTCCTCCAGCAGAGCATACACAGGCACATTTGACGGCGCTGAGTGCTCCATAAAGGGGCTGAAGGTATCTTCAAGCTCAAATTATGCTGGCATGTTCGGCTATGTAGGTCCAGGGGGAACAGTAAAGGATCTTGGGCTTGAAGAAGCCGAGATATCCGGTAATAACTTTGTCGGCGGCATTGCAGGATACAACTACAGTGGCACCGTAAGCGCCTGCACAGTCTCAGGCAGCATCTCTGGCTCCTCCTATGTCGGAGGCGTGGCGGGAGAGAACAACAACGGCACCATAAGCGCCTGCACAGTCTCAGGCAGCATCTCTGGCTCCAAGGACTATGTCGGAGGCGTGGCGGGAGAGAACGACAGCGGCACCATAATCGCTTGTAGCGTCTCAGCTAGTGTCTCAGGCGGCAGCTCTGGCTCCTCCTATGTCGGAGGCGTGGTGGGAGAGAACGACAGCGGCACCATAACCGCCAGCTACTCCACAGGCAACGTCTCTGGCAGCTCCTGTGTCGGCGGCGTGGTGGGATCTTTACTCTATGGCGGCAACGTGACCGCCTGCTACTCCACGGGCAACATCTCTGGCATCTACACCTCCTATGTCGGAGGCGTGGCGGGAGAGAATATTGGCGGCACCATAACCGCCTGCTACTGGAGCACCTATAGTGGCAATGGTATCGGCACCGGCACCGGCAACACCACAAAGGTGGACGACGGCACCATTACTTGGAATAATGCCGTTAGTGGTATGAACATTGCCATCATTACGAGCGGCTGGGAGTACGAAATCCTTACAGGCAACACCCTGCCCACGCTGAAAAAGACCTAATAGCCAATGAAGCAGGTTTCACCATCACCGGCTACTGCAATCGGGAAGGCACAGGTAATAATGTCGGTGGTGGCATCGCCGTATGGACTTCGGCAAGTGGCGGACATGAACACGGCAAGCTCAGAGAATGTGTCTTGATAATGACAAGCTTTCCATTTTTTGTCATGCGTAAAGTCTATAAAAGACTGGGGTATAAGGAGCAAAATGCGTTTAATAACGAATTCCCAATTTCCATAGCTATATAAAACCTGCATTCCAGAGCGCTGAGAGCAGTTTTTACCAAGAAACAGTCCGATACGCGAATAAAATGCCCTTGAAAAGACGATTTCAGGGGCTTTTTTACTGCATTTTTCTTGTTATTTTTGGTAGAAAACCCTTGCAATATAGCTGATTTTATGATATGATATTGGCTATATAAGGAGAAGTTTTTCTATGGCAGTACCAGAAGAGATAAGAGCAGTAAAAAGACCAGTGAATACTATAGTCATTGACCATGGCGGCAGCGGTCCGTGCAGGTATGCAGTCCTCGAGCGGGTTGGATGCAAGAGAGTAAATGGAAGCAATCGTCCAGTAACAGGCGGAACAGTAGGACACATAATAAATGGAGTCTTTGTTCCTTGTAATACTGATCCTGTTTCGATGTCGGATGTTGAACTCAAGGACTATGCGGATGCCTTTCTTATAGACAGCCTTTCAAAAGATCTCTTAGAAGCGCTTCAGGCACATTTCCATATAAGGGATGCCTTGAAGATTTATATTCTTGCCGCTCTGAAGGTAATGTATCCAGGAGAGCCGTATAAGAGATTAGGCCTCAGGTATGAAAAGAGCTGGCTCTCTGAGATCTACCCTTCCATTCCTCTTTCGAAGAACACCATATGCACATTCCTTGATGATCTTGGAAGCGCGGCAAGCAAAATCTCCAGCTTCATGAAAGACAGGGTTTCATCCCTTGCAAGGGGACAGAACATCATAATCGATGGAATGCTCAAGAATGACAACAGTCATTTCAATTCCCTTGCCCACTACACAAGGAAGGCCAGGGTGAAAGGAACAAAGGATATTACAGTGCTCTTTGCCTATGACGGAGAGAACAAGGAGCCATTATGCTCTAAGGTATATGCCGGTAATGTAATAGATTCTGTTACCTTTTCTGACTTTCTGCAGGAATGCGGACTTGAATACGGCATAGTGCTTGCAGATAAGGGATTTCCCCGCTCCAAAGCTTCCAGGGAGTTCAAGGAAAGGCCGGATCTGCATTACCTTCTTCCGCTAAAGAGGGATGCAAGCCGGATTAGAAAATATAATCTTCGCGAGTACGACATACGCTTAGATGGAGATAAGAACCAGGATCTTTTAGCAAAGAAGGTAAAGGTTGAATCCTCATCTGAAACCTACTGGCTCTATTCATTCTATGACAGGGCTCGTGCTGCAAAGGAAGAAGCTGAGTGGTTCCGGCGCACCAGGGAAAAGGGAGAAGTCTTTTCGATGGAGGAGCTGGAGAAGAAGAGAAAGAGTTTTGGAACCATAGTCTTTGAAAGTGACGTTGACAAGGACCCTGCAGAAATCTATGCCCTTTATAATGACCGGTGGCTGGTTGAAGAGTTCTTCCGCCATTACAAGGATGAGAACGGCTTTAGTGATACAAGGGTACATGGAGATGCTGCTGTAATAGGCAGTGAGTTCATAAACTTCTTTGCTTCAATAATGACATCGAGGCTTTTCAGGCACTTTGATTCTCTTGGCCTTTTTGAGAAGAACTCTTACAAGGACCTCATGACTGATCTTTCTCAGTCAAAGAAGGTAAAGGGAAGTGATGGCAACTGGCTGTATGTAAGACTACCTATAGGCATACAGGAAGAGCTTAAACTGCTTTCCCTGATGGAAGGAGGTGCCACAGAGAACAAAACCGAGCGCAAGCGTGGCCGCCCTAGAAAGCAAACTGTTGAAGTTATGCCCAAAAGGAAACCTGGAAGACCCCTTGGTTCGAAGAACAAACCCAAGTCAGAATAATGGCTGGCTTGGGCATATAGTTAAGGAAATTGGGAATTCGTTAATATATAGAATTCAAAACCACAAATGAGAAGAATCTGACAAAAAGAATCAATCAGTCTTCCTCTAACGCCGATATAGTGTTTGTCGCAGTAGACAGGCTTACTAAGAGAATATATAGAATTACCTCACCAGTGGCACAGCTTAATATCAAAGAAGGGTTTGAAGCTTACATAACTTCTCTAGAGGATAATTCGGTATACCACCTGACAAAAAACAACGAGGCTCTTAAGTTAGAAAGCCTCGCGGGTTGCCCAGAACGCCAGTCCAATAACGGTGGCCAGTTCTCGACTTACACAGAAACATCTGCATCACTGAAAGGATACCTCACGGATCCTGATAACGTCAAGCAATTTGAGATCATCAACTATGAATCCCTTCAACTATGAATCGA
>CAZHQL010000007.1:17303-25701 GCA_964534915.1 uncultured Spirochaetaceae bacterium | reverse complement strand
TCAGGAACAGGAGAAAGTGATGTTTATCTCGGAGGCATCACCGGATACCACTACAGTGGAACAATCATAGCCTGCTACTGGAGTGGTACCGTAACGGGAGAAAAAGGTGTTGGTGACTATAACAGAGGTTATAATTCTGATGACCCCTCTAATAATGCCATTAAAGTCGGTGAAAATACCCCATGGACAGGGACAGATGGATCATCAGCAATGGAAAAAATGAATGATGCTCTTGCTGCTTATGGTTATGAGTATTATCAGAACGGAGATGTGCTTAATGAGAAATGGCCCCTTCTTATCAGGGCAAAGTAATGGTTTGAACCTTGTCTGCAAGGCCTCAATGGCTTTGCAGCCTTGATGACAGGGCAGAGTCCGGGATGGCCCGAAACAGCCCCTTTCAGGCCTCTTTACTTTTTCCTTCTCTTCGACTATCCTTTGTTCGCTCCATGGTAGTTGGAAAATAGCCAATGAGAGTATAAGGAGAAATAAGATGAGTGAGAAAAGACTCGAAGCAGAGTTAAGGACATCGGACTTTGGAACAAGGGGATCCAGAAGATTATTAAGAAGCGGAAGAATTCCTGCAGTCGTATACGGTCAGGGACAGCCTCTTCATGTTACTGTAGATGCACGCACGTTCAACTACAACAAGAAGGGCTATAGCGGATCTACCATCATAAAGCTCGATGTAAAGGGCGAGAAGAGCCATGACGTATTCGTCAAGTCATACCAGGAAGACCTTTTAAGGAATTTAATCCAGCACATTGACTTCTATGAGACTGCTTCCGATCAGGTTGTAAGGACACGTGTCCGCGTTGAGCTTGAAGGAACTCCTGCAGGAGTGAAAGAGGGTGGAGCAATTGAGCAGATTGTCCGCGAAGTTGAGGTTGAATGTCTTCCAAAGGATCTGCCAAAGGTTCTTACACTGGATGTTTCCCCGCTTGGGCTCAATGCTTCTTTAAAGGTTTCCGATATCAACGCCGGTCCTGCAGTAAGGATCCTCAGTGCACTCGATGTGACTGTTGCAACTGTCAAGCCTCTCAAGGGCAAGGCCGCAAAGGCAGCACAGGCAGCTGCTTCAGCAGAGAGCGAAGAGAATAAGTAAGCTATGATCGTCTTTGGACTTGGGAACCCAGGTGCAGAGTACTCTAAGACACGCCATAATGTTGGTTTTATGACAGTTGATAAGCTGGCAGCGCAAGAGGGCATGACTCTCCGTAAGCGCTGCCTTCGCTCTTACAGGTACTCAAAGAAGAAAAATCTTAAGCTCGTTGAGCCCCTGACTTTTATGAACAGCTCAGGAGATATTTTCCCATCCCTTGTAAAAAGGGAGGACGCTGTAATCGTTGTTGTTGACAACATGGACTTGGAGCTTGGAAGAATCAAGGTAAAGCAAGGCGGGAGCGACGCAGGACACAATGGACTGAGGAGCATAATAAGGAATATAGGGCCGGATTTTATCCGCATCTATATCGGAATCGGACGCCCTGAAAGAGGCGTTAAGGTAATAGATCATGTTCTTTCACCTTTCACGGACGAAGAGATGATCAGGCTGTTTCCTGCGCTCGATAGGGCCGTTGAGGCTATAACAGCTCTTAAAAAAGGAGAGAGTCTTTCAAGTGTCATTCAAAGAGCAAATACTCTCTAGGATATATTTTCCTCAGGGCCGTCTCTGCCTTGCGTTCTCTGGCGGCTCAGATTCTGCAGCTCTGCTTTCACTTCTTCCATCAGAAAGGAGCTATGCAGTCTATGTTGACCATAACATAAGGCCAAGATCAGAGCTTGATGCAGAAATAGAGCTGAACAGGAAGAACGCAGAGCGCTACGGCGTTCCCTTTAAGGTAATCACACTTGATGAAAATGCAGTTAAATTGCTGAGCTCTTCAGAGAAAATCGGACTTGAGGCTGCTGCAAGGAAGCTCCGCTATGATGCGCTGCTCAAGGAGGATGCAGACTATATCCTCACCGCACATCACAGGGATGACCAGGCTGAGACAGTAATAATGAGGCTGTTATCTTCTTCGCCTCTGTATCGCCTAGAGGGAATAAGACGGGAAAACGGGAAGATCTACAGGCCATTTCTGACTGTTGACAAGAGCCTCATCAACAGCTATATAGCTGAGGAAAATATTGCTTATTCAACTGACTCAACTAATTCAGACATGCGCTACAAAAGGAACGCTATAAGGAGAAGCATCCTTCCGCGCCTTACGGAGGATGAGAAGATAACGATTTCAAACATTGCACTTAATATGCAGCAAGTAAATGCAAGGGAAAAGGAGATAGAAGTTTCCACTCTCTTTAAGTGCACATTCTCGCGCGCTGAGTACTTAAGTGCATCCTTATACAGAAGGGAAGATGCGCTTTTCAATATAAACTCTTACTTAGGAGCCTCCGCCCTTCTTTCGCGAAATGAGATTGAGCGCATTACAGCAGCAATTGAGAGCAGCTCAGGCTACAGCAGTCCGAGATTTATATTAAAAACCGCTGGAGATATGGTTTCTGCCTATCCAAGGCACTTTAATATCGTGATGGATGGCAGCAAGGACTTTTCCATCCCTGGCCTTGAATATACTGTCAGGGATAATCCTGAGGATGATAAGACGCTCATCATAGATTTCTCATCAGTTAAAGGAAAGCTGATCTTCCGCAACAGCCGTGAAGGAGACTCTATAGTCCTCAAGGAAGGCCGGAAGAAGCTCAGCGTGCTTGAAAAAGAGTATAAAGTTCCATATTTCTTCATACTTGAGGATGAGGAGGGAATAGTTGCACTCTTTGCGCGCCTTTTTGGCGCAAGGGACCGCATTGCAAGGCGCTTTCTTGGAAAGAAGGGCAAAGCAGTAAGCCTTAATGAAAGATCATTGAGGTAAAAACAACTTTCTTTTTCTATTGTGAGAGTGCCTGAAATCCTATATATTCATTATTCATAGATAAGGAAAATTTTAATCAATGGATAACCTGGAAAATAAAGATGAGGATTTGAAAAAAGGGCCTGGAGCCGATGAAAATCCTGAAGGAAAGAAGGACGATGCTCCTGGAAGCGATGGCGCGAAAGGGGATGATAAGAATAAGGGAAAAAAGAATCCTTATGACCAGTACAGGTACTGGGGGAGCGACAATAACGACACTCCGTCATCCGGAGGCCCGAGATTCAAGGGCGGCAAGCCCAACAGGGTTGCCCTTGTCATCTTCATAATTCTTATCGCGTCCTTTCTGTATATGATTTTCTCCGATTCAGCAGCTGTGCGTCAGACAACTACTGTTTCATACAACCAGTTTGTGAATGCAGTTGAATCCGGATTCGTCTCCGATGTAAAGATTGTTGACAACGTCAGCATAGAGTTCACGTACGTAAATGGAATGACAGGTCAGAGCAGAATCCCTTACTCTGATCCAACGCTCATGCCAAAGCTTCTGGCAAGCGGCGTCAGCGTCTCCGGAGCAACTGCTCCGATTCCTTTCTGGTACATACTCCTGCAGCTTCTGCCCTGGATAATCTTCATCGGCCTTATGATGATGATCTTCCGTCAGACCGGAGCCCAGGGCGGCTCAAGGCTGATGGGCAACCTCGGCAAGTCCCATGCGCAGAAATACGACAAGAAGGACAAGCAGGTAAAGTTCTCGGACGTCGCAGGACAGAAGGAAGCAAAGTACGAGCTTGAGGAGGTTGTGGACTTCCTGAAGTACCCGGATAAGTACGCAAAGATCGGAGCACGCATTCCAAAGGGAGTACTCCTTGTGGGGCCTCCGGGAACCGGCAAGACCCTCCTTGCACGCGCTGTAGCAGGGGAGGCTGGAGTAAACTTCTTCCACACTTCCGGATCGGACTTTGTCGAGATGTTCGTCGGAATGGGAGCTGCGCGTGTGCGAGATCTTTTTGAGACAGGGCGCAAGAATGCTCCATGCATACTCTTTATAGATGAGCTAGATGCTGTGGGCCGTGCGCGTGGCGCAGGACTTGGTGGAGGACATGATGAAAGGGAGCAGACCTTGAACCAGCTGCTTGTTGAGATGGATGGATTCTCAACTGACCCCGGCATCATAGTAATTGCTGCAACTAACCGTCCGGATGTACTTGACTCAGCACTTCTTCGCCCGGGGCGCTTTGACCGCCAGGTAGTAGTAGAGCTTCCAGATGTCCAGGAGAGGCTCGATGTATTAAGGATCCACACAAGGAAAGTAAGCCTGGACCCGGATGTGTCGCTTGACAGGGTTGCGCGCGCTACCCCTGGATCAAGCGGAGCAGATTTAGCAAACCTCGTAAACGAGGCAGCGCTCTTTGCTGCAAGATCCAACAGGACCCTCGTTAGTATGGATGACTTTGAAAGGGCACGCGATAAGATACTCCTTGGAGTTGCACGTGAGTCACGCTTCATGACACAGGATGAAAAGAGGGCAACAGCCTACCATGAGGCAGGGCACACGCTCATGCATTACTATCTTCCAACATCTGATCCGCTTCATAAGGTTACGATCATACCGCATGGAAGGGCACTTGGAATAACGATGAGCCTTCCTGAGAAGGATATCTACTCACGCAACCAGACGATGCTTGAAGAGACTATTATGATGATCATGGGAGGATACGCTGCTGAGAGGATCGTATACGGCGTTACTACCACAGGAGTGAGCAATGACAATCAGAAGGCAACCGAGATTGCACGCAAGATGGTTACTGAGTGGGGCATGAGCGAGCTTGGCTTCATAAACCTTTCAAGCAATGGGGATGAGCCTATATTCCTCGGGCGTGAGATTGCACAGCACAGGGATTACTCAGAAGAGACTGCACGAAAGATCGATCAGGAGATTGAGAAGATTTTAAAGAAGTGCATGGATTTTACTATAAAGACCTTAACAGAGCACCGCGATCAGCTTGACAGGCTGACTGAGGAGCTTATGAGGAAGGAAACGCTTCTGGATGCAGAAATCCGCGAGATGCTCGGATTTCCCCCGGTTAAGCACCTTACGGAATTAAAATAGGCCATGGAGACATCTAGAAAGAGGAATTTCTGCATCATTGCCCATATTGACCACGGAAAGAGCACGCTCGCAGACCGCTTTATAGAGCGTGCGCGCCTTGTTAGCTCCCGCAGTTTTCAGCAGAGCCAGATACTGGACAGCATGGATATAGAGAGGGAGAGGGGCATTACGATAAAGAGCCAGGCAGTTACGCTTAGCTACACAGCAAAGGACGGCAATGAATACGAGCTTAATTTAGTAGACACTCCGGGCCATGTGGATTTTACATACGAAGTAAGCCGTGCAATCTCATCATGTGAGGGAGCACTCCTCTTAATTGATGCAAGCCAGGGAGTAGAGGCGCAGACTCTTGCGAACCTCTATCTTGCAATGGAGCACAATCTTGAGATAATCCCTGTAATAAACAAGATAGACCTCTTAAGTGCAGATATCCCCTCATGCCTTCACCAGATAGACCATGACCTGGGCCTTGATCCTGATGCGGCTGTAAAGGTCAGCGCAAAGACAGGGGAGGGGGTGGACGATCTCTTTGAGGCAATCGTTAATTTAATTCCCCCTCCAAAGGGGCGTGATGATGAGCCCTTAAGGGCCCTGATATTCGACAGCCATTATGATGCCTACAGGGGCGTAATAGTTCATGCGCGCCTTTTCTCAGGATGTGTAAAAGCTGGAGATGAGATTTTCTTCATGCACTCAAACTCGTCATATAAGGTTGAGGAAGTCGGGATTTTTCAGCTGACACTTAAGGAAAAGAGATGTCTCTCAACAGGGGATGTTGGCTATTTCATCGCAGGGATAAAGAACATAAGCGATGTAAGGATAGGAGACACGATCACGCTGGCATCCCGGCCATCTGGCGAGCCACTTCCCGGCTTCAAGGAAGTAAAGCCTGTTGTGTTTTCTTCCATTTACCCTGTGGATACGAACGACTATGAGGAACTTTGTGATGCCCTTGAGCGCCTCAAGCTCAATGACGCGTCTCTTGTCTATGAAAAAGACAGCTCTGCAGCACTCGGCTTTGGTTTTCGCTGCGGCTTTTTAGGCCTGCTTCACCTGGAAGTCATACAGGAGAGAATTGAAAGGGAGTTCAATCTCTCAATAGTATTTACAAGCCCGTCAGTAAGGTACATAGTGCACCTTAAGAGCGGGGAGTGCTTAGAGATAGACAATCCTCTTGAATACCCTGATCCTACCAAGGTTGACTATGCAGAGGAGCCATATATAGAGGCAGCAATCATAACGCCATCCAGCTATGTGGGAGCAATCATAACGCTATGCATGGAAAAGCGCGGCGTTCAGGTTGCCATGAACTACCTTGATGAAAAGAGGGTAGAGCTCAGATATGAGATGCCATTAAGCGAGGTTCTCTTTGAGTTCTATGACCGCTTAAAGAGCGTAAGCCGGGGCTATGCTTCCTTTGACTACCAGATAATCGGGCATAAGAAGACGGATTTAGTGCGCCTTGATGTTTTAGTAAACGGAGAGCCCGTGGATGCTCTTAGCCAGCTTGTGTTCCGCCAGAGTGCGCAGGCGCGAGGCCGCGTAGTCTGTGAGAGGCTCAAGGATGAAATTCCGCGCCAGCAGTTCAAGATACCGATCCAGGCTGCAATTGGATCCAATATAATTGCGCGCGAGACAATAAGCGCGTTCAGAAAGGACGTTACTGCAAAGTGCTATGGCGGGGATATCTCACGAAAGAGAAAGCTTCTTGAGAAGCAGAAGGAAGGAAAGAAGAGGATGAAGATGGTTGGAAGCGTCGAAATTCCTCAGTCTGCATTCCTTGCCGTGCTCAAAACAGAGGAGAAGGAGTGATGAGAGAGATAGCCGATTTAGGATCTAAAAGGAAGAAAATTACCATCACGTGCGGCTCTTATTCATTCTCAGTTCTCACGCAGGGTGCTGTTTTAAACAGATTCACGCTGGATGGAAAGAATGCAATCCTCGGCTTTGATAACTACGAGGCATATATCAATGCACCATCCTACATGGGCCAGACAGTAGGACCCTTTGCAAACAGGATCAAGAATGCTGAGTACATGATGGATGGAATAAAGCACACGACGGAGAAGAACAATAACGGCAATTCCCTTCATTCAGGATCAAGAAACTACGGAAATGAGAACTTCGAGATTGCAGGCTTATCAGAAACATCCGTTACTCTTGCCCTTTTATCCAAAGAGAGATCAGGCTTTCCGGGAAACCATGAAGTCATGGTGACATACATGCTCACAGATGATGGTGCGCTTACAATTTCATACCAGGTAATAAGCGATGAGCGCTGCCCTGTGAATGTCACTAACCACGCATATTTTAATTTAAATGGCGGAGGAGATATAAGGGACCATGTCCTTAAAATCGATGCAGAGGAATACCTTTCTGTTGATGATCAGCTGATTCCGCTCTCTGTTGAAAAAACAGAAGGAACTGATTTTGATTTCCGCACTCCAAGGAAGATTGGCGAGCGCAGGAACGGGGAATACGATCACTGCTTCTCCTTAGCCCCCGATGGCACTGCTGTGCTTGAAGCAGGAGAGAGGCGTCTTACAATGAGAACCACCATGCCTGGCCTTCAGCTTTACACAGGGAAGTTCTTATCAGGTGAGTATCCTCTCTATGATAATATGCCCCTCGGCCCTTTCATGGGACTTTGCCTTGAGAGCGAGTACTATCCTGATTTTGTCAACCACGATACATACAAGGGCTCTTATCTGGAGCCAGGCCTGGTCTGGAGATCAAGCACTACTTATATCCTGGAGAAAATCTGATGGCTGTAAAGCTCATAGGAATCACAGGGGGCTCTGGCAAGAGCACTGTAGTAAAGCGCATCGAGTCTGTTTCCTCTGAGTGCCTTTTAATCGAGCAGGATAATTACTACAAAAGCGCACCGGAAGTGAATAATGAGAATATAACGGCAGTCAACTTCGATCATCCTGATGCCTTCGATATGGATCTCATGATAAAAAACCTCGATGACTTAAAGAGCGGGAAAAGCACGCTTGTTCCGCGCTATGACTTTGTAACGCACTCAAGAAAGAGCGAGTATGTGCTTACTCATCCTAAGAAGATCATAATAATCGATGGCCTTATGGTGCTCTATGATGAGAGGATCAGAGACCTCCTGGATTTAAAGATCTATGTGGATACTCCGGATGATGTAAGGTTCATAAGGCGCCTTGAGAGGGATATTGCAGAAAGGGGGCGCACTGTGGAGAGCGTTATAAAGCAGTACATTGAAGTAGTCAGGCCCGGGCACTACAATTTCATAGAGCCAGTAAAGAAGTTTGCAGACATCATAATTCCTGAGGGCGGCTATAATGATAGGGCAATGAAAGTTCTCTTTTCGTTTGTCGAAGCAGCCTTGAAAGAAGAGGATTAATCAGAGATCCCTTTTGCGGTAGAGCATGTAAGCATTTTTTATCTC
>CAZHQL010000007.1:16883-17293 GCA_964534915.1 uncultured Spirochaetaceae bacterium | reverse complement strand
TGTTTTATTCTGTCTTGAGACAAAGCATTGCAGATTTTTTATTTCTTTGAATGAAAACTCTTCAGGCACAGGGTCAGCGCCCCCGAGGTAGCGCTTCGTGCAGCGCATCAGGCGCGCAATTCCGAGTATTGTTCCCTTTATTATCCCGTGCTTAAGGACTGCTTCTGCAAAGTATGAGGAACATGACGGAATATAGCGGCAGCAAGGGCCTGAGAAGCTGCTGATGATGCCCTTATAGAGGTATATGGGGATCAAGAATACATGCCTTATTAATTTCCGCACTTCCATGCTATGATTATTCCAGATTTTATCCAGGGGGTAAACATGAAGAGGCAAAAGACGAATGTCATGAGGCTGTTAGACTCATCGGGGGCTAAGTATGAGGCATTTGAATACGATAGCGATAAATA
>CAZHQL010000007.1:0-16873 GCA_964534915.1 uncultured Spirochaetaceae bacterium | reverse complement strand
GGATGTTGCACGTGCACTTGGAGAGGATGAGAGCGCTGTGTTCAAAACGCTTGTAACAGTTGCTAAAAGCGGAGAGCACTATACTTTCTGCATCCCAGTTTCAGCAGAGCTTGACTTAAAGAAGGCTGCCACAGCAGTTGGCGAGAAGGACATTGATATGATAAAGCAGAAAGAGCTCCTTGCGCTCACCGGATATATTCACGGAGGATGCTCTCCAATTGGCATGAAGAAGCCATTTAGGACAGTAATAGATGAGAGGGCAGGGCTATTTGATGAAATCTATGTAAGTGCAGGAAAAAGAGGGCACCAGGTAAGGCTTAAGGTATCTGATCTTGTGCGCCTTACGAATGCAGAGCTGCAGGATGTTACCGCTTAGGCCAGATTTCTCTTTTTCCTCTTTACAAGAGAGCGCTGAACTGTATAATGATTTTTGCGCATTGCTCAGCTTTGCATCAGGCTGGATGCTTTCTTTCTGAAAGCCGTTGACGCGATATTTTACTTTTGTTAATATCGTGAGATGTCGGAAAAAATAAAGCAGAAGAGGTTTATAAATGGCAACTCCTAAGTATAAAACATCAAAAGCAAAAGCTGCATCAAGAAAGGCAGCAAACATGAAGCTCTCTCAGCCTAATCTGAGCGAATGCCAGACATGTGGAAACCTTATTCCTTCGCACCGTGTCTGCCCCAAGTGCGGTTATTACGCTGGCAAGCCGGTTGTCGTAAAGGACGAAGAATAATTTCGGAGAGGACAGTATGACAGAGAGTGAAGTATTTTCAAAAGTTAAAGACCTGGTTGTAGAGAAGCTATCAATCGATCCGGCAAAGATTACGATGGAAGCCAATTTCAGAAAGGATCTCGGCGCTGACAGCCTTGATACCTACGAACTGGTTTATGCAATTGAAGAGGAACTCGGAGTCACTATCAGCGATGATATGGCTAACGAATTCGAGACCGTCGGAGATGCCGTAAGCTATCTGGCAAAGGAATTGAGCTGAATTGAAATTTCAGAGTATCAGGGCTCCCAGGATTACGCCAGAGCGTGAGAGGGAGCTTTTCTCTTTTCAAGAGAAATTCGGCCTTAAGTTCAATGACCTGAGGTATCTGAACCTCGCATTCACGCACACGTCCTTTGCAAATGAGCAGAAGGAGGATGTTGGCAATAATGAGCGCCTTGAGTTCTTAGGCGACAGCGTGCTTGGCATGATAACAGCCGAGTATCTCTTCTCATCATTTGAGAGCCTCGATGAAGGTGATTTCTCAAAGATAAAGGCAGCGGTAGTAAGCGAGGAGAGCCTTTCAGAGATTGCACTTGAGATGGGCCTTGATAAATACCTTCTGATGGGATACGGAGAGAGCTTACAGGGTGGAAAGCATAAGAAAGCAATCCTTGCAGATGCAATGGAAGCCGTGATTGCCGCTATCTACCTTGATCAGGGCCTTGAGGCAGCTTCTGTCTACACCCTTTCCTTCATCAGACCCCAGGTAGAGCGCTATTTAAATGGGAGCCTGGATTTCAAGGACTATAAGACGCAGCTCCAGGAATATCTTCAGAAGAAAAAGAAAGCTCTTCCCCAGTACCGCCTTGTGTCCCAGTCCGGGCCGGACCATAATCTTGAATTTGAAGTATCTGTAAAGGTTTTAGAAAGGGAATACGGGCCTGCAAAGGGAAAGAACAAGAAGAGCGCAGAGCAAAGTGCTGCAAAGCTTGCACTCACTTCCCTCGGGCTAATTCGCTAGCGCGCTTTAAAAGCTTTTCTTTCTCATTTAGGGACGGATCCTCAATCACTTCATCTAAAAGAGAGTTCAGTATCCTTCCCATTTCTGGAGAAGGCTTTATAATCTTATTTTCAATTAAATCCTTTCCGCTGATTTTTAAATCCTTCAGGCTCAGCGCTGCTTTTTTTTCAAGCTCTGCGTTTATCCTTTCAATAAGAGAAAGAATAGAAGATTGATCCACACCCGATGATATTGCCATAGCATCATCAAGCCTTAAGTCAATCAGATCGTTTATATTCTTCTTTCCAACGCGGCGTATGAAGCGCCTTACAGCAGCATCCGTCCAGGAATCATCATATGAGAACATATGGTTTTTTATAAGGTGGCTGACGATAAGCTTTTCATCATTGCTTGCCTTGAGCCTCTCTGCAATCTTTTCATAAAGGAGGGAGCCCTCCAGATCGTGTGAGCAGAACGTATATGAGCTCTCATTTTTCTCTTTTCTTGCTGCCACCTTTCCGATGTCGTGAAAAAGAGCCGCAATGCAAACTTTCTCTGAGTGATTGTTCTTCCTGGCCCAGCAGAGAGTCTTAAGAAGGTGGTGGTAGACATCATCCGTGTGTATCCCCTCCGGCTTGAGGCCGATTGTATCATAGAGCTCAGGAAGGATTATCTTCATCAGGCCTGTCTCTCTCATATACTCAAGGCCCCTTACCGGGTCATCAGAGAGGATTAATGAGAAAAGCTCTTCCTTTATCCTTTCTGCAGAGACAAGAGAGATCTTTTCTTTAAGAAGGGAGATTGCATTAAGTGTCTCATCCTCTATAGCAAATGAGAGCTTTGCTGCAAAGCGGCAGGCTCTCATCATCCTTAATGCATCCTCATTAAAGCGGCTCCTTGGGTCCCCGATAGCCCTTATAGTCTTTCCTCTGATATCCCTCAATCCATCGTGCTCATCTATTATCCTGCCGCCAGGAATTTCTACTGCGAGCGCGTTTATCGTGAAGTCCCGCCTCTTAAGGTCCTCTGAGAGGCTCTTTACGTACTCTACGCTCTCAGGGTGGCGCCCATCTTTGTAGGCCCCGTCAGTGCGGAAGGAAGTTATTTCATAGCTTTTTCCCCTGAAGATGACCATTACAGTTCCATGCTTGATGCCGGTATCGACAGTGTACTTGAAAAGCCTCTTTACATCCTCAGGCTCTGCATCCGTTGCAAAGTCATAGTCGTGGTTTTCCTTTTTAAGTATGTAGTCCCTTACGGCCCCTCCGACAAGGTAGAGAGAAAAGCCGCTTTTTGAAAAAACGGATGCAAGGTCCTTTATCTCTTTTTCAAGCGGGTATTTCATAGTCCTTCCTGATACTTGATGATGATACTTCTTTTCTTTAATATATGCGAGATAGGAGTTTTTGCAATGTTTCATTCAGTGAATAACAAGGTCGATTTCCCCAAAATGGAAGAAGAAATCCTTCGCTTCTGGCTTGAGAACAACACTTTCCAGAAGTCCATTGACGAGCGGGCAAAGGATAAGGAATATGTCTTTTATGACGGGCCTCCGTTTGCAACGGGTCTTCCGCATTTTGGACACCTCGTGCCGGGAACGATCAAGGATGCAATTCCTCGCTATCAGACGATGAAAGGACGCCGTGTTGAGCGCGTCTTCGGCTGGGACTGCCACGGGCTCCCGGTTGAGAGCCTGATTCAGAAAGAGCTCGGAATCTCAGGACATAAGGCGATAATAGAATACGGGGTAGGAGAATTCAATGAAAAGTGCCGTTCATCGGTTCTGCGCTATACTGCAGAGTGGAAGGAAAGCGTTACGCGCATGGGGCGCTGGGTGGACTTTGACAATGGCTACCGCACCATGGACAAGGACTATATGGAGTCCATCTGGTGGGTGTTCAAGAGCCTCTATGATAAAGGCCTGATATACGAGGGCTTCAATATCCTCCCATACAGCCCGGATCTTGCATGCCCGCTGTCGAACATGGAAGTAAACCTCGGAGGCTACAAGGATGTAACGGATCCTGCAATAACAGTGCGCTTCAAGGCAGACGGGGAGGAAAACACATATTTTCTTGCATGGACGACAACGCCATGGACGCTTCCATCAAACCTTGCACTCGCAGTGGGACCAGAGATTGATTATCTCCTCATTGAGGATGAAGAGAGCGCCGACCGCTATTACCTTGCTGAGAACCTGACTGGAAAGTACTACAAGGACAACAAGGGCTTTAAGGTCATCAAGAAGATGAAGGGCCTTGAGTTAAAGGGAAGGACATACGAGCCATTGTTCCCGTATTTTGCACATCTCAAGGAAAAAGGCGCATTCATCGTTGTCTGCGGAGACTATGTAACAACAGAGGACGGATGCGGAATTGTACACACAGCCCCCGGCTTTGGTGAGGATGACTACAAGGTCCTTCGCGGAACAGGCATCCCGACTGTATGCCCGATCGATGAGGAGTGCAAGTTCACAGATGAGGTTTCCGATTTCAAGGGCATCTTTGTAAAGGATGCAGACAAGGCTATCATCGAGCGTCTTAAGAAAGAAGGAAAGCTTATAAAGAGAGAGAACTACCTTCACTCATACCCGTTCTGCTGGAGAACTCATAAGCCTCTTATCTACCGCGCCTTAAGCTGCTGGTTTGTGGATGTTCCGAAGATTAGAGAAAAGCTCGTAAACTCTAATGAGGAAGTAAACTGGATTCCAGATCATATCAAGCACGGGCGCTTTGGAAAGTGGCTTGAGGGAGCGCGTGAGTGGGCAATCTCAAGAAACCGTTTCTGGGGAAACCCGATTCCTGTATGGAAGTGCGATGGCTCTGACTATATTGAAGTTATAGGATCAGTTGCAGAGCTTGAAGCAAAGTGCGGAAAGAAGGTTGAGGACCTTCATAAGCACTATGTGGATGACCTGACATGGCCAAGCCCGGACGGAAAGGGCACGATGAGAAGGATTCCTGATGTGCTTGACTGCTGGTTCGAGTCCGGAAGCATGCCATATGCGCAGATGCACTATCCGTTTGAAAACAAGGAGAGGTTTGAAGCAAATTTTCCTGCAGACTTCATCAACGAAGGCCTGGACCAGACAAGGGGATGGTTCTATTCTCTTGCAGTAATAGCAGCAGGCCTTTTTGAAAGGCCCGCATTCTATAACTGCGTAGTCTCTGGAATCGTGCTTGCAGCCGACGGAAGGAAGATGAGCAAGAGCGAGCATAACTACACAGACCCGATGGAGCTTGTAGCAACATATGGCGCAGATGCACTTCGCTTTGCACTGGTGAACTCATGCCTTGTAAAGGCAGAGGACCTGAAGTTCAGCGATGAGATGGTAAAGGATGTGCTTAAAAACCTTTTAATTCCTCTCTGGAATGCATACTCATTCTTCGTAACGTATGCAAACATTGACGGCTATGAGCCAGCTAAGAGCGAGTATAAGGATTTAAAGAACCCGCTTGACAGATGGATCATAAGCGCAACCAACAGGCTTATAAAGGATGTCACTCATGCCATGGACTCTTATGATATCCAGGGAGCATGCAGCGCTGTAGTCTCCTTTGTGGATGACCTTAATAACTGGTACATAAGGCGAAGCCGCAGGAGGTTCTGGAGAAGCGAGAATGATGAGGATAAAAAAGCTGCATACAACACGCTCTATAAGGTCCTTCTTACAGTCATGCAGGTTGCATGCCCTGTAATTCCCTTTATAACGGAGGCTGTCTATCAGAACCTGAAGACTCCTGATATGCCCGAGTCAATCCACTTGACATCATGGCCTGAGTATAACGCTGGTGAGCGCGATGAGGATTTAGAGAACGAGATGAGCCTTGTAATGAAGGCAATCACGATGGGGCGCGCACTCAGGAGCAGCTCGAACTTAAAGATCCGTCAGCCACTTTCTGCATTCTTCATCGTGGACAGAAGCGAGGATGAAAGAAGAGTTCTTGAGAAGAACATCGAGATTATAAAGGAAGAGCTCAATGTAAAGGCTGTTCACATTTCAGGCGATGAGTCAGATCTTGTCTCATACTCTGCAAAAGCTAACTTCAAGGTCCTTGGATCAAGGCTTGGAAAGAACATGAAGGAAGTTGCTTCTATTATTGAGACATTTACAAGCGATGAGATAGCATCAATCCTTGATGGAAACGAAAAGAATCTAAAGTACTCAGCAGGAGAGATTGCGCTCTCTAGTGCAGACCTTGCTGTAAACAGAACAGAGAAAGAAAACGTCAAGGTCCTTAACGAGGGAAGCCTTACTGTAGGATATGACTCGCTTGTTACTGATGAGCTCCTGCTTGAAGGCCTTGCAAGGGATATCGTGCGCTTGATCCAGTCTGAGAGAAAGGAAGAGGGGTTTGAAGTATCTGATCACATCAGAGTGAGAATCAAGGGAGAGGGAATGCTTGATGATGCTGTTAAGGCATACTCATCATACATCTCAAACGAGACCTTATCTGATGAGATAGAGATTGCAGAGAACGAGGGAAAGCAGTCATCCCTTGATGGACTTGCAGTTACTCTCAGCTTGAAGAAGGTATGAGGAAGGCATTATTAGTATTTGCCATTGCAATAGCCCTTTCATCGTGCGCCACTCATTCTGCCTTTAAAACAGAATACTTTTTCCAGGCAATGGGGGAGGATGGGGAAATTGTTATAACAGCTGATCTTGATGCTCTGAAGAAGGCAGGCCTTGCCGCAGATAACCCCGTTATCTCAAGAGCAGAGAGAATAAGCATTGCGCTTTCTCCTGGAAAAGATGAGTATCCCCTTTGCTTAGGAGACTGGATGCTCTATGGAGCTGCAGAGGGAAACTTCAGCACGCTCTTGGTCTCTGCAGCTCTTTCCAATACAGATGGCTTTGAGAAAGCAAGAAGCAATGGAAGCAAGCACTACACAGACGGAAAGATCAGCATAGGAGTTCCAGAGAAGGGAGTGCTCTTATTCACAAGCGATGATTACACAAGAGCTAAGGAAAAGACACTTGATGAGAGAATCTCATTTATTCCGGATGCTCTTGCGCGCGAGATGGCAGAGAGCCTTATTGCAATCTATGTGAAGAACCCTCTTACGCTCTTTCCCCTTTTCCTTGAAATTCCGTATGGCATAGTCAGGAATACAGAGTCAGCACTTGTCAGATTAAGTGAGAATGATGGCTTATTCTATCTTTCTGCAACTTTAAATCTTGCATCAGAAGAGAGTGCTCAGGCTCTCCTTACCATTTTAAGAAACGAGAGCATCCAGAAAATAAGACGGGAAGGCGGGGCCCTGGACTTTGCGTCCCTTTCTCTTATGATAAGCCGCTCAGGGCGCACTATAGAGGTAAGGGATATGGAAATAAGCGCTGAAGATTTAAAAGCATTTCTTGATAGCCTCATAGGATTTTAAAGTTTTTCCCGTTTGCCTCTGGAAAAAAAGGAGCAAAATAAGTATTTTACTTTAAGCGAGGAATTAAAATGCCATACTATGATTATCTCTGTCCTGAATGCGGAAAGCATTTTGAAGATTATAAGAGTTTTTCTCATGCCGATGATGCAGAGCTCTGCCCTGATTGCAAGGCAGAGGCCAGGAGAGTTTTTACAACTCCCGGCGTTGTATATCACTCAAGCGGCTTCTATGTGACAGACCATAAGAAGGAATCTGGGGAAAAGGCAGGATGAGAAAGAGGATACTCACAGGAGACAGGCCTACAGGGCGCCTCCACCTTGGGCACTATGTTGGATCGCTAAAGAGCAGGGTAGAGCTTCAGGATGAGTATGAGGAGTTCATCCTTATTGCGGATGTACAGGCACTCACTACTCACTTTGAGAATCCTGAGCTCATTCATGATTCAATTTACCAGGTAGCAATGGATAATCTTGCTGCAGGGCTTGACCCTGAGAAGAGCATGCTCATACAGCAGTCGATGATTCCATCGATTGCAGAGCTCACGATCTTCTACAGCATGCTCGTAACAGTAAGCCAGCTGTCACATAACCCTACGATAAAGACAGAAGCAAAGAACTACGGCTACCGCGATATGACATATGGCTTTTTAGGATACCCTGTGTCCCAGAGTGCTGACATAACATTCTGCAATGCTCATTTAGTTCCAGTTGGAGCAGACCAGATTCCCCATATCGAGATGACACGCAAGATCGTAAGGAAATTCAACGAGCTCTATGGAACAGACATCGTTGAGCCTGATTATCTTCTCTCATCTGTTGGGCGCCTTTCAGGGCTGGATGGAAACCAGAAGATGGGAAAGAGCCTTGGAAATGCAATCTACCTTTCTGATCCTCCTGAAGAGATAGTGAGGAAAGTAAAGGCAGGAGTGACGGATACAAACAGGATAAGCGTCAAAATCCCTGGAAACCCGGAGGTGTGCAATGTCTATAAGTACCACCAGGTCTTTAATACTGAGGAAGCGGGGAACATAGAAAGTATGTGCAAGGGCGCCCAGATCGGATGCGTTGCCTGTAAGAAGCTCCTTTCTGACAAGCTCAATGCGATGCTGGACCCCATCAGGGAAAGGCGTGCCTATTACGAGAACCATATAGAAGAAGTTAAGGAAATCGTAAGCGAGGGCACAAGGAAAGCAAATGCCATCGGAGATGAGAACATCAGAATAATTAAAGAGAAAATGCATGTAACCATGTAATAACGAATTCCCAATTTCCATAGCTATATAAAATCTGCATTTCAGAGCGCAGAGAGTGCTTTTTACCAAGAATCAGTTCGAGACTCGAATAAAATGGCCCTTGAAGAGACGCTTTCAGGGGGCTTTTTTACTGCATTTTATTCACATTTTATTTGAGGGTGGATGTGTGTGCGAGATTACGCTTACGCAGAATCTTTGTCTTAAAGGCTATGCAAACATCCATTATGTTTTTTGTTGCATAATGGTGCATGAACTGCTATCATTTCCTCTTGAAGAGGATTTATATGTATAAGGTAAGGACAGAGGAGGCAGTCGGGCTTACACTTACTCACGATATATGCCGCATCATAAAAGGAGAAGTAAAGGACACTCCTTTCAGAAAGGGCCATGTAATAAGAGAAGAAGATATTCCACTCCTTTTAAGCCTTGGAAAGGACCATGTATTTGTGTTTTCTCCCTCCGATGAAGGCTTAGTGCATGAAAATGAAGCAGCTGCATTCCTTGCATCGATTATAAAGGGCGATGGCCTTGAAGAGAGCAGTGTAAGGGAAGGAAAGATAGAGCTAAGCAGTGCGCTTGATGGCGTGTTCTTTACAGACACCGAAAAGCTCATTGCCCTTAATATGATAGACAAGATTTCTGTATCCTCTGTAAGCACTGCGCGCTTTGTAAAAAAGGGCGAGAGAGTAATGGGTTTCAGGGTAATTCCCCTCATGATAGAAAAAGAAAGCCTTGAGAAGGCTAAGGCAATAGGAGGCCCTGTTGCCACAGTGCTTCGGGTAAGGAAAAAGAAGTTCAGCGTAATAACTACAGGAAACGAAGTCTATTACGGGCGCATAAAGGACACGTTCACTCCAGTTATTATCGAAAAGCTTTCCAAATATGGCTCAGAGATTATTAATCATACAACGCTAAGCGATGATGATAATCTTATTGCAGAGCAGATTAAGAAGGACAAGGGGAAAGCAGACCTTATTTTCATCACGGGAGGAATGAGCGTTGATCCTGATGACAGAACTCCAGCAGCAATAAGAAAGACAGGTGCAGAGATCATTACATATGGCACTCCCGTGCTCCCGGGTGCAATGCTTTTAGTTGCATATTTAGATGGAACTCCAGTAATAGGGCTTCCAGGCTGCGTAATGTATAGCAAGGTTACAGTCTTTGACTTAGTGCTTCCCTTTTTGCTTTCGGACAAGAAGATAACAAAGAAGTATATATCATCGCTTGCATCAACTGGCTTCTGCCTGGGGTGCCGTGAGTGCATTTTCCCATCATGCCACCTGGGAAAGGGAGGAGTAAGTGAGCTATAAAGCAGCAGTAGTATGCCTTTCAGACAGAGCGCAGAGAGGAGAGAGAGAGGACATTAGCGGAAAGCTCTTAGTTGAGCTTTTGACAGAGAGCGGCTTTCAAGAGGTTTCATACAGTCTCCTTCCAGATGAGCTTGAGCTGATTGAAGCTGAGCTTATAAGGTTAACAGACATGAACTATTCACTCATTCTTACAACAGGGGGAACAGGGCTTTCAAAGCGCGATGTCACAGCAGATGCAACGCGCCGCGTAATAGAAAGGGAAGTTCCTGGAATAAGCGAGCTTATCCGGGCTGAGAGCTTTAAAGTGACAAAGAAAGCAGCGCTCTCAAGAGGAATAAGCGGAATAAGGAAAAGCAGCCTTATTATAAACCTTCCCGGAAGCGCAAAGGCTGTTAAGGAATAATATGAAGCAATTAAGGACATGTTAGGGCACGCACTCGATGTGATGACCCTTGATGAAATATCTTGCGGAGAATAGGAGGAAAAATGAAAAAAATTCTAGTTTTATTATTGGCTCTCGCTCTTGCTTTGCCTGTATTTGCAACAGATGAGATTATCGTCTTTGCAGCAGCAAGCCTTACAGATGTAATGGATGAGATAATAGATCTCTACACAGCAAGAAATCCTGGCGTAAGGATCTATCCTAATTATGACTCATCAGGGACACTGAGGACGCAAATGCTTGAAGGAGCACCTGCTGACATCTTCATATCAGCTGCACAGCTTCAGATGAACCAGGTAGAGGATGCAGGTCTTGTAGTAGAAGGCACAAGAGCAGATCTTCTTGAAAACCAGGTAACGCTTTCTGTTGCACCTGAGAACCCGAGGGGAATTAGGAGCTTTGACCAGCTTGCAGAGCTCTTGAATTCAGGGGATGTATTCCTTGCAATTGGAAACAGCGATGTTCCTGTAGGACAGTACACACAGCTTATATTCGATTACTATGGCCTTAGTGAGGATGAACTTAACAGAAAGGGCGTTCTTACATATGGCTCCAATGTAAGGGAAGTAACAAGCCAGGTAAGCGAATTAAGCGTTGACTGCGGAATCATATACTCAACAGATGCATACAGCGCAGGGCTTACAGTAGTCGATGCAGCAACTGAGGAAATGTGCGGGCAGATTATATACCCTGCTGCAATGATTAGCTCAGGCGGAAGCGAGGCAGCTGCTGACTTCTTTGAGTTTATCAAAGGAGCAGAGGCAAAGAAAGTTTTTGAGTCCGTAGGATTTAAGAGGCTTGACTGATGGATCTGTTTCCCCTTTATAACTCAATCAGGATTGCACTTATAAGCACTATAATAGTGTTTTTCACTGCTGTTTTCGCAGCCTATTACATAAAAAGGCTTCCTCGCGTTATAAAGGGAATTCTCGATGTCATCCTGACTCTTCCACTGGTGCTTCCCCCGACAGTAGTAGGCTATTTCCTTCTGCTTGTTTTCGGGCTGAAAAGGCCCATTGGAATCTTTCTGAATGAATTCGGGATAAGATTCGTAATGACATGGTATGGCGGCATACTCTCTGCCGCCGTAGTCTCCTTTCCTCTGATGTACCGGACAGTCAGGGGCTCATTCGAGGCTTTCGATGAGAGCCTGTCAGACGCAGGAAAGACACTTGGCATGTCCAATGTGAAGATCTTCTGGCGCATCATGATGCCGTACTCAAGAAGCGGAATACTTGCAGGTGTAGTACTCACGTTTGCACGCGCACTCGGTGAATACGGGGCAACAAGCATGCTTATAGGCTACACACCGCGCCGCACTGCTACAATAAGCACTACTGTCTACCAGATGTGGAGAACAAATAATGATGAGCTTGCAATTCTCTATGTTCTGATAAACCTTGCAATAAGCACTGTAGTGCTGCTTTCAGTGAACCTTCTTGAAAAGAGGAGCAAGAGAAGATGAGAGTAGAGCTAAGCGTAAAAAAGAATTTCGGCGCATTCTCATATGATGCCTGCTTCATTACTGATGCAGAGATCACAGCGCTCCTTGGCCCCTCAGGGTCTGGAAAGAGCGTGACGCTGAGGCTTCTTGCAGGCCTTATAAAGCCTGATAGCGGAAAGATTATAGTAGGAGACCGCGTCCTCTTTGACTCAGAGAAGAATATAGATATCAAGGCGCGACATAGAAAGATCGGATACCTCTTTCAGAACTACGCGCTCTTTCCTACGATGAATGTCTGCAAGAACATAACGCTGAGCCTGAAAGGCATGAGCAAAAGAGAAAAGGAGAGAGTTGCAGACGAGTACGCTGAGCTCTTGAACATCAAAGGCCTTTTAAAGCGCCTTCCTGAGGATCTCTCGGGGGGTGAGAAGCAGAGAGTTGCTCTTGCGCGCCTTTTAGTCACAGAGCCGGATATAATACTTCTTGATGAGCCTTTCTCTGCACTCGATGTGAATTTGCGTGAGCGCCTCAGGGAAGAGATGAAGAGTCTCATTCGTGATAGCGGAAAGACAGCAATAATAGTAACGCACGACAATGATGAGGCCTATTACATGAGCTCATACACATACCTCATCGATAAGGGAAAGATAATAGAAAAGGGTGCAAATGAAGAGCTTTTTTACCACCCGAGGTCAGAGAGGGCAGCAACTCTACTCGGAATAAGGAATATCTACAGCGCAAGAGGCGGAGAAATTCCCGCACTTGGCATTAAGGGCCTGAATATAAAAGCTGAGCGCGCTGGAATCAGGGATGACTCGTTCTCTCTCTCTGAGGGCAACTATAAGATAGATGTTGAGATCCTTAAATGCATAGAGAAAGTTGAGAGCAATACATACTGCTTCCGCGTAAGGGATACAGGCGTTGCAATAAATGCATCATTTCCTCGTTGCGCAAAGGTACAAGGCTCTATCTACCTTGATAAAAAAGACATCATTGAGCTTTCTCCCTGAGGCTCTTGTTAAGGTTTTCCCTTGCAACTGAGAGCATGAGCTTTATCCTGTTTTCCTGGTTTACTTTCGTAGCAGAGGGGTCATAGTCAATCGGGACTATGTTTGAATCAGGGTATTTTTCCTTTATAGGTCTTATCATGCCCTTGCCGCAGATGTGGTTTGGAAGGCATCCGAATGGCTGCGTGCAGATAATATTTCCATAGCCCTTTTCAACAAGCTCTACCATCTCAGCAGTTAATAGCCATCCTTCTCCCATTTTGCAGCCCTGGCTTATGATGCTCCTTCCGTACTCTTCAAGCTCCTTAAAGGAGGAGGGAAGATGAAAGATATCATGGCGTGAAATAGCATCAATCATATAGCGCTCGAATTTCTCTAAATACGGCATTACAATGTGCCCTATTAAAAAGCTGTATGCCTTGCTTCTTCCATAGAACTCAGCGTCATGGATGCCGTTAGTAAAGCCGTAGAAGACAAAGCCGAGCATCGGAGGAAGCATTACCTCACACTCCTGGCTTTCAAGGAAGTCCTTTAAATTATTGTTCCCGAGGCGCGAGTATTTCATGTAGATCTCGCCGACAATCCCGACCTTTACTTTTGCCACTCTCTTCATCTCAATGGATGCAAAGTCATCGCTGATCCTGTTGAGGTTTTTTCTCATGTGGTGCCCGAAATAGCCCTTGTTTTTTGCATACATCTGCCCGATTCTCTCTGACCACAGAGCAACAAGAGAGTCTGTCTCTCCCTTGTTAATCTCATAGGGCCTTGTCTGGTTTGATACCATCATCAGCATATCCCCGTAGATAAGGGCAGTGAAGGCCTGGAGGAGCATGAGCTTTGTTATCTTGAGACCCGGGTTTGAGTTCATGCCCTGAAGATTGAATGAGATTACTGGAATGTGCTCAAGGCCTGCACGCTTTAAGGCCTTGCAAAGAAGGTAGTAGTAATTTGATGCCCTGCAGCCTCCTCCTGTCTGCGAGATTGCAAGAGCGCATTTGTCTTTATCGACAAGGCCCCTCTTTATTGCATCAAGCATCTGCCCGACTACAAGCAGGCACGGGTAGCACATATCGTTATGAACGTACTTGAGGCCCTCGTCAATCAATGTCGGATCGCTGTTTTCAAGAAGCATCACGCTGATGTTGTAGTTATCGAATATCCTCTTTATGATGTCAAAATGGATTTCAGACATGTTTGCAACTACGATGGTCCATCCATTATTTCTCATCTCTTTGGTATACTGGGGCATTACTCTTTCATCTCCATTGCAGCAAAGAGGCTTCTGAGCCTTATCCTGACAGATCCGAGGTTGGTTATCTCATCAATCTTTATCTGCGTGTAGATCCTGTTCTTTTCTCTCAGGATATCCCTTACTTCATCCGTCGTTACTGCATCAAGCCCGCATCCGAAAGAGACAAGCTGAACAAGGTCCATGTCCTTTTTATCTGCTGTATAGCGCGCAGCATCATAAAGGCGCGCGTGGTATGTCCACTGATTTAAGACTCCTGTAGCCTTCTTTTCTGTTTTATAGCTGATGCTGTCCTCTGTAATTACTGCAGAGCCAAGGTCAAGCAGGAGATGGTCAATCCCATGATTGATCTCAGGGTCCACATGATAGGGCCGGCCGGCAAGAACGATTATGTGCTTTTTATTCTCCCTTGCCTTTCTTACTATCTCATCTCCTTTCTCAATTACTTTCCTGTGATACTCATCAAGCTCATCAAATGCTTTCTTCGTGGCCTTATATACTTCTTTTCTATCAAGGCCGAGCTCCTTAGCAATACGCGATGCAAAGACCCGGGGCTTCTCCAGGGAAAGATAGACAAGAAGAAGGGGGATGCTGCCAAGGTCCTGGTTAGTGCGGATTACTTCCCCGTAGTATGCGACAACAGGGCAGTTAAAGTGATTTGTTCCCTTATTCTCATCCACGTTGTATGAGGATGCGGGGATGAATATCAAATCGACATTCTCTTTCTTTAAATACTCTGCAGCTCCATGCATGAGCTTTGCAGGAAAGCATACAGTATCAGATGGTATTGATGCCTGTCCTGATATATAAAGTGCCCTGTCAGAAAAAGGAGAGATGACAGTCTCATAGCCAAGATTCTCAAAAAGCGTCTGATAGAAGGGAAGGAGCTCGTACATGCCAAGCGCAAGAGGAAGCCCGATGCGGCCCCTTTTATTCTCTGTCTTTCTATCCATATAGCCCTTTAAGAGCTTTTGCTTATACAGGTAGAGGTTGTACTCATCTTTTTCTTCCTTCTTTTCGCCCGTTATGGGCTTTGTGCACTTATTGCCGCTTATCAAGCGGCGCGAAAGGCCAAAGTCATTGATAGTTAAAAGGCAGTTGTTGCTGCAGCCGCCGCACCTGATGCTCCTTAAGCGTGGATTAAGGTCTTTTAGCTCTTCCTTTGAGATAATCGCAGAGCTCTCTTTCTTCTTTTCCCACATTGCCTTTGCATAGAGCGCAGAGCCGAATGCGCCCATAAGGCCGGCAATCTCAGGCCTTATAACAGGCCTTTCCATTTCCATCTCAAATGCACGGAGCACAGCATCATTTAAGAACGTTCCGCCCTGAACTACAATGTTCTCTCCAAGTGCGTCCTTGCTCTGTGCCCTTATTACCTTGTAAAGCGCGTTCTTCACTACGCTTATTGCAAGGCCTGCTGAGATATCCTCAACTCTTGCCCCGTCCTTCTGTGCCTGCTTTACTGAGCTGTTCATGAAGACTGTGCACCTTGAGCCAAGGTCCACAGGCGCATCTGAATCTATAGCAAGGGATGCAAATTCCTGGCTTGATTTTCCAAGTGCGTTTGCAAATGTCTGCAAGAAGGAGCCGCAGCCGGATGAGCATGCCTCGTTCAGGAAGATATCATCAATTGCGCCATCTCGGATCTTGAAGCACTTTATGTCCTGTCCCCCGATGTCTATGATGAAATCCACATCCTTTTTAAAGTGCTTTGCAGCAAGAAAATGCGCCTGGGTTTCTACAATGCCATAGTCAAGATTGAATGCAGTCTTTAACAAATCCTCCCCGTAGCCCGTGGATGCACTTGATGTGATTATGATATCAGGGAACTCTTCATACACGCTGTTTAGAAAGCTCGCTATTGCCTGAACAGGGTTTCCATTGTTAGGGGAGTAGCGTGAGAGAAGAAGCTTCTCATCCTTGTCAATGAGGGCACACTTGATGGTAGTGCTTCCCGCATCGACTCCCAAAAATGCTTCTCCCTTGTATGTCAGAGGATTTGTAAATTCAACTGTTGCTTTCCTGTGCCGCGCTATGAATGCATCGTACTCAGAGCGCGATGAAAAAAGGGCAGGAAGCTTTGTGTAGTTTCCGCTTCCCTTAAGGGAGCTTATAAGAGAGATTAGATCACTTAGACGTATCTTCAGGCCGCCATCTGTCAGCGCAGTTCCAAGAGCAACGTAATACAGTGAATTTTCAGGGCATGTTCCCTTAGTGCCTAAAGCCTCATCAAAATGCTTACGCAGGTTCCTTATGAACGTTAAGGGCCCTCCAAGGTAAACTATGTTTCCCTCAATCTTCCTTCCCTGTGCAAGACCAGCTATAGTCTGGTTTACAACAGCAACCAAAATTGATGCTGCGATATCCTCAGTGCGTGCGCCCTGGTTAATCAGCGGCTGGATATCAGATTTAGCAAATACTCCGCACCGCGATGCAATCGTGTGTATATCCGTTGCTCCATCTGAAAGGCGGTCCATATCATCCATCGATATTCCAAGGAGCGTTGCCATCTGATCTATGAATGCCCCCGTTCCGCCTGCGCAGGAGCCGTTCATCCTCACTTCAAGGCCATTTTTTAAAAAGAGGATCTTTGCATCCTCTCCGCCGAGCTCTATTACAGCATCAGTATCTGGAAGATACTTCTGAACAGCAACTCTTGTCGCATATACTTCCTGTACAAAAGGTATTTCTGAGTGCTCGCTTAATCCCATTCCGGCAGATCCGGAGAGCGAAACTAATACTAAATCATCAGTCAGTTTTTCAAGGGCGTCGGAAAGCATCCTCGCAGCACTCTTGAATATCTCTGAATAGTGCCGCTCATATGCACTATAGATTAAAGTGCCGCTTTCGTCGATAGCAACAACCTTCATGGTTGTTGATCCGACGTCTATTCCTATCTTTAACATAACAGTAAAGAAAATACTTAATTAAGTTATTTTTGAAAAGGGAGAAAAACATCCATCTGATGAAGTTCATATAACATACACACGCAGGAAGCTAAGCAATTTAACGCTATAGCGAACATATATCAAACGGATAGTTTTCCGCCCTTTCACATGAGCTT
>CAZHQL010000006.1:15322-27071 GCA_964534915.1 uncultured Spirochaetaceae bacterium | reverse complement strand
TCTGCTTCAATCATATCTTCGACGTAACCGATGTTCTGGGCTACATACTCGCTGATCTCTGCCTCGACCATTTCCTCTACATAACCGATGTTCTCAGCCGCGTAAGCGTTTATGCCTGCTTCAACTCTCTCGTCGACATAATCGATATTCTCTGCTACAAACTCGCTGATTTCAGCTTCGATCATCTCTTCTACATAACCGATGTTCTCAGCCACGTAAGCATTGATTCCAGCTTCAACTCTTTCATCGACGTATCCGATATTCTCAGTGGCGTAGGCGCTGATAAGTGCCTCAACTCTCTCATCAATGTAGCCAGCATTCTCTCTTTCATGATCTCTGATTCCAGCTTCCACTCTCTCATCGATATAGGCGATGGAATTATCTGCGAAGGCATTAATCCTGGAATCGATGACATCGTATGCGTATGGGAGATTGCTATCAAGATAGAGATTGACTTCCTCTCTGACTGTCCCGCGTACAATGTTAGATGGCTGAACAGCTTCACTGATATAGGATGCATACTCTTCTTCCTTCTCTTTAACTGCACCGTCCACATAGGAAGCAATTCTTCTCTGTACTTCCGCATCGCTCAGGACTATCTCAAGGATGCGCTCTGCAAGGGCCTCTGCTATTGCAGGATCCTCAACCAAGGCATCTACATAAGCATTCACTTCATTTTCTACAGAGGCAGATATGGAAGATATGAAATCATCGTCATTCTCAATCCGGGCTACAGCTTCCCCTATCCAGGATTCTTTCTCTTCACGTGCCCTTATGCTTGTCTCCAGGGCTCGATTAACATCTATAAGATCTTCTTCCTGCCTTGCCCTTGCATCTTCAAGAACTGAGTTGTCGTACAAGGGACGGACCTGCCATAACAGGGCAAAGACGAATACTGCAAGCACTATAAAGAAAGACAAAACAATATACTCTCTTTTCTTTCCCATACTTAACCTCTCGCTAAGATAGTATCATAATAATTTTTTACTTGTCGATAAAGACCAGCCTTATCCGAGTCGTTGACAATTACTACCATTGTACCCTGAAAATCCTCAAATGTGGAAACAATATCTTTCTGATTTTCATCCCTCTTTCTGAACTCCTCTCTTCTTATGCCATTCCTGATTTCTGCGCGCTTTGCCCTCAGTTCAAACGGAGCGTCTATGAAAAGGATTTCATCGCAGATCTCATCAAGGCCCAGCCGCTTCAGGATTGCCGCATTGATTACTACAATCCTCTTTTCCCTGAGGGCTTTCTCAGCGCGGGCTCTTGTCTCCTTTATCATCCAGGGGTGGCTTATGCTCTCGAGCTTTCTAAGCTCTTTTTCATCAGAAAAGACAAGGGATGCAAGCTTTTTCCTGTCAACAGCATCGCCATTTATTATCCCGGAGCCGAATGCAGATACAAGTTTTTCCTTATTCTGAATAAGGGCCTCATGCCCGAGCTTATCAAGGTCTATTACATATGCCCCGAGGGACGCAAGAGAGGATGCAGCCTCATCCTTTCCTGCGCAGATCTTTCCTGTAAGTCCTATAGTCATCAGTGCATCTCTCCCCAGCATTCTGCGCTCTCAACGGATGCGCGTACAGGAATTGAGAGCTTTGTAGTGTTCTCCATAATATCCTTTACTTCTGCACTCACTTCATCTTTTTCGTCCTCCGGGCATTCAAATATGAGCTCATCGTGTACCTGAAGGACTAAATAGGACCTCAGGCGGCCTGTAAGTGCTATCATAGTGCGCTTCATAAGCTCACTTGCGCTTCCCTGGATTACTGTGTTTACTGCAACGCGCTCAGCAGCGTTTTTCTCCGTCCTGTTGCGGCTGTTGATTCCCGCTATGGCCCTCCGGTGTCCAAAGAGCGTCTCAACATAGCCTTTTTCCTCAGCGCTTCTGACGCATCTTTCCACGAATGCCCTGATTCCGCTGTAGCGCTCAAAGTATTTGTCTATGAACTCCTGGGCCTCCTTGCGCGATATCTGAAGCTCGCTTGAAAGACGGAATGCAGACATTCCATACATGATTCCAAAATTTATCGTCTTTGCAATCTGGCGCTCGCTGTGGCTTATTTCATCAACGCTTTTTCCAAAGATCAGGGCTGCAGTGTACTTGTGTACATCCTGTCCGCTTATGAAGGCTTTCTTAAGCTCCTCATCGCCCGACATATGTGCAAGCATCACCAGCTCAATCTGCGAATAATCCGCGCTTATGAAGGCATTGCCCTCTTCGGAAATGAACGCGCTTCTTATGGCCCTCCCGTCATCCGTTCTCACAGGAATGTTCTGAAGATTCGGGTTCCTGCTTGATAAGCGGCCGGTAGCAGTTCCTGTCTGCAGAAAGCTCGTGTGGATTCTTCCGTCAGATGCCTTAAGAGCTGGAAGCACATCTATATACGTGCTCTTGAGCTTTGAGAGCATCCTGTATTCCAGTATCCTCTCAACGATTTCCCCTCCCCCGTTTCTCTTCAGGTTCTCAAGAGTCTCGCTGTCTGTGGAAAATCCTGTCTGCGTCTTCTTTCCTGTCTCAAGGCGCTTTTCCTCAAAAAGCACTGTTGCAAGCTGCTGCGTGCTGTTTATGTTGAAGCGGTGTCCAGCAAGTTCATATATCCTCTCTTCAAGGCTCTGCACTTTCTCATCCGTGCTTTTTTTCAGAGCATCCATCTTCTCATCTGAAATCATGATGCCCTTTTTCTCCATCATGGCAAGCACTCTTATAAGAGGAATCTCGAGGCTCCTTAAAGTATCGAGAAGGCCTTTTTCCGTTAAGCGCTTCAGGAGGATGTAATAAAGGCGGAACGTGTAATCTGCATCCTCTGCTGAGTATCTTGTAGCATTCTCTAAAGAGACTGTGTCAAAGCTCTTTCCTTTCTCTACAACGCTCTCAAAGGGAATCATCTCATAATCAAGATACCTTCTTGAGAGGGCCTCCAGGCTGAACTGAGACTGGTTTGACTCAAGCATCCATGAAGCAATCATCGTGTCAAATTCAATAGCCTCAATATCGCTCTCAAGCGACCAGAGGACCTTAAGATCATATTTGATGTTCTGCCCTACTACCCTTAGCTTTCCGCTTTTGAGGTATTTATCAAAGAGTGCTTTCACATCACTTTTATCAAGATAAGTCCTCTTCTCAGCAACAAGGGGACAGTAATATGCCTTTTTAAGCTCATAGGAGAACGAGAATCCTACGATCTCTGCATCCTCTGAAAAGCCTGTAGTCTCAGTGTCGAATGCAATGATGCCATTGTGAAAGGATATGGCATCATTGAATTTCCTCTCTATCTCATTGATATCTGTAAGGCACTCATATTCACCCTGTCCCTGGTAGTAAACATCGTCACTGCGGACACTTGTTTCACTCTCAGCTTTCCTGAGACTGACCTTTGCTTCCCTTACAGAGTCAGAAGAGCCAAGCTTTCTTAAAAGGAATGTGCTCCCGAGAAGTGAGAAATCAGGGGCAGCGCCCTCTTTATGGATATTTGAAACAGAGAGTTTTTCAATATCAAAGGAGTCATCAAGTGCATCAAATGAGAGCGTCACAAGCTTCTTTGATAGCTCTGCCATAGCACGCCCTTCAATGAGCTTATCCTTTGTTTTTCCTGTAATCCTTTCTATATTGCGGTAAATTCCCTCAAGGCTTACATATTCTCCAAGGAGCTTTGCAGCTCCCTTTGCACCTATTCCCTTAACACCCGGGATATTGTCAGATGAGTCTCCTAAAAGCGAAAGATAGTCCACAATCTGTCCAGGGTGCACGGAGAACTCTTCATATACTTCCTTCTCATAAAAGAATGTGTAGCTCAGGCCTCCTTTCTTCGGAGGGCGGAGCGCAGAGACAGAGGGAGATACAAGCTGCAAAAGGTCCTTGTCCCCTGTGAACATGACAGATGCAATCCTGTTTTCCCCGGCTTTTCGCGTAAGGCTTGCAATGACATCGTCTGCCTCATAGCCAGGCTTTGAAAGAACTGCTACGCCCATCTTTGAAAGCGTCTCTCTTATAAGCGGAACTGCTGCATGCAGATCCTCGGGGGCCTTCATCCTGTTTGCCTTGTACTCAGGGTACATCTTATGGCGGAATGTCTCTTCCTTTTCGTCCATGCAGACAGCAAGATAGTCCATCTTATACTCGCCCATGAGGAACAAAAGCGTGTTGAAAAATCCAAAGTATGCGCTGATATTATTCCCGCTCTTATCTGTAAGGGGTTTTGACATCAGGGCAAAGTATGACCTGTAGATCAAGGAGTACCCGTCGATTATATAAAGCACTTTGTCATAGCTCTTTGCCTTATATTTGCTCTTTGCCTTCTCTTCTTTAATCATTCTGGCAATCAGGGCTTCCTGTTTCCTTCTTTCCTCTTCAAGCCTTTCCTGGTCTAAGTCGCTTTCGGAAAACAAATCGGACATTCAAACCTCCAGTGTTAAGTTATCATAGCTGCTTAAGCATAGCGGACTGTAGCGCCTGTTTATCTCTTCATAGCTGGTCTCATGATTTATGTGCGTAAAATAGCAGATCCGGCATCCGACAGCCTCAGCTATGCCCTGCGCCTCCCTAAAATTATAATGCGTCGGGTGCTCCCTTTCCCTGAGTGCTCCGATTACCAGGACATCAACGCCTTTGATTTCATCAAGTGCTTCATCGCTTATATAGGATACATCAGTTACATATGCAAATCCTCCTATGCGATAGCCAAAGACTTCCATCATGCCATGCATGGCAGGAATTGCCTTTATCCTGATAGTTCCTACACTGAACTCTTCATACGCTTCAATTATATTAGGAATCAGAAGCGGGATGCCGTAGTTATGCTTTTTTAACTGATTGGCAACTTCCCTCTTTGCATCGCTTGCATTAAGGTGTGACCAGTCATGCGCATTGAATGCATAGTCAAATACGGTTTTTATCCTCTCAATCGTATCCTTATTTCCATATATCGGAAGATCATGTTTTGATGTGAAGATCCTTAAATCATCAAGCCCCATGATATGATCTGCATGCGAATGAGTATATAAGACTCCGTCAACGTCCTTTACTCCTGAGCGGAGCGCTGCTAAGCGAAACTCATAGCCTGTGTCTATTACAATTGAAGTCATGCCATCTTCAACCAGAAGGGAAGTCCTGTAGCGCTTGTTACGCGCATCAGGACTTGTACATACCGGGCAGGAACAGGCAATTACCGGAATGCCATGACTCGTTCCTGTGCCGAGGAACGTAACTCTCAAGTTGTACCCCCTGACAAAAAGGATGCAAAGGATGATCTTGAAAGGTTATTTATCTTATCTGCAAAGAGCGTAGAAACGCTCTCTTTAAATTCATCTGTCAGGGCTGAGACGCTCTCGCTCACTGCAGAGAGGACATCATCAAATGTCTCTTCAGCAGCATCTGTCGCAGCTTCGATGCTCTCAGGCACATCAGAAAATATTTCTTCAAGCGCATCAGAAGCAGCGTCTGCAACACTCTCAGCTGCTTCTTCCAGAGCAGCGGCCGTCTCAGGCACCGGATAAGCAACAGCCTCCTCTTCTGAGAAGGCTGAGCTGTCTGCTTGCGAAGGCATGAATGAGGATTGAAATGTTGCCACAGGGTTTTCCCTTGCACTTTGGTATGAAATCCCGAAGTAGTCCTCACTGAGGGAAGGGAAAAGAAAGTATATGACAAAAAACAGAATTGAAGTAACAAGTACTACAACTAACGCCGAAATGAATGCCTTCAGTATTTCCATGCTTACTATGATATTACAATTTCCTTCTTAGAAAAAGGATTTAATATCATAGCAGATTAAACAGCAATCCGATGCTGAAAGTGCTGTCTGCGATGCTGGGAGCAATTTTGGAAATATCGCCCTTAACATCATTGAATGAGCCATCTGCCGGAATGAGCCAGTTAGCAACTATCTCAACCTTGTTCAGAGGAATTCCTATGCTCAGCTTATAAAGCAGGCTGGAGTTAGTAAGAACTTCAAGGAAGTTATCTGCGCTCGTTCCTCCGATGGTCCAGGCACTTTTCTCATACACTACTGGCGTTGAGATTCCAGCTCCTGCTGCCAGGCGGATAAAGCCAAGGGAAAGCTGCAATCCTGCTGTGGCCACAGCATCTGCCTTGAAGTAGTCACTCCCGAATGAAAGCGGTGCTACCACATCAAGTTGGAATATAAGCAGATTGACGCGAAGCTCAGGAGCAAATGAGAAATTCTCAATCTTGAAGTAATCAGCGATTTCCAGATCCTCACCCAAGAAATCCCCGATTTCCTCGTAATTCAATCCGTATCCGACATTCAATCCGAGCTGAATGATATCAGCAAACAACAGTGCTGGTGCCAGTAAGGCAAGAGCCAGGACCAATACAAGTTTTCTTTTCATGTAAACTCCCCCATATATAACTATGTTATTCTCTTTTAAAATCTCCGAACACGCCGCCCAGAAGCATTTAAACAGCTGTGCGAAAAGACCAAATAAAAAACTTTTTTGTCTATGCGTATCTTAATCGGGCGCGCCCCTTCTGTCAATGGAATCTTCTCAAAATAATCTCTTTTTCACCAAGTCAAGCCTGAAAAGAACCATAATGCACTGCTCTATATTGCATAAGGGGTAAATGCATGCACACAAATCAGTTAGCGCCTTGCATCAAGGTCCTCAAGGAATGCACTCACATCAGCATCGCTTGGCATCCTCCAGTCACTTCTGGGACTGAATGTGACAGTTCCGACCTTTGGACCATCGGGAAGGCATGAGCGCTTGAACTGCTGTGAAAAGAAACGGATCAGGAAGATCCTCAGCCATTTATAGATTACTTCACCTGGATAGATTTTATCAAATGCAAGCCTTGCAAGGCGGTAAATCTTCCCGGGGGCAAAACCGAAGCGCACGAAGTAATAGAGAAAAAAATCGTGAAGCTCATACGGCCCTACTATATCCTCAGTAACCTGGCTGATCTTTCCATCCTTTGGAGGAATGAGCTCAGGGGACACAGGGGTTGCAAGGATATCTGAAAGGACAGCAGACTCTTCTCCTTTGCGTGATGCAACGTATGCAACAATATGCCTTACCAGTGTCTTTGGAATTGATGCATTTACTGCATAGTTGCTCATATGGTCCCCGTTGTAGGTAGCCCATCCTAGTGCCAGCTCAGAAAGGTCCCCCGTTCCGACTACCAGGCCTGAAAGCATATTGGCTTTATCCATAAGCACCTGTGTTCTCTCCCTGGCCTGCGCGTTCTCATACGCCAGGCTGTAATCACTCTCACTCTGTCCGATATCCTTGAAATGGGAAAGCACGCTGCCCCTGATATTGATTTCCTCAAATGATACTCCCAAAGCATCAGCAAGGCGCTCTGCATTTCCCTTGGTCCTTTCTGTGGTTCCAAAGCATGGCATCGTGATAGCTAAAATGTCCTTGCGAGGTCTAAAAAGCATATCCATAGCCCTGACAGAGACAAGGAGCGCAAGAGTGCTGTCAAGTCCCCCTGAGAGCCCGATAATAAGTTTTCTGGCTCCCGTATGCTCAATTCTCTTTTTCAGCCCCAGTGCCTGAAGAGAAAGGATCTTCTCAGCTCTCTCTGATACATCCTTCTTGCTTGATGGCACGAATGGAAACTTCTCGATCTTGCGCGTAAGGATGCACTCCTCCCTCTTAAAATCCAGGGTAATCTCCTCATAACCGCCTCCAGTTAGAGTCTTGAATGTATTTGTCCTTCTTCTTTCCCCGCAGAGGCGCTCAACGTCGATTTCACTGACAGTGAGCTTTCCTATGGAGAAATTGGTCTCACAGAGAAGAGTACCGTTCTCAGCAATCAGATTAGCTCCAGTGAATACCATGTCAGTAGTGCTCTCTCCCTCTGATGCATCTGCATAGACATAGCCGGAGATGAGCTTTGCTGACTGCATGGCAACAAGTGATCTCCTGTACTCTTCTTTCCCGATGACCTCATCGCTTGCGCTGAGGTTAACGATTATGTTTGCACCGTGCATCGCGTGCTCTACAGATGGAGGACATGCTGTCCATAAGTCCTCACAGATCTCTGCAGAGATTACAGCATTCTCAAAGCTGTGGAGGATCTTGTTTCCAAGGGGAGCTCCGGAGGGAAGAATTATATTATCGTCAGGAGATGGGCAAAACCACCTGTCTTCCTGGAATTCTCCATATGAAGGGAGGTTTTTCTTGGCAGTGTAGCTCAGGATGCGCCCTCTTTGCACTGCAGCGGCTGTGTTATAAAGCTTTCCCTTATAAGAGAGGGGAAAGCCCACAAATGAAAGGATGTCGCTTTCCCTGGTCTCATCTCTATAGCGCTCCAGGGCAGAGAAAGCCTTCTTTATAAGGGCGCTGCTTAGAAAAAGATCCTGGCATGTGTATCCTGTTATTGAGAGCTCAGGAAACACAAGGACCTTCACGCTCTGAGAGAGAGCAAGATTATAAAGCTCAAGCATCTTGCTTACATTGTATTCAGGATCTGCAACCCTTAATTCCGGGCTTGCCGCTCCGACTTTTATAAAACCATCGCGCATAGCTTCAGTATACTGCTTTTAGAGAAGAAAAACTATCTTATCCCCTCTTCTCATGCTATAGTAGTTCCCTAGGAGGGTAAGATGGAAACAATATCCTTATCAGGCGCATGGCGCCTAATGCCTCTCGACCGAAATGAATGCAGAGCATATACATCCTGCTTCGACGACAGGGATTTCATTGAATACAATAACTCAAACAGCATATATACAACACTGGCAAACAGCGTAAAGAAACATGAAATAGACTCTCTCAGAAAGCTCAAATGGGTGCTTGAGAGGACTTTTGACATAGCACTTGATGAGAGGCGCTCAGTACTGCTTTCACACGGGATAATCAATGCAGAGATCAACGGGGAAAAATGCCTGGGAAGCGAGATAACAAGCCTTCTTAAGGATGGGGAAAATACTATAAGGCTTACTGTAACTTCATCATTTCGAAGCCCTGTTGAAATCCTCAGAAGCCATGACGGAGTTGGCTACTCAGCTCATCTTAATGCCAAGAAAGACAAGGATGAGTGGATTGTCACTGCAGTGCTTGACTATGAGGCATTCAGGGAGCATGAGAAGAGCGTCAAGGTAAGCCTCCTTGGCCATGATTGTGAAGAGAGCCTCAGATTTGAAAAAGGACGGAAGAAATACTCTCTTACACTCTTAATTCCCCTGAGTGAAGCTGAGACATGGTCCATACGGGGAGATGGCCGCCAGATAATGTACACTGCACTCGTAACAGTTGGAAGCACAACTCTTGAGCGTCGCATTGCCTTCCGCACTATCGAAGTGAAAAACGGCCTTTTATATGTCAACGGGCGCGAGACTTTCATAATGGGAGCACTCTGGCCCAATAAGATACTGAGCGACCAGAAGAGGTATGATGAGCTTCTTTCCTCTGCCGCATGGGCAAATATGAACGCGCTATATATTGAAGAGGGGCATGAGACTCATGAGTTCTATAACACATGCGACCACCTTGGCCTCATTGTCCTTCATAGCGCGATGTACGAGGACTACAAGTTCCACCCGTCATTCGTTGGCGCCAGCATAGACATAGACATCTTCAAGGCTGAAGCAAGCGAGGAAAGAGGATACTTAGGCCTTGCACTTGATGCTGTCAGTCTTGAGCGCTGGACGCTTAAGACCAGAAGTGTCAACTCAAAGCCCGGCGTGCTCTACTCGGACCTTCTCTCAACAGTCAGGGAAAACGGAACATGGAGGCCTGGCCACTATGCTGCAAGAAGGTTCTTTGCAGACCTGGTTCCCATAATGTTCATCGAGGATGATGCTTTAAAGATCTATGTCTCAAACGATGGGGATAAGGAGGAAAAAGTAGAGATCTCAGTAAAGTTCATGACCTACTCTGGAGGAAAAAGAAACAAGTGGATGTATTCAGATACAGTAAAGGCACATGAGGCTCTCATGATACAGAGCCTGGACTTAAGAGGCGTTGACAGAAAGAATGAGTTTGTATACATCAAGCTCAGGACATTCAGCATCCACAGAGAGCTCACGCTTCTTCTTGATGATATCGAGAAGTGCTCATACCAGAAAGTTGCAATTGAGACTGAAATCCGCGAGATCAATGCAAGAAGATACTCAATACGCCTGATGACTAACAAGCCAGCATTCGCTGTGCACCTTGAGATGGAAGGAACAAAAGGAAACTTCTCAGACAGCTTCTTTGAAGTGCGCCCTGCAAGCGAGAAGAGCGTAATATTCTCCTCTGCCGAGGATTTAAGCGCTGAGTACATCAAAGATCATCTGAAAATCTATGATCTGGCATCAGCTGTCTTAGATAAATAGGTTTTTCCGAAGCAGAAAACAAAAGAAAACGCGAATAAGACAAGGTACTATAAAGACTTATAAGCTTGACTCAATGTTTGAAAAAGCATGCTCTTTATAGTACCCTCTGTTCTTTTTGCCCATATTGTTTTCAGATGAATACAGCAAGCATAGTGTGAGGATTACCTGCGCTCCAGGATGAATGCACTCTCTTCATGAAATGATCCCGGGTAGAAATCGAAGACGGAGGCTTTTACTATCCTGTAGTTCCTGAAGACTGAGATATCGCGGGATGCTGTAGTGCTGTCGCATGAGACATATATTATCCTCTCAGGATTCCAGGACTCAATGAGGGGTATCGTGTTTCTGTCAAGTCCGGTCCTGGGAGGATCCACTATGCATGTATCGACTTTAGTCCTTACGCGTTTTGAAAAGGCAAGCACATCCTCTGTGTACTGCCTGGCTGAGGGTGCATTTACTTTTGCCAGCGGCAGGCACGCTGCACTCTTCTCAACTGCATAAACGACTTTTTCTTCCCCTTCAAAAAGACGAGAGAATGTTGAGACTCCGCTGTAAAGGTCCATTATTACAGTGCCAAGGGCATTCTCCTTAACAAAGCAAAGGAGCTCTGGAAGCACTTTCAGGTTCGACTGGAAGAAGACATTTGCACTTACCTTATAGCCAAGTGCTGTTACCCTCTTGTCATTTAATGTTACCTCATCGTCTCCTGAGAAAAGAGGAACTTCTACAAGGCCTGTTTTCTTATTAATGCCGCTAAGGATCCTGATGCGCTGTGCTTCTTTCAAGATTTCACTCTTTTCCTTCAGCTTCTCATTCAACAGCTCTGTTATTGCAGGGCAATGCTCTATGCTATATAGCTCTCCAGAGCCTTTTTTGAGAAATCCGATTCTCTTTTCCTTTAAGTCAACATGGACGCGGATGCGCGCGCGGTAAGATGTAAATGATGAGTATTTTGGCACTTCGAACTCTGGAAGATTTTCTGCTTTTGCAAGGCGTTCAAGGTTCTCTTTTACAATCTTTTCCTTGATCTCTGCCGATGTCTTTTCGCTTACTACTAAAAAGTCACAGCCCCCGCACTTTTCATAGTGAGGGCAGCATGGCTCTGTTCTCTCATCGCTTCTCTCAAGGATTTCATAGTCTTCAACAATAGTTGTGTTAGCTCGTCTTATATAGCGCCCCGGCTCAACAAGCTCTCCCGGAAGCGCGCTTTTAACAAGCACAACCCTTCCATCTTCATCGCGAGAAAGGCCATATGCGCCGCTTATGAATTTCTCAATCCTTAAAGCCAAGAGGAAAGCTCCTCTGCCCATCTTTCAATGAAGGAAAGGCCGCTCAGCCAGAAATCCTTATCATCTACATCACAGCCAGCAAGAGATGCAACGCTCTTTGCATCGAGTGACCCTGTCTTTTCTAGGAGTGCTTTGTACTTTGCTGGAAAATCATCATCACTTAAGCTCTTT
>CAZHQL010000006.1:0-15312 GCA_964534915.1 uncultured Spirochaetaceae bacterium | reverse complement strand
TTGTGTAGAGCGAGAGCGCAAAGAGCTCTCCAAACGCATATGGATAGTTATAGAACGAGAATGCTTCAGAATAATAGTGTCCCTTTACAGCCCACATGTACTCGTGCTTGTTCTCTACGCAAGAGCCATATGTCCTCTCCTGGGCATCAAGCATCAGGGATGAAAATTCTTCTGCACTTAACTCCCTCTCCTTTCTCTTTTCAAAGACACTCTCTTCAAAATAGAAGCGCGAAAGGATATCAAGGCATACCTGGGATGCAGATGCTACGAACTGCTCGATTATTAAAAGCCTCTCATCATCATCTGCACTCTTTAACAGCTCTGTAAATACTATGGTTTCAGCAAATATGCTTGCTGTCTCTGCAAGAGTCATCGGATAATCCGTTAAAAGAGGGTCCATATCCTTTAATACAAAAGAGTGGTATGCGTGCCCTAATTCATGGGCAAGGGTTGTAACTGCATCGTATGAATAGTCATAGTTTAAAAGCACTCTCGACTGCTTTTTCCTTTTAAACGATGTGCAGTATGCACCGCCAACCTTTCCCCGCCTTGGCTCTGCATCGATCCAGCTGTTTTCAAATGCGCTTTCTGCAAAAGCTCCCATCTCAGGAGAGAATGCGCTAAATGATGAGATTACAATATCCTTTGCATCCTCAAATGAGTACTTCCCTAATCTCTTTCCAACAGGTGCTGTGATATCAAACCAGGAGAGCTTCTCGAGCCCCAGGAGCTTTGCTTTTACATCAAGGTATTTTCCGAACATGCCCTTTTTCTCTTCAATAGCACTGATGAGGGCATCAAGAGTGCTCCTTTTTATCCTGCTTGAAAAAAGCGAGCGCTCAAGGGGATTTAGCCAGCCTCTTTTCCTTTCTAAAAGGAGAACTGTTCCCTTTACCCCGTTAAGGCAATAAGCAAGCGCTGTCTCATGCTCCTTAAGTATTGCTTTTTCCCTGTAGTATGCATCCTCGCGAACGCATCTCTCAGGATGAGTTGCAAGGGCCCTAAGCTCAATAAGGGTCTTTCCATTATTGCTTGCAGTGCTTGTTACAGCTTCCCGAAGGCGCGAGAATGCAGATGAGCTTACGCGCATGAATTCTGTTGCAAGCTTTTCTTCCTCTTCTGACATCTGATGAGCCCTAAGTTCCCTTATCTCATTGAAAAGAGTCTTGTAGTCATCAAAATCCAGAGTCTCTGCATCGAATTTATCGAATGCCCTTATGAATGCCTGGTATGCTTCCTCATAGCAGGATTCAGCATCCTCTGCATCGCTTACTGCCTTTAAATACTCTGTGTTTGTCGTGTCAGTAGTAAGAAGAGCGCTTGAGTATGCCTCGATCTCCGTTGAAAGCGCATCTATCTCATTTAAAAGCCTTATAACCTTTCCAAGCGGCGCTTTATCAAGAGCTGAGATAATCTTATCCCTAAGAGCCTTTACTCTTTTTACATCAGCTTTGAACTCTTCTGAATCTGCACCTGGATATATTTTCCTTAAATCCCATCTTGGAAGACTACTCATTTTCCCCTCCTTTCTTTTGTACCATGATCACGGGCTTTTCCAGCTTTACAAGGCTCTCCAGATCATCATCCCTGAGCTCAAGGCCTAAGGAATGAAGCTCATCCTTCAGATCTCTCAAGAGCTTTCTGACCTTATCCATACACGCACTCTCCTTGCGCTTTTTTAAAAGGAAAGCAAACTCCTTGCTTTTATCTTTTTCCGTGTATTCTTCGTAAGGGATACTAAAGCCGTCTTCCTTGCTGTCAGAAATCATAAGCGAATAGGAGCGGGAGGGCCCCCATTTATAGAGAGAGTCTGCTATGATTGCTCTCTCACTCTCAGTGCCAAGAAGAGCATTAAGCTTCTCATTAATTTCAGCTCTGGTCATAGGAAAATACTAGCACTTGAGAGAGTCTAAATCTATAGATGCATCAGCAGAAAGAAGATTATAATCCTCATCATCATGAGTAATTACTAAAAGAGTCCGCCCGTTAACGCTTTTCCTGATGAGCTCTGCTATCCTTTCCTTGCTTTTATCATCAAGGCCTGTAAATGGCTCATCTAGGATGAGTGCATCGTATTCTGTTAAAAGGGAGCGCGCAAGGGAGAGCCTTCTTCTCATGCCGCCTGAGAGTGAAGATGCTGCACTTCGCTCTTCTTCTGAGAGACCTGTCTCCTTCAGCATGGCCCTTGCTTTTTCCTTATCATCTGTTACGAGCAAAAGATTATTAAGAGCACTCAGGCTCTCTATAAGGCGATCTTCCTGAAAGAGCGCCGAGACGCGCCCCTCTGTTATGATATCACCCTCATCCGGCTTCTCAAGAGAGAGAATCAGGTTCATAAGGGTTGTCTTTCCAGAGCCTGAGCGTCCCCGGATTATAGTAGTCTTTCCTTCAGCAAGACTAAGAGAAAGGTGAGAAAATACTTTCTTTTCTCCATAGCTCTTAGAAACATTCACAACTCTCATAAGGACCCCTCAAGTGCCTTAAGGATTCTTTTTATAAGAAGTAAAAGAACTTTCTCAAATGTCTTTGCAAGCAGGATTATAGTGAGAGTCCATGCAAAGAGGTCTGCAGTTGCTAAATAGAGCTTTGCTTCATAGAGCTTTTCTCCAATCGAGCCGGATGGCACTGCAATAACTTCTGCTGCTATTCCGCTTTTAAAGCAGAGGCCAAGGGATATTGTAATGCCGCTGAGAAAATACGAAGAGATTACAGGGATGTAGATATACCTGATCTTCTTATATGCCGGGACTCTATACACCTTAGCCATATCCTTTATCTTTCTATCCACGCTTTCAATTCCCTCATAGAGCGATGTATGCATCACAGGAAAGACCATCATAAACGATATTACAGAGGAAAGGTTCCTGCTTGATACCCATATGAGCACTAATATCGTAATGGATGCAACAGGAGTTGCTTTCATAACCATTACAAGGGGCTCAAGCATGGTTTTAAATGCTGAAAAGCGCGCGCTGAGTGCAGAGGTTATAAGAGAAGCCAGAAGTGCAGAAACAAGGCCCAGGAATATGCGGCAAAGCGAAAAAGAGATGGATGCCCAGAAGCTCTTTGCCTGAACTAGCTGAAAAAGCTTAGTGATAACCGCCACTGGGCTTACAAGGAGGACCCTTGAGTCTATGTACAGGGCAAGGGCCTCCCAGATTACTATGTAAATTGCTATTGCAAGTGCTATATGGCATTTAGATGAAGTAGTAGGCTTCATCAGGAAGAGCTCCTCCTACGCTCTGAGGATTCATTGAATAAAGCACGCCAAGGTAATTTGAAAGGGCTTCTTTCATTTCCTCTCCTGAGATGAATGTTATATTGCAATCCGCAAGGGCTGCAAGCGCAACGCGCTCTGCAATTATTCCATACTCAGAGACCAGGGCAGCGGCTTCAGGGATATTCGAGTTTACAAAATCTACAGAGCCCTTGTAGCTTTCAAGGAAAGCCCTTACTGCATCCTCATTTTCCTCAATAAAAGATGTGCGCGCAACCACGACTCCCGTAATGAGCTCAGTTCCCATGGCATCCGCCCAGAGGTCATTTAAATCCAGTGCGACCCTGATATCGCTGTCAGAAAAGAGCGCGGAAGTCAGAAACGGCTGGGGAAGCATTGCAACGGCATTTTCAGAGACTTCAAGGGATGCAACGCACTCTGAGTGCTCGCTTCTCCACTCGATAAACACATCCTTTCCAACCTCCAGTCCTGCACTCTGGAGAGCAAACATCAAGGCATACTCCGGCGTTGCGCCCTTTCCGGATGCATAGATTGTCTTTCCTTTAAGGTCAGAAACTGAGTTTACGCTATTTCCTTTCTCTGCGATATAGAGAACGCCAAGCGTGTTTATAGCAAGAGTGCGGATAGCACCGTCAGTATTGTTGTAGAGAACGGATGAGACATTTGCAGGAAGCGCTGCAATGTCAGCCTCCCCTCTTACAAGCTTTGGCGTCACTGCATCAATTGCGCCTTCAATCGTGAAAGCATAGCTGCTCACGTCAGCACTTTCCTTTTCACTTTCCTTCATGAGAGCAACCATTCCCATGGCAGTAGGACCGCGAAGGGCTGTAACGCTTATATCTGCTGAGAAAACAGAGAGCGGAAGCAAAAACAAAACAAGAGAGAAAAACAATTTTCTCATCATATTCCTCCTTGGAGTGATGATAGCAGAAAGAGAAAGTTTGTAATAGCTAATTTTCAGAGATTGATATCATACTCCTTTATCTTGGAAATAAGAGTGCGTCTTGAAATCCCAAGTTCCTCACTTGCTTTTGTCCTGTTTCCTTCCCAGCGGTGAAGCGCAGTAACGATGGCATCCCTTTCAAGGTCCTTAAGGCTCCTTGCCTCGCTGCACGCCTCCCTCTCTTCGCTTCCCTCTCTATCCCTTACAGCTCCTTTTCTCAGCTCCAGGCCCTTTATGTCTATAGTCTCTGCGTCTGTGAATATCATGGCACGCTCAAGTATGTTCTCAAGCTCCCTGACATTTCCATGGAAGCTGTAGTTCTTGAGTGCCTCCATTGCCTCTGGCGTAAAGCCGGTTACAGAGCTTTTCATCTCAAGCGAAAGCTTCTTTATTATGTATGCTGCAAGAAGAGGAATGTCTTCCTTTCTCTCCCTTAAGGGTGGAACTTCTATGCGGATGACATTAAGGCGGTAAAAGAGGTCCTCACGGAAAAGCCCCTCCTGTACAAGGCTCTCAAGGTCCTTATTGGTTGCAGCTACTATGCGCGCGTTTATGGGAAGAGCCTCCGTTCCTCCAAGGCGCGTTATCTTCTTTTCCTGAAGGACGCGGAGAATCTTTACCTGCAGCTGCAGGGGCATATCCCCTATCTCATCAAGAAACAGAGTGCCGCCAGATGCAAGCTCAAACATTCCGCTCTTTCTTGCAGAAGCCCCGGTGAACGCGCCCTTTTCGTATCCGAAGAGCTCACTTTCAAGAAGGTTCTCCGGTACTCCTCCGATGTTTATCGGGATAAAGGGGCCCGCACTTACATTTGAAAGCTTATGAATTTCCCTTGCAACAACCTCCTTTCCTGTGCCGCTTTCGCCTGTTATGAGGACAGTTGCGCCAGAGGCTGCTGCCTTCTTTATTATCTCCTTGATCCTCAGCATCTCATCACTTATTCCGATAAGCTCGTCAATGCGCCTCTCTCCTTCAATCAGGTTCTTTAAATTCCTTGCCTCTACCAGGCTTTTAAGCTTGATCGTTATCTCTTCAGGATCAAAAGGCTTGACAACATAGTCATCAGCTCCTTCCTTCAGTGCCTTTACTGCATCGCTTATCTCGCCATGCGCGCTTATCATGATTACAGGCATCCTGAAGCCCTCTGAGCGCAGCCATTTAATGAGCGATAGCCCGTCAAGCCCTGGCATCCTGAGATCAACAAGAAGCGCATCATAGACATTCTCTCTCATCATCCTCTGCGCAGAAAGGCCGTTTTCTGCAGTATCACAATCTATTTTCTCTAAAGAGAAGAACCTCTTCATCAGTATCCTGATGTTCTCTTCATCATCACAAAGCAGAACTCTCAACTAAATCCTCCTTAATAGTCACGATGGCAGCAGTACCTCCCCCGCTTCTGCGCCTCAGCGCAAGCTTTCCTCCTGCGGCCTTTACAAACTGCATCGAAATTGAAAGCCCGATCCCGGACCCGTGGATCTTTGTGGTAAAGAACGGGTCAAATATCTTCTTTGCATTCTTTGCATCAATTCCAGATCCCCTGTCCTTGACAGCTATCTCAAGCGTGAGCTTCTTTATCCTTCTTATGCTCACTGTTACTTCAGGCCTCTCTTCTTCCCTTGTGGCCTCAAATGCATTCTTCAAGAGGTTTTCAAAGACGCTTCTGAAGCGGTCAGAGTCAAAGAGGATATAAGCTTCATCCAGGGACCCCGGTTCATATATCACATCATCTTCAAAGAGCACAAAGAGATCCTTTATGCCTTTTACAACATCCATCCTCACAGGGTTTCCAAGCGGATTCTTCAGAAAATCGGAGATCTTGTCAGTCAGGCCTAAAAGCCTCTTTGTCTCACCCTCAATCCTTCTTATGTCTTCTAAATTCTCCTTATCCACTGTCCTTTTCAAAAGCGCAAGCTGTATTGTGATTACGGACAACGGGTTCTTTATCTCATGAGTGAGTATCCTTATGGCCTGCCCGAGGCTTACAAGGCTTTCCTGACGCACAAGCAGGGCCTTATACTTCCTGTTCTGCTGATAGACATAGACAATCAGGCCATATGCCAGGATGGATATAAGCATGAGTGAAAACGTTACAATCCTTAAGACACTCAACTGATTAAGGTATGCATCCGCTCCAAGTGATATGTATATGATGTTCGGGTATATAAGGCTTATGTCGCTGCTTGGAATCAGGATGCCCTGGTGCGAAGGAATTACAACCTGGCTTGTTGCCCTTATGTATTCAATGAGGCTCTTTTTCCTGTCAACTGACAAAAGCGATGATGTCCCGCTATTGCTCTCCATTGAAGAAAAGAGGTTCACAGGGAGGCGCGAGTACACATCCCCTTCTGAATAAAGGAGGTTTCCAGATGCAGAGTAGACAGCAACTCCATTAATCTCGTACTCGCTCATTATGCTCTGCATCGGGTACTCAGACCTGATGGCAATCAGGACTGCAGTGAATGTCCTTTCTGCAGTGTTTTCCATCTCAAGCTCTGCAAGGCTTATAAATGAGAATGACAGGACTACTATCAGCGCAATTACTGAAAGGAAGCAGAGTGTAATCAGGGCTTCTACAAAGAAGCTGAAGCGGCTGCTCTTGTTTTCAAGAAAGCTGAGTATCCTGTTATTCTTCATCACGCATTACTCATAACTGAGGGCCTCTATAGGATCAAGCGCTGCAGCCTTCAGGGCAGGATACCATCCAAAGAAGACTCCTACCATGCTGCTGAATGCGATGGCAAAGAACACAGCGCTGTAGCTTATTGCCACGCTCCAGCCGGCGTAATCAGCGACAAAGAAGCTCAATATAAGCCCGAGTATTATCCCTATGATACCACCAAAGAGCGTAATTGTGATCGATTCAACTAAAAACTGTCCCTGTATTGTGCCAGGGGAGGCTCCGAGTGCCTTCCTTATTCCTATCTCCCTCGTTCTCTCTATTACAGAGACAAGCATTATGTTCATTATCCCGATTCCGCCGACTAAAAGGGAAATGCCTGCGATGCAGGATAAGAAGAGCGTGAATGTCGCCATTATCTCATTTGACATCTCAACAAGCGTTGCAGGGCTGTATACAAGGTAATAGTCATCATCTCCGAGCATCTCAAAGAGGAAGGCCTCGATATCATCTGCTACAGTTACGGCATTAACTCCATCTGAGACCAGCACTGTATATGCAGATGGCATCGTGATGCGCCTCAGCCTCTGATTATAAGTATTGTAGGGAATGAAGCATGCGCTGTCATAGCTGTTTCCAAGCGTGTCGCTCTTTTCTTCCAGAACTCCTATTACAAGATATCTCTTGGATTGCTGACGGAATATTGAGATGTACTGCCCGACTGCGTTTCCAAGCGGAAAAAGATCCTCTGCCAGATTAGAGCCAAGCACTACTACCTGGCGCCTGTTTATATTATCCAGGGCGCTGAAGAACTCGCCTTCTGCCATGCTCAGGCTGTTTATATCGTAATAGGCTGAGTATACTCCGTTTACTGTGGCAGTAACTGTCTCCTGCTCCTTTCTGATGTTTGCACTCATCTGTGCAGATGGAAGGACAGTATCTATTCCTTCAATATTTGCCATGAGCGTGTTGCCGAAAGTCTCATCAAAGATCTCAAGCTCGCGCGCAGATCCAAGCGGCATGACAGTCACCATATTCAGTCCCCCGATCTGCAGGGACTCATTGATGCTTGCTGTCGCACTCTCACCGAGTGTCATGATTGCAACGACGCTTGCAACTCCTATCATGATGCCAAGAAGGCTCAGCATCGTCCTTATCTTGTTTGAGCCCATGCTCGAAATGGCAAGCTTAATATTCTCTCTGAGCATCCTCTTCTATGATTCTCCCGTCTCTGATATAGATCTGGCTGCGGCACTTCAGGGCAAGGTTCCTGTCATGCGTTACGAATACTATCGTACGCCCTTCTGCATTAAGAAGTCTGAAGAGATCCATGATCTGCTCCCCTGTCTTTGAGTCCAGTGCTCCAGTCGGCTCATCTGCAAGCAGTATTGCAGGGTTATTGACAAGAGCACGGGCAATTGCCACTCTCTGCTTCTGCCCGCCTGAGAGCTCAGATGGCCTGTGCTTCATCCTGTCCTTAAGCCCTACGCGCTCAAGAAGGTCCTCAGCTCTCTCACGCCTTTCACGAGTGCTCATCCTGTCCTCAGCATAGAGAAGCGGAGTTATTACATTATCCAAGGCAGAAAGCTTTGCAAGAAGGTTAAACTGCTGGAAGACAAAGCCGACTTTTCTGTTTCTCACGTGAGCAAGCTCAGCTTCATCCATTGCATTGGTAACTTCCCCGTCGATGGATACATAGCCGCTTGTCGGGCTGTCAAGGCATCCTATCATATTCATAAGAGTGCTCTTTCCTGAGCCCGAGGGGCCCATGATGGCAGTAAATGTTCCCCTTTTTATCTTGAGATTAACACCGTCCAGGGCCCTTACCACATAGTCTCCGACAAGGTAATACTTCCTGAGCTCGATGATGTTGATGACGCTCTCATCCATCATTTACCTCGGTCCTCCCGGGCCGCCGCCGGGATCGGGGCCGCCGCCTCCTGAGAGCATCCTCAGTGCAGAATTGGAAGTGTTGACGCTCTGGTATACAAGCACATCGCCTTCTTCTATATTGCTTGAGAGGATCTGGACTAAATTCTCTCCAAGGTACTGAACCTGTACCTGCACTGTCTCAACAGATCCGTCACTTCTCTTTCTCTCAACTGTAGTAACGCCGCCGCGGCTTACACTCACAGCCGCCTGGGGAATAAGAAGCATCGAAACATCGCCCTCGACGTTGATGGTTCCCTCAAAAGAGTATCCGGGGATGAGGCCTGAAGGCGGGTTCTCAATCGTGATCTCAACATCAACAACCCCGATTCCGCTGCTTGAGTCATAGCGCCCGAGCATCGGGATATAGGATACATATGCCTCAATTGTCTCTCCCGGCATGCTGTCAAATGTCAGATACGCAGTCATCCCTTGCTCAACATAGCGCATGTCAATCTCATCGATTTCAACTGCTGCAATCAGCTGTGAAAGGTCTACAAGAGTAAGAACAGTAACTTCTCCTGCCTCAAAATAGTCCCCCGGGTCCACATCAACACTCGTCACAACTCCATCAAAGTTCGCATAGATATTCGTGTAGTCAAGAGAGCGAAGGGCTGCTGTCTCCTGAAGCCTGAGAAGCTCAAGCTCCCTCTGGGATCCAGAAAGAAGAGCCTCATCTATCTGGTTACGTATGCTCTGCAAATTCGCCTGCTGCGAGGTATCATCAATGGATGCAAGGAGCTGGCCTTCTTTCACATAGTCTCCTTCCTCCACAAATACTCCAGTAACAGTACCTGTGGTCCTGAACTTTGCTTCCTGTGTGTCATTTGCTTCAATATAGCCTGAGAGATCTATCGACATCTGATAGCTCTGCCTTGTGACAGTGGTCTCAGCATATACACTCTGGCTGGATGCAAGCCTTTCTGCTTCCCTGTCCTTCTGGTACTGCGCATACATTATGTAGAGAGTCAGAAGCACGACTATCACAAGGGCCCAGCCGGCAGCGCTCTTTATCCTCTTTCTTCTCTTGCGCGCTGCAAACTGAGCTCTCAGTTTCCTCTCTTCCTCTTCTGAGATGCTCTCATGCACCTTGTTATCCAAGCTATCCATCATTCCTCCTAAAGTGAGTAAATCAGAACATCGTAATAGAGCAGAAGCGAATCAAGATGCTCAATGAGCCTCTCGATGTGTGCAAGCTCATACTCATGCAAGGCATCCTCGACATCCTCAAACCTCACGAGCCCTCTCTCATAGTACTGATTCTCAGAGAGGTAGTACTGATATAAATACTCCTCCCTCTGCTTTACTGTCTCAAGTGAGAACATCTGATCCATGATCTCATTCTGAAGCGTCATAGCCTCAATATTGTACTCTGTCAGACCATCCAGGTAATCATTTTGGGCCCTTATTGCAGCATTTCTGAGCATCTCAAGCTCTATGCGGTCACTTTCGCGCGATGTATTGCTTTTCCAGGAAGCGCTGAGCGTTAAGGAGGGCATAAAGCTCTCATTCTTTTCCTTGCTAAGCTCAAATGATGCTCCTAGTGTCCAGTTCTCAACAGCCAGAGCTGCTGAGATGTCCAGATCGATGCTGTATTCAGAGAGATAAGATAAACCAGATGAGTTTCTGTAATCATCATTCATGTATGTTCCGCCAGCTCCTGATGAGAGCGTCAGGGCGCGCGGATTCATCGCCTTGTCTTTCTGCTCTGATCTAAGGCTTGCAAGATTGCTCTCTAAACTAAGCTCAAGAATCTCAGAGTTTCCTCCCTCATATGGCGTGAATGAAATCTCTGGAAGATCAAAATCATCAAGGCCCGTCCACTCAAGTCCTGTAAGGATCTTAAACTGGCTTTTTGCTTTCTCATACTGGTCAGCATAGATATCAAGGCTCCTTCTGTCCATGCTAAGCTCTAAAAGCGCTCTCTGGTAGCTGATGCTCTCCTCATCAGCATTCCTTAAAAGCAGCATGTTGTTTAAATCTGTCTCAGCTCTCTTGATATCATGCTCAAGGCTCTTTATGTTCATCTCAAGAGAGAGCAGTGCTGATACCTGTGAAATCACGGACTTATAGAACGAGTAGAGAGCCTCCTTGTATACCCTTTCTGTCGAGAGCCTTGAAATTGCATTGTCAACATCCCTTATTTTGTCATCATCAAAGTAATTAAAGTCGAATTTATGGCTTACTTCCACTCTCGGCCTTATATAGAATGCCCCCTCATATCCTATGTCCATGGGAGAAGAGACAGTGATAGTTGTATCCCCGTCATCTGCAAGGGTAACTGATGCCTGAAGTGCAGATATTTCAACGATCGCAGCATCAAGAGAGGAATCAAGGGGAGAAAGAGAGAGGCTTAAGCTCCACTCTGGCTTATCATCCAGGCTGTTCTGCGCCAAGAGCAGCTGATTGTATGCATATGTAAGCTCTGCGTTCCTTACTGTAAAGCTCTCGCTGGATGCTGATGAGAGAATTTCTTCTATGCTTAGCGCAAAAGTGCCATCTGATATGAGTAAAAGCGTGAATAGAGTTAAAATAATCTTCTTCAATTTTATAACCTTTCTTATGGAATGACTGCCTCAAATGCAAGGGAAGAGACAGTGATCCTTACACAGGATGAATATGGAATGAACGCAGCTTCTCCTTTTTGAAGAAAGAGCGTGCTGTTCTCTTCAGCAATCTCAACGCATCCCTCAAGCGAAATTATTATCGCAGTCTCTTTTTCGCATTCATATGTGCCCCTATCAAGCCGGATGAGGGAAAAAGCATCGCTTGGCGCCGCGATATGTATCCTGTTCTTTTCATCTGCGATATTTTCTGCTTTCTGAACGCAGAGAAAAGAAAAGTCCATGATCCTTTTAAGCTCTTCAAGGTCTATCCTCTTTTTTGTAAGACCGCCGCGAAGAACATTGTCCGATGCATTCATGAGCTCTACAGCATTTCCAAGAACATACGCGTGCAGCGTGCCCGGCTCAAGATAGAGAGCCTCGCCTGGACTCAGATGCACTACGTTCATAAACAGCGGAGCAAGTGCCCCGATATCCCCCTCATACTCTGCAAGGCACCTTTCTGCAATTCCCCTTTCTGTGAGAAATGGCCCGTCCATGCATTCAAGAGAAGAGCTTTCCAGTGCTGCTTTCAGCTCAGAAAGGACATCGTTTTTCTCATCCTCGCTTAATGCATAGAGCTTGAAGAACATCTTCTCGATGCTCTCAAGGCGTGAAGAAAAAAGCCTTTCAAAAGAGGAAGGGATGAATTCTGAGAAGTTTTTCTCTATCTTGCCTAAAAACCTGAAGCCGCACATTGCGCTAACTGGAGTGAGCGCATAGATTACCTCTGCTTTCCCGCTGTCATCCTGGTAATTGTATTCTCCCCCGCTTTCCCTCAGATGCCTTTCTCTTTCCCAGCCATCCTTTGCTTCTTTTTTATCCGGATGGCACTGAAGGGATAATGGCTTTTCTATTGCAAGGATTTTAAAAAGAAATGGAAGAGCTTTGAATTTCTCAGCATTAGCTTGTCCAAGTGATGCCTCGAGGTCTGATGAGATATATGCGCTCAGGCTCTCACCGTCCTCAAGGACAGCATCCCCTGAGGGATGCGTTCCCATCCAGTATTCAGCCGCACGGCCTTTTGCTTCTGTGCCAAGGAGCTCTCTGAGAAAAAAGTCATTTCCCCATGCATAATCCTTAAGTGAGCCTTTTATCTTAACGCTTTTCATATTGCTTTTCACCTTGGAAGCTATTCTAGCTGAAAAGCTGAATCAGCTCAAACCCTTCTACTTCTTCATCGAAAAGGATACAAAGGAAGAAAAGAGAGGATGGCACCGGTTGGGCCTGCTCTTGAACTCAGGATGGAACTGAACGCCCACAAAGAAGCGGCATGAGGGGTTTTCCATCGCCTCAACTAACTTCCCGCTCGGGCTCAGGCCTGAAAACACTATTCCTGCATCCTCCAGCGAGGTGCGGAAATCATTTGAGACTTCATAGCGGTGGCGATGGCGCTCGCTTATATTCTCTTCTTTGTATATTGAGCGAAGAAGCGTATTTTCCTTTATGCGGCATGGATATGCGCCGAGCCTCATTGTGCCGCCCTTCTCTTCAAGGCTCTTCTGGTCTTCCATCAGGTCAATTACTGCATGCTTGTTTTCCGGCGTGAACTCCCTTGAGTTTGCGCCCTCAATGCCTGCCATATTCCTTGCTGCCTCTATTACAGCTATCTGCATGCCAAGGCATATTCCAAGGTATGGGATATCATTTTTCCTTGCATACTCGCAAGAGGCTATCATGCCCTCTATTCCCCGCTCTCCAAAGCCGCCGGGAATCAGGATGCCATCGACACCGGATAAAAGTGCCTCTGCTCCCTTTTTCTCAACTTCCTCGCTGTCAGTCCAGCGCAGAGAGACCTTCACACCGTTTTCTATTCCTGCGTGGTTAAGTGCCTCAATGATCGAAAGGTATGCATCATGAAGCTGCGTGTACTTTCCGCAGATTGCTATTTCAACTTTTCCCCCAGCCTTTCTCTGCCTCTCAACAAGGCCAGTCCATTCAGAGAGGTCAATCGGAGCAGAAGAAAGGCCAAGGCGGCGCACTGCATACTCATCAAGGCCCTTCTGATGAAGCATCAGGGGCACCTCATAGAGGCTTGCAAGGCTTAAGTTCTCAATTACAGCTTCCCTTTCCGTGTTACAGAATGCAGCAATCTTATCCAGGATTCCGTCTTCAAGAGCCTCATCTGCGCGTGCAATGATGCAGTCCGGCATTATTCCCATCCCCTGAAGCTCATGAACGCTGTGCTGCGCAGGCTTCGTCTTATGCTCACCCGAGCACTTTAAGAAGGGCACGAGAACTACATGAATGAACATCGAGTTCTCTCTTCCCACTTCGCTTCTTATCTGCCTTGCAGCCTCTAGAAACGGCTGGGATTCAATATCCCCGATTGTTCCCCCGATTTCCGTGATGACAACATCAGCCTTTGTAAGCTCTCCAAGTTCATATACAAACTTCTTGATCTCGTTGGTAACATGGGGAATTATCTGCACAGTGGCCCCCAGGTACTCTCCATGCCTTTCCTTATGAAGCACGTTCCAGTAGACCTTTCCGCTTGTCAGATTCGAAAGCTTGTTCAGGTTCTCATCTATGAACCTCTCATAATGTCCTAAATCAAGATCCGTCTCTGCACCATCATCGGTTACGAACACCTCCCCATGCTGATAGGGACTCATCGTACCCGGGTCTACATTCACGTATGGATCTAATTTCTGCGCAGCGACCTTGATGCCCCTTAACTTGAGTAACCTGCCAAGACTTGCAGCCGTTATGCCCTTGCCAAGTCCAGATACGACTCCCCCTGTGACGAAGATATGCTTGCTCATTGAAACTCCCTTGAAAAAATGTGAAAAAGGCACCCACCTTTCTTCAGGGTGAACGCCTTTGTCTCCTTTCCGTGAAAGTTATATCCAAATACTTAAATATAAGTCAATACAAGGAAAGAGAGAGCAAAAGAATTTTAAATATTTTCCTCTAGCTATGGTGACAAGGTGAGTTTTTTTCACTATCCTATCACACAAATAAGCGGACAAAGGCGTCCTGAGATGAGGAGAAGAGACTCTCCCTTCAGCTCAGGATGCCTTTTTCCTTAGGGAGGGATGGTATGTGCACGGTATTTGCCTATGAGGGAAGCCTTTTAGATTTAAGCGAGATCAGAAAGTACGTTAAAAGAACTGAGATGAGGGGACCGGACCAGACCCGCCTTGTCCGCCTCCAGAGCGGATGCACGCTGGTATTCCAGCGCCTTTCAATAATGGGCCTTGATGAAAGCGGCATGCAGCCTTTTGAAAGAAATGGCAACTACTCGATAACAAATGGAGAAATCTACGGCTTCAGAAGCCTTAAATCAGAGCTTGAGAGCGAAGGCTATACATTTTCATCTGCTTCAGACTGCGAGGTAATGCTTCCGCTTTATGAGAAATACGGATTGAGTATGTTCTCTCTTCTTGATGCAGAGTTTGCAACTGTGATCTATGACAGCAGCAAGGGCCTTGTAGCTGCGCGCGACCCCATTGGTATAAGGCCTCTTTTCTATGGCTATGATAAGGAGGGAAAGATTGCATTTGCATCCGAGGCACGGCTCTTAAGCGATTTCTGTGAGCGCATTATCCCATTTCCTCCCGGCTTCTATTATGAGAGCGGTGAATTCAGGCGCTACTCAGATATTGCTGCAGCAGAGAGCTATGGATCAAGCAAGATCGATGAAGTTACAAGGAACATCAGAGAGCTTCTTATCAAGGGTGTTGAGAAGCGCCTTGACAGCGATGCGCCCCTTGGCTTTTTGCTCTCTGGAGGACTGGATTCGTCCCTTGTCTGCTCAATTGCATCGCGCATGGAGAAAAGGAAGATCCGGACATTTGCAATCGGAATGGAAAAGGATGCAATAGACTTGAAGTATGCAAGGCTGGTTGCAGATTTTCTCTCTGCAGATCACACTGAGATCTATATGACAAGAGAGGATGTGATATCACACCTTGAAGAAGTCATAAAATGCCTTGCAACATATGATATTACAACAATCAGGGCAAGCATGGGAATGTAC
>CAZHQL010000005.1:22320-30271 GCA_964534915.1 uncultured Spirochaetaceae bacterium | reverse complement strand
TTATTATCCTCTGGAATGCCATCTGTACGTTCTGCACATCCGTTGTAAGCCTGGTAATCAGGCTGGAAGTGCTGAATGAGTCGATATTTGAAAATGAGAAATCCTGGACCTTATAATACAGATCATGGCGCAGGTTGCGGGCAAAGCCGCTGCTTGCAACTGCAGCAGTACGCGCACCCATTACACCGAAGAACATGGAAAGAAACGCGCATGCAACCAGGATAATGCTCATGCGTATAGTGTATGAAATGTTTCCTGTAGCAACCCCGATGTCGATTATATTAGCCATCAATGCAGGAATGAGGACTTCCATGAATACCTCAAGGACCATCAGTACCGGCGTTATGATGGTCTCCCTCTTATACTCTCTTATCCTAGATGCAAATTTCTTAAACAATCTGAATCCTCCAGCAAGATCAATACCGCCCCATATTCTTCCACATTCAGTGAATTTTTTTAAGCGAGAAATGTATATTTTATATGAACATCATTCATATAAAACTCGTGCTGGAAAAGGTCAATAGCAATACAATTGAACAAAGGAATCAAAACCTATAAACTTGCCCATATGATAAAGAAACCTATCAAAGACAGTGAGCTTGCAGAGCACATTGACTCTCTTCCTGGGGATGGCAGAGAGATATTCCTCTTAGAGGGCCAGGTGAGGCTGACAGCAGTTGCTGCAACAAGGATGTGCAACGAGGTGCGCGCAAGCCACCAGACAGGGCCATTGGAGACATACGTTTTAAGCCAGGCCTACATAGCAGGAGCACTTCTCCAGTCCACTGTGAAAGGCAACGACAGGATCCTCATGGAAATTGAATGCGGCGGCCCTGTAAAGGGCATCAGCATCGAAAGCTGGGCAAGCGGAGCTGTAAGGGGCTATTTAAGGGAAAATCCCATAAAGCTTGAAAAGCCTCTTGAGAGCCTGGACACATCCCCTCTCTACGGGCCGGGTTTCCTTACTATTACCAAGATCCTTGAGGGCTCCAAGACGCCGGTTTCCGGCCAGATCATGCTGGAGTACGGGAATCTTACAAACGACCTTGCGCTGTATTTCCAGCAGAGCGAGCAGATGCCCACGCTTTTTTACATATCACTTCATTTTAACGATGATGCACAGCTCATTGGAGCAGGAGGCCTCTTTATCCAGGCTCTTCCCGGTGCAGATAAGAGCCTCCTTGCTAATCTTCAGCAGAAGGCCAAGAGCCTTAAAAACCTTTCAAAGGTACTCTCTAGCGGCATATCTGTTGAAGAATATGTAATGCTTGAGTTCAGGGACTTCAATCCAGTACACCTTGAGCACTTTCCAATCGGCTTTTCATGCCCATGCTCGAAAGAGGGCTTCAAGAAGTATCTGTCATCACTTCCTGAGAAGGAAAAGGAGGGGATTCTGAAAGGCACTTTTCCTCTCGAAATTGAATGCTTTAACTGCTCTACAGTCTATTCATTTACTCAAAGGGAAGCAAAATTGATCCTTGGAGGTGCTTCATGATTTTCTTTGCAAGCAATGGTCTCAATCAGTCTGACCTGGTTGCCAGGGAAGCAGAAGAAGCAGGGGCGCAGGATGTAAGGCAGACGAAGGCCGGAGTTGAGTTTGCAGGAACGCTGGAGACTGGCTACCGCTTCTGCATGAACAGCAGGATAGCAAACCGCCTTCTTCAGGCCCTCTACCTCGATGATGACATCACATCAACTGATGAGCTCTATGAAGCTACAAAGGAAATTCCATGGGAAGATTTTATAAGCCCCTCCATGAAGATAAAGATCACACGCACAGTACAGGACTGCCCGTATACGAATAACTCGCACTATGCAGCACTGCGCGTAAAGGATGGCGTAATAGACAGGTTCAAGGAAAAGCTTGATGGGGCGCGTCCTGATGTAGACACTGGCAATCCAGATATTACAATACATGTCCACCTCCATCAGAGGAGAGTAATCTGGTATCTTGATTTCTCAGGCGATGCGATGCAGAAAAGGGGCTACAGAAGCAATCAGACAGAGGCTGTGATGCGCGAGCAGCTTGCAGCAGCACTTCTTTACCGCAGCGAGTGGAAAAAGAGCATTACAGAAAATTCCTCTGGCGTTCTTCTTGACCCGTTCCTTGGATCTGGCACAATCCTGATTGAGGCTGCCCTGATCGCATCGGAGACTGCCCCTGGCCTTATAAAAACTGAAGACTTTGCATTCAAGCGTCTTTTCTCCTTCGATGAGGAAATCTGGAACAAGGTCGTAAAGGAAGCAGAAGAGAAGAGAGAGAAGGCACTAAGGATGCGCAAGATTTTGCTCTTTGGCTCGGACATCTCTGAAAAAGCCATCAGGATTGCAAGACAAAACGCAGAGAAAGCAGGAGTTGAGAATCTTATAGACTTCAAGACAATGGATTTCATGGCATACACAGAGCAAGAAAGGCCCACCTCCTCTGGCTATATCGTAACTGATCCTCCATACGGGGTAAGGCTTAAGCGGAAGGATATCGATGAGCTCTATGCCCAGCTTGGAGATAAGCTTGCTGCTCTTTTCAAGGGCTGGAAGGCAACCATAATAGCATCTGAGAGCGACCTGTTTTCAAACATTGCCATGAAGCCTGAGAGAGTCAACACGCTCTATAGTGGCGCTATCGAGTGCCAGGCGGCACACTACTCCATCTTCACGGACGAAGAGAAGGAGGAGATGAAGAAAAAGAGCCTAGAGAAGAAGAAAGAGAGGATGAAGGCAACACTTTCTGAGGGCGCCAAGATGGCATATAACCGCCTTGTAAAGAACTTAAAGGAAATAAGGCCAAAGATGGAAGCTGAGGGCGTTACATGCTACCGCATATACGATGCGGATATGCCTGAGTATTCAGCTGCAATAGACATATACGAGAATAAGTGGATAAACCTCGCTGAGTATGCACCCCCGGCGACAATAGACCCGGAGGATGCAGAGCGGAGGCTCAATGAGCTTATCTATGCAACCGAAAGGGCCACAGGAATTGATATCGAGAACATATACGTAAAGCAGAGAAAGGAGATGAAGGGAAAGGCACAGTATAACCGCCTTGCATCCACCAGCCGCTTTAACATCGTGCATGAGAACGGCCTTAATATCCTCGTGAACTTCCAGGACTACCTGGATACCGGCATCTTCCTTGATCACAGGAAGATAAGGGCATACATACAGGATGTAAGTAAGGGAAAGAGGTTTCTGAACCTTTTTTCGTACACAGGAACTGCAACGCTTAATGCAATCAAGGGGGGAAGTGTCTCAACTGTAAGCGTGGATACATCCTCCACATACCTTGACTGGGCAATGGAGAACTTAAGGATCAACTCCTACCCTGTCACCATAGACAACTACTTCTATAAAAGCGATGTCATGGACTTTTTATATGACACTTATGACCGCTATGATCTGATCTTCTGCGATCCCCCGACATTCTCAAACAGCAAGGGAAGGGCTAATTTTGACGTGCAGAGGGACCACAAGAAGCTTATAAGGGCAGCTATGATGCACCTGGCTCCTGGCGGCATCATGATCTTCAGCAACAACTACAGAAAATTCAGGATGGATGATGAGATTATGAGCCAGTACGTTGTCAAGGACATTACTGATGAGAGTATCGGAGAGGACTTCAGAGACAAAAAGATTCACCGGGCATACATCATAAGAAACAAGGTGAAAGTAAGCATCCGCAGTGAGATAAGAAGGAAATAAGATGAGAAAAGGCCTGAAGATTCTTATAATCGCGCTTGTCGCATCTCTTATTGCAGGTGTTTATTTCTATAAGAATGCCCAAACAGGCTTTGCCGGGACTGCAGGGGAAGAGCGCATTCCTCTTGAGTACACTCTCTTTGATATGGAAGAGTTCCTTTCTCCCGGTCTTCCCCTTCTTTTAGACTTAGGAAGCGCTTCCTGCGGGCCATGCGTGAGGATGAAGCCGGATTTAGAGGCATTCTATGATGAGACATACGGCAAGGTAAGCGTGCGCTACGCAGATGTGTGGGCCAACCCGGAGCTCTCCGGGGGCTTTCCTGCCTATGCAGTTCCTGTTCAGTATTTCTTCTATGCAGATGGCACTCCGTATGTTCCCTCAGAAAATATAGAGAGCCAGATAAGCTTCTACTTCTTCAGCTACTCAGAGTCATCAGAGCATGCACTAACAGCTCATTTTGGCATGATGAGCAAGGATGAAATGTACATGATCCTTCGCGACATGGGAGCAGATATATGATCGAGAGCATCCTTGAAGGCTTTGCTGAGAGCATAAACAATCACTCAGGCCTTTCGTTTTTCATTGCTTTTATTTCAGGTGCGCTAACAAGCCTGCTCCCCTGCTCTCTATCCAGCCTTCCTTTAATCATACTCTACGTATCAGGGAGTACGGATAATAAAAAGACTGCTCTTAAGTACTCACTTACATTCGCACTCGGCTCAAGCATCACATTCATCATCCTCGGAGTAATCATAACGGCCATTGGAGGAATCATCAGCCAGGCCGGGCGCTGGTATTACATCGCACTTGGTGTTCTGATGACACTCCTAAGCCTCCAGAGCTTCGGGGTTATCAACATAAGGATGCACAATAATCTCGTTGCAAGGAACAAAAAGAGAGGCTATCTGGGCGCGCTTATTGCGGGACTTCTCTCTGCTCTCTTTTCATCTGCCTGCTCAACGCCGGTTCTCATTGCGCTTTTAATATCGCTATCGCTTGGGCACGACATGTTCTATTCTATAATCCTCTTGCTGCTCTACAGCATGGGATACAGCATACTCTCAGTAATAACAGGAACAGCGCTTGGAGCACTAAAAGAGATAAAGAGAGGGCCAATTCCAAAAATTGCAAATGCAATCCTTGGGCTTCTGATGCTCGCCCTTGCCCTCTATCTGTTCTACCTGGGCTTCTAGGCCATCACAGTATAAAGGGTAATTGATGAAAGGAGCAGGATATTTGCTCCGATATATGTCACCATGATCAATAAATCATCATTAAGCAAAGCCTTGGCATCATCCTTATCGGATGTCTGCCTTATTATCACAAGAGCATCTGAGAATGCATATGAGAGCGCTCCGAAAACAGCGCTTGTCTTTGCTATCCAGTTGCCTGCAAAATCTGCAGATCCTGCTGCAACTCCAAGGAACATCACGAAAATTGCATAGGCAACATATGCAGTGGTGTCCTTAGACTCCTTTTTAAGATGTGGAGAAAAAAGGGCAGCATACAGAAGTATGTATATTCCGGCAAAGAGCACAGCTGCTGGGATGCTGAAGCCATGAAGAAGGAAGAAGAGTGCATAAAGAACATGCCCCAGCGAAAATAAAAGTCCTCCGATAATGAATGCCTTTCCAGATCTGAACTCAAGAAGCAGATCCCCGGCTGTATATAAGGCCAGGGCAGAGATCAGGAGATTCACGAACTCAAGGCTGCGTCCAAAGCTTTCAATGATTACCAAGAAACAAAGGAAGATGTATGGAATGATAAGCACTTTGGTAAAGGATTTGACAAGACTCATCCGTTTTTTCAAAGCGAGCAGATGTATTGCAATTATCAGTGCAGGAATTAATATGTAAATCGTCTTCATCATTGCCTCCTAGCCTTAGAGTATACAACGCTCTTTACATTTCCAGAAGCAAAATCACTCAGTAATTGGAATTACAGCTTCCTCAAGGATATCAATAAGCGTCTGGTAGTCCCCGTCTATTGCAGCAACATTGCCTTCAAGGTATCTGTCAGGATCTGTTGCAGACCATATGATGTCATAGCCGGCTCTTTTAGCAAGGTCTGTAAAGAAGTAGCGCGATGTGCGCCCATTGCCGTCCAGAAATGGATGCAGTGCTTCCATCTCCCCCATAAAATATGCAAGCTCATTGATAAAATCATCAATGTCACTCATGCCCTGCAGGAATTTAGCGGCTCTCAATTTGTCAAAGATGTCTGAGGCCATCTTATCAATATAGATGCTCTTGCAGTACTCACTGTTCTTGCTCTCATCCTTGTTGCGCACTGTCCCTGCAGATGGATATATATCCCCGAAGAGCTTATGATGTATCGCTTTCAGATAGCCAAATGAAAGCGGTTCATTCAGCGGGCTTACGAAGAGGTCTGCCAAGCGCACGGATGATATGAAGATATCTATATCCTTAAGCTTGTTTCTATCGCGGATATTGAAATAGTTGACAATGCAGCGCGAGTCAGGATACCTTCCAAACTCATCATATGATGAGTCATACACTACATCAAGGGAATGTGCTGCCAAGAAATCGGCTATAACGCTGTCTGCAGTATCGTCTTCTTCAAGAATCCTTCGAAAGACATCTTCTGCCATCTCAGGAAAATCAATTCCGTCAAAATCGTAACCGAACTTTAAATAATTTATGCATCCCTCTACAAGGGCTTCTTTCATTACTCTCCTTCCCAGGCGCTTTGCCTTCTTCCCCATTAACAGGGACTAGCCTATGATAGCACAAAGAAATTGAGTTCTCAAGGTATAACACATCACACTTCAAGCCTGCGAAGGTGCCTTAAGCCCGGTCAGAACTCCGCTGTATCCATCAAACATGAGCTCTCCATAGAGCTTCATTCGCATTGAGATTCTCTCTTCTCTTACAGCTATTTCAAACGTAAGTCCTCCATTATTCTCACCGATGAACTGAAGCCAGATGGAAAGAGTATCATCAGCATTTACTGATGCGCTTGAAAGCGCAGGAGTTGAGCTTTCCTCCATTATTGAAATTACCTTGTTCTTTCCGAATGCAAAGTCATAGCTGAGAATGCATCCATCCTTTGTAATGCTAATATTTCCCTCATCCTCATCATATGAGAGCGCTACGCTGTCAAGGCCTATCCCATTGGAGTCCATTTTAAATGTAGTCCTGTTAAGTCTTGATCTTTTCCTGCTTTTAAGCGCAACTACATGCCGCTCCTTCTTTTCTGAGATATCATCGGGATCTATCTCATCTGATAAGCGAAGCAGCTCTTTTAATATAAGAGATGCGTATGGCTCGGAGCCCTGCGTGTCTGCTGTTGTTACGAACACAAGGTCCTTAGAGGCAACAGATAGTGCAATCTGGCCGCCAAGGCCGATGAATGCAAACGCATCATCAGATACCCTCCATATCTGGTAGCCATAGCCAAGACGCCTCTCAGAGAAGCTGCTTAAGGAAGCTATCGTAGTGTCAGAAAGTGGCCTTACAGCATCCTTGATGAAGCTTTCATCTATAAAGCTAAGGCCGCCCTTGCTTACAAGATATATAAGCTTTAATAAATCTAGCGGTCTCATCATCAGCCCCGATCCGCCCTGGGGATTGCCATGGGAATCTGAGAGGATGTAAGTATCTTCAGATATGTTAAGGGGCTTGAATAGCTCATCCTTGAAGAACTCTATATAGCTCTTGCCGCTTACCTTCTCTATAATCTTAGAAAGCACTGTGGCACTTCCTGTGTCGTAAGAGAAAAAGGCATCAGGATCATGGTCTGGCTTCACAGTAAAGAACGACTTTACCCAGTTATCATGATAGGTGCTTACATTGTTAGAATTCCTGGCCCCTTCCTTATAGCAAGTCCTGCTGAAAGGGCTCTTCATCATAAGAAGGTTTCTTAAAGTAGTTCTTTTTATCCTCTCATCAGTATTTTCATTTACGTACTCACGGAAGTAAGAGACGACGCTGTCATCTAAGGAAAGCATTCCTTTCTTCAAGAGTATTCCGATTCCAAGGGCATTTATGCTCTTGGTCACAGAATACATTCTGTGAAGCGTCTCACGCTTAAACGGAGAATAATATACTTCTGAGAGAATATCATTTGCCTTAGCGCAAAGGAAACTGTGAATGGCAATGCCCTCTTCATCGAAGCATGACAACAGGCTTTCTATTTTTCCATTGGACTTATCTGTATAGCTGAATATCTCTTCCATAATCCTATGATACACCAATAGAGAATCAGGCTGAATAGAAAGCCTAAAATAAA
>CAZHQL010000005.1:19398-22220 GCA_964534915.1 uncultured Spirochaetaceae bacterium | reverse complement strand
TATCATGTATATTAAGCGCATTGCAAACCTGGAATCAAAGCTTGAGAAGCAGAGCCTGTTTCTCTTTGGGCCAAGGCAGAGCGGAAAGACCTCATATATCGCAAATGAACTGAAGGAGAGAGTGGTACTTCACTGGAATCTTTCAGATACAAGACTCAGGCGAAGGGCAATGAGGGACCCAGGGCTATTGTACGAGGAAGCAACGGCCCTTGAAGAGAAAGAAGGCATCATCGTAGTTGATGAGATACAGAAGGCTCCAGAGCTGCTTGATGAAGTCCAGAGGCTCATGGATGAAACGAGCCTCCGTTTTCTTCTCACCGGATCAAGCTCAAGGAAGCTTGTTTCATCTGGTGTGAATCTTCTTGGAGGGAGAGCGGGCAGATGCCATATGTTCCCATTTGTCTATCCGGAGGTCAGAGATACAGATTATTCGCTTGAGCATATATTCACATCCGGGCTCCTTCCTTCCTCCTACCTCTCAGCACGGCCAGATACTGTTCTTGAAAGGTATATTGAGAACTATCTTTATGATGAGATACAGATGGAAGGAGCTGTCCGCAATCTTCCTGCATTCTCGCGCTTCCTTGAGGCATCTGCTCTCTCCAATGGGAATATATTGAACTATACGAATGTCGCAAGCGATGTAGGGCTATCCAAAACAGCAATAAAGGAATGGTACAGGATACTTTCAGATACTCTTATCGGCTCATCCCTTGAGCCGTTTATGAGGACAAAAAAGAGAAAAGCAATAGAGACAGCCAAATACTATCTCTTTGATGTCGGCCTGCTCCGCGTCCTTTTAGGCATTTCTGCCCCATCTGAGAACCAGAGTGAGTTCGGCCTTTTCTTTGAAACCTTCCTGATAAATGAATTAAGGGCATATCTGAGCTATAACAGCCTGGTGCGTAAACATCCCCTTACCTACTGGAGAAGCACAAGCGGCTATGAAGTCGATGCAATCCTTGGAAGTGAGGTTGCCATTGAAGTAAAAGCATCGAAAAACCTTATTCCAAGGGATTTTCGTGCGCTGAAGGCATTTGATGAGGAAAAAATCGTAAGGAGGTGCATAATCGTGTGCAGGGAAGAGAGGCGCCGTCTTGTTGAGAATAAATTCCTCGTCTACCCCTGGAAGGAATTTCTTGAAGACCTCTGGATGGGCAAGATCATCAGGTGATTGAAAAATGCACCCGAGATAACCCTTGGGTGCATTGTTGACTGCTTGTTATGTTTTAGTCGCTTACAACGAGATTGTTCTCGCGGGCATAGGCAATGCCTCTTTCATTCCACGCAGATCCTCCCACGCGCTCAAAGCCGCTGAGGAAGACCTCCCAGGCATCTGAAGTAAGATCTCTTGTGCCGCTTAAGAACTCAGCAAGGCTCTGCTCATAGTAGCGCGAGACATCTGCGTTCGGAGTCGGCATCATTCCAGATCCTACTGCATTGACCCATGGCCTCTTCTCCATCTCAACCAGGTAACCTACAGGGGAAATTGTCTTTCCGGATGCTGCTGTGTAATCCGGGAAGCGCACCCTTGTCTCTTCGGCGCTGTTTGTGTACACAAGGTTCCTCAGCTGTGTATATACCTGCCCTTCCTGGCCCGTGTAGGATGCAGCACCAAGGCCTTCGGTAGACGGGTTCCCGTTTTCATCGATCACATAGTTAACACCCTCTACTCCATAGCCAAGGAGGTAGTAGCCCTCATCTGATGCCATCCATTCAAAAAGCCTTGCAATAGCTTCAAGCTTGCCCTGTTCAACAGCCTTCTGGGAGACTGCATAGATCCTGTATGTCTTATCAAGAGATCCTGTTGCCTGATCCCCATTCGGGCCAACTGGAGGATCTATTACCATCCACTCACCCTCTGGGAAGTTCTGGTCAAAGGGAGCATAGTTGGACTCAGCTGAGAGTGCTGCCCACTGCTCATACATAAGGCCAAACCTGCCCTGCTTCCATGCTGCGCGGAAGTCATCCTTTCTGTATGAAAGCCAGTTAGGATCAATTACTCCATCATCTATCATCTTCTTGAAATAGAGCATGAAGTCATAGAAACCATCCTTATAAATTGTCAGGCCTAAATCTGATTCATTGAAGCTCCAGAGTCCTGTTACTCCGAAAGCACCCATTATCGGCCAGAGCCTTGATCCCGGGTAGCCCTTGAGTGTCGTATCGCTCTCAACGAATGCTCCAAAGCCCCAGGTGTCATTGCGGCCATTTCCATCAGGGTCGTTATATGTGAATGCATAGAGCACGTCATAGAACTCTTCGAGGGTCACGGGAACATCAAGGCCAAGATTATCGAGCCAGTCCTTTCTTATTACAAGCGCCTCAATCGGAGTAACGCTGCTTGGAACTGCCATTCCGAAGTTCTCTCCGTCAATAGTCGTGTAGTGCCTTGCTTCCTCATTGTGGTACCTGGCTGTGCGCACTGGCATCATGTCATAGATGTCATCTATTTGAGCTACAAGACCCTGCCTTACGAGGTTCTGAAGAACAGGGCGGCTTACCATGAAGACATCAGGAAGGTCGTTCGCAGCTCCTGCTGCCTGAATCCTCACATCCTGGTCACTGTCATTTGAGGGAAGGGCCGTAATCGTAAGCTCGATTCCAAGCTTCTCACGGATAATATCATAGCCTGTCCAGTCATTGGGGATGGGGCCAGCTTCTGTCACAGCAGCACCGTACCAGAGAGTAATTGGCACGTTTCCTCTCTCATCTGTTGTGACAGCGCTCTCTTGAGATCCCGCAGCAAAAAGCAAAGATGCTGAAAGCATGATAAGTGCAAAAAGACTAAGTTTTTTCATGATTCTTTCTCCTAGTGTCTC
>CAZHQL010000005.1:0-19388 GCA_964534915.1 uncultured Spirochaetaceae bacterium | reverse complement strand
CTCTATCCATGATAGAACCCGAATGAGGATAAAAACATGACTCTTTTTGACTTATTCCGGCTTTTTTCAGATCTGGGCTGTCAGGCTCTCAGCAGTCTGCGCATTCTGCTTTGCCTTAAGGGAGCGCAGAAAGGATATATAGAAGCCAAGGCTTACAGTGAATGTAAGCACATCTGCAATTCCCTGCGCAAGCTCTATTCCAAGAAGGCCTATGAAGCGTGGAAGGGTAAGGACAATGGGGATAAAGAAAAAGCCCTGGCGGCACATAGCTAAAAGCGTTGCCCTTGCCTTCTGTCCTGTGGACTGAAGTGCCATGTTAGTCACAGTTGTGATTCCGGTAAGCGTAAGTGCTAAAGCCTGTGCCCTGAGAGCCACTACCCCGATAGCAATTACTTCTAAATCATCACGCCTGAAGAGCATGATCAAAGGCCTGGTGAATATAAAGCAGATTATGGCAACAGTAACCATCATGAAAGTGCTTATGGCACTTGTGAACTTCGTAGCATCATATACCCTGTTATAGCGCTTTGCACCATAGTTGAAGGCAGCAACCGGCTGGAAGCCCTGCCCGATTCCAAGCATGATTGAGAACAGAAAGTACGTGATCCTGTTTGCTATGCTCATGGCAGCAACTGCAGCATCCCCGTAGCCTGAGGCCATGACATTGAGGGCAATGGATGCAGCGCTTGCAAGGCCCTGCCTGGCAAGGGTGGCAAGTCCTGTGAAGACTATGTTCCTGTAGTACACGCCCTTGAATGATATATACTTTATCGACAGCCTCAGATTGCTCTTTCCACGCAAAAAAAGCGTAAAGAGAATTATGAAGGATATTAATTGGGAAAGTGCTGTTGCAATTGCAGCTCCTGCAGTTTCAAGGCCGAGCGTGAATATAAAAAGTGGGTCCAGGAATATGTTCAGCACTCCCCCCACTGTGATTCCGACCATGCCGTAGAAGGCCTTTCCCTCTGCGCGGAAATAATTGTTCATTATGAACGAGAGGCACATCACAGGGGATGCAAGAAGGATGTAGCGCGCGTAGGCCCTCGCATATGGAAGGATTGTCTCGGTTGCACCGAGAATCCTCATGAAGTCATCTATGAAGACTGATCCGAAGAGAGTCAGAAGAACAGAAAGAACAAGGCCCATGAACATACCGGTGGATGCATACCTGTTTGCATCCTCTGTATCCTGGGCACCGAGCTTCCTGCTTGCGATGTTCCCCGCTCCCATTCCGATTGTAAACCCGATTGCCTGGATGACGGCCATCACTGAAAATACAATCCCGACAGCCCCTGCAGCGCTCGTTCCAAGCTGGGAGACAAAGAACGTGTCAGCCATATTGTAGATGCTTGAGACAAGCATTGAAATTATTGTAGGAATGGCAAGCTTTATTACAAGCCTTCTGACAGGAGTCTCTGTCATCTTCTTATAATGAGCGGCTCTCTCACTCTCCTGCATATCTCCTCTCCAGGTAGAAATTATAGTCTCTCAAGGCATATCAATCAAGAAAGGGAGATTACCATGCAAGCTCGTCTATCTTCCTGTAAGATGCCCTTACAGCTGATGAGAGCGCAAGGCCGGCAGGGACGCCGAGGCCTGCCTGCACAGCATTGAGTGCAAGCTCTGCAAGAGCGGCATTAAAGCCCACCAGGAAGAGCCCTGCAAGCAGGTAGTAGCCGCCAGATACTATGATAACAGCACTTATAGCTGCCACAGCCTTATAAAGAAGGCTCTCAGGGTCTTTCCTTATGATCAGTGAGACTGCGAGGGCCTCAAGGCCATGAACTGTGAAGGAAATCGGGGCCCAGGACGCAAAGCCACCGAGAGTGTCTGCAAGGGCTGTTCCAAGAGATGATGCAATAAAGCCGGTAAACGGGCCGAATGCAGAGCAGACAAACGTCACTGATGCATCACTTAGGGAGACATAGCCGCCAAGCGGCGTCGGAATCCTTATTGCAATTGTAAAGACTGCAACGATGGCAGTATTTACTGAAATGAGGCTCATCCTTAATGCTTTCCTGCTTTTATCCATGCTATCACCAGAGAATGAAGATAAGCGGAATTATGGCGCTAAGAAGGATTTCTGTAAAGGTGCGTGCACTCTTATCAAGCCTCCTGTATGCCTCAACGCTCTTTCCGGAAAAGCCGCGCTCCTCAAGCATTGAAGCACTTGATGGAATGCTCTTGAGAGCAGAGAGAGTGAGCGCACTGAGAATTGGCATCAGGCTCTCCCTTCTCTTTCCTTCTTTCAGCCTCAGCGAAAGTGAGTCCCTTATCTCTCTGTAGCGATAGGAAAGGGATGGAATTAAGTTAAGCGTCATGGATATAGTCAGGCAGATGCTGTATGGAAGAAAAAAAGACCTCAGGGCACACACAAGTCTCTGAGTCCTCTCAGTCTCGACAAGCAGCGCATAGATAAAGGAAATTCCTATGAACCTTGAAAGAATCATGAGAGTGCTTACAGCTCCTTCCTGGCTTAAAAGCATAAAGGGCCCGATGCTGATCAGGGCATTTGCCTCCCTCTTTTGAAGAGGAGAAAACAGGATGATGAGAATCAGAAGCACGCTGATTCTCCTTGCGTTCAAGAGCGTCTCCTTGATGCGTACCGAAAAAAGGGAGAGAATGACTGCAGATAGTGCCATTAAAACAGTCTTCTCTACAGATTTTGATGTAATAATCCCGATTGAGAAGAGAAGCGAAAATATTATCTTGGCCCTCGGGTCCCTTCTGTGATAGAAGCTGTCAAAGTATATGTAAGCGCTATGCGTCATAATACCCTCCCGTCCTTCATCATGCAGATTCTGCCTTTGAAAGACCTGATGATATTCTCATCATGCGTGACCATCAGGATGCCGCATCCACTCTCAGCATAGAGCGAGAGGATTTTCTCAGTTTCCTTATAGCTTATTGCACTGTCTGCCTCATCAAGAATCACAAAAGGACGCGAGAGGGCATAGAAAATGGCAGCCTGGAGTATCTTTGCCTTTCCAAATGAAAGCTCTTCTGTGAAGCTGTTTAGGTCAAGGCCGAAGAGATCGGCTATCTTGCCTGCCTGATCAAGGCTCTCTGTAACGCTTAAAAGCTCATCCTTCACTGTCGCAAGGTATAGCTGCACAAACGGATTCTGTGCAATGTATGAGACACTCTTCTTTCTCTCATTTGGCCTCAATATCTTTCCGTTAAGGCTGACAGAGCCGGACTTCTGCTCAATCAGCCCTGTTATAATCTTGCCAAGCGTGCTCTTTCCAGATCCGTTCTCGCCGCAAAGGAGGACTATCTCGCCACGCCTCAGCTCAAAGTGATGCAGAGAGAGAGTAAATTCTTTCCTGCTCTCCATTGCCTTCTGGCACTCTGTGTGCCTGATATTATCCAAGGCAAGAACATCCTTTTTTTCCTCCTTTATGACGGGGAATGTAAAGCGGATGCTCTTCTCCTCATAGGGCACTAAAGCGCCAGATCTTATCTCATAGACAGAAGAGAAAACACTCTCATATTCCTTGAGAAAGTGAGATGAGAGAACCAGAGCGTACTCCTTTTCCTTTATAATCTCAATGAGCTTCTTCCTCCACTTTGGAGAAAGGTCATCAAAAGCCTCATCATAGACATATAGAAGAGGATCAACTGCATCAAGGGATGCAAGATTGAGTCTCCTTTTCTCACCCCCTGAGAGAGAAGAAGTATCTGCATCGATGTATTTTAAAAGGTCATAGCGCTCTGCAATCTCCCTGAGATTCCTTTCTATTCTTTTTCGCCCAAGCTTTCTCTGTTCAAGAGGAAATGCAATCTCATCCTCAACTGTTGGAAAGAGAGTTGCATCGCTTAAGTCCTGGATGCTCCTTGCAACATACCTTGAGCGCTCAGGAATATCCAAGCAAAACAAGTCAGTGCCAGAGAACTCAAAGGTGCCGGAAGTAAGGCCTGAGTAGTACTTATCTGCCGCTCCTGAAAGAATCCGTGCAAGCGTTGTCTTTCCCCCTGCCTTTTCCGAGATTATGAGCACAGGATGATTTTTCTCAATGCATAGCGAAAGGGAAGAAAAGATCCTTTCTCCCCTCTTGTAGCTAAATGAGAGATTCCTGATTGAGAACATCATTTCTTCCTGCAGGAAGGAAGAGCTTCATAGGTCTTTCTTATAATGTTCTCAACTCTTTCAGGCAATTTTCTCATCTCATCTTCATTAAGAGATTCTGTGTCTATGGGCTTTCCGATGTTTACATACACCTTGATGCGCCTGAATGTATATGCATCCTCCAGAAGGCACCGCGTGTTCTTGAATGTCACCGGAATTACCAGTGCCTTTGACTTTGTTGCCATCTTGAAGGCCCCGGCCTTGAAAGAGCCCATAGTGCCATCCTTGCTCCTGGTGCCCTCGGGGCATATGGCCATGGGGCGGCCTGATTTTATATTCTCAACACCTTTTAGGATTGCCTGAAGCGACTGCCTTATATTCTTTCTGTCCATGAACACGCATCCAAGCTCCTTCATCAGGATATTCAGCCCGAATACCTTCCTCAGTTCCATCTTGGCAACAACTCCTGCCCATATGCCTGAGTAAAAGAGCGCCGGGATATCCATCATGGACTCATGATTGCAGATATAGCAGGCCTTCACGCCGCGCTTCTGTACATTCTCCTTTCCCTTTACTTCCACTGAAGCCCCGAAGGAAAGCCATATCCACCGTATTACGATTGAGAGCCAGAAGTGAAGCCAGAGATTCCCAAGCCTCTTTAAGCGCAAAAGGAAGAAGATTTCTGAGAGCATTGCGATAATACAGCCCGGTATGAACACAGGAAGGCAGATTATCAGGGCAATGATTATTCTGAACTTTTTCATATGACTCCTCCTGTCTTATAGAGATGTGAGTATACTCCGCCCTTCTCTATAAGGCTCTTGTGGCTTCCCATCTCTACAAGCTCTCCCTTATCAATGACAAAGATTATATCACTATCGATTACAGTTGATAACCGATGCGCAATCACAATCGCAGTCCTTCCCTTCCTTAAACTCCTGAACGACTGTTCAATAAGAGCCTCGCTTTCATTATCCAGGCTGCTTGTAGCCTCATCAAATACTATGATTTCAGGATCCTTTAAAAAGCAGCGTGCAATGCTGATTCTCTGCTTCTGCCCGCCAGATAAGCGCACTCCCCTCTCACCGACCTCGGTATCAAGGCCCTCAGGAAGGCTCTTTACGAACTCTGAAAGGTTTGCTTTCTCAAGCGCTTCATAGATTTCCTCATCACTTGCATCACTCTTTCCGTAGCAAAGGTTCTCCCTGATTGATGCATCGAATAAAAACACATCCTGGCGCACAAAGCCCACAGCATCATGAAGGCTCTTCTGGGTAACATCTGAGATGTCAGTGCCATCAATGGTAATAGTGCCGCTCTCAGGCTCATAGAAACGTGCGATAAGGGATACAAGCGTGCTCTTTCCGGCCCCGGATTCTCCTACAACTGCAACATGCGAGCCGCCCTTGATTTCCATTGTTAAGTTCCTGATTATCCTCTCGCTTCCTTCCTTTGAGTATGAGAATGAGACATTATCGAACTTGATGGTTCCTTCAGTGACTCTTAACTCCTCAGCTCCTTCCTTATCATTTATCTCAGGCTGTGTCTCCATTATCTCGACAAAGCGCTCAAAGGATGCAATTCCCTGTGAAAACTGCTCGGTAAAGTTTATCAGGCGGTCAATCGGAGGAAGAACAACGGAGACAAAGAGAATAAATGATACTAAATCAGAGACAGTGATGGCTGAAAAGCTTAAGAGTATTACGCCTCCTACGACCGTAATGAAGTAGTAAAGCTCCCTCATGAAATTTATTCCGCTCTGATACTGGGCCATCACAGCATAGTACTTCTCCCTTGTCTCTTTAAGACGCGTGTTGCTCTTTGCGAACTTCTTCTGCTGCATCTTTTCCTGGCTGTAGCCCTTTACTTCCCTGATGCCCTGGATGGAGTTCTCTACATCCACTGCGATGTCTGCAACGGTTGCCCTCACAGCCCTGCTCTTTCTTTTCAGGCGTCTGTTGAAGACTATGCCGTAGCAAAGCATCACGGGAAGAGGAATCAGAGTGACAAGGGCAAGGGGCACTGAGAATGAGAACATCACAGCATAGGATACCATTATCGTAAGGATTGAGATCACAAAATCCTCAGGGCAGTGATGTGCAACCTCTGCGATGTTAAAGAGGTCGTTCGTGATCCTGCTCATCAAGGTGCCGGTCTTTGTCTTGTCATAGTACGAGAACGAGAGCATCTGAAGGTGTGAGAAGATGTCCCTTCTCATATCGTTTTCAATCCATACTCCGAGGATATGCCCCCACTTTATGCGGATCCATGTACAGAGCATCTGCACGATATAGACTGCAAGCATAAGAATAAAGATTTTAATCATCAGGCTGTAGTCTGATGACGGGATTACCTTATTCAGAAGAAACCGCGTCAGAGATGGAAAGACAACGGACAAAAGAGATGCTGCAGCAGCGGCTGCCATATCCAGGGCAAAGAGAGCCTTATATGGCTTGAAATAGGATGCAAAGAGCCTCAGAGTCTTCACTTTCTGAATATCCTCTTGATCCTTGCAAGGAGGCCCTTCTTCTCATCAAGCTCGATGGAGCTGAGCTTGATTTTCCTAACGTTCTTGCCCTCAATTTCCTTCTCAAGAGCGCTTTTCTTCTGCACAGCCTTGGCTTTCTTCTTAGGCTTTCTGCTTCTCTTTGGCTCCTGGCTCTTCTTTCTCTCAGGATTCTTCTTCCTTTCCTTTTTAAAGCTTACACCACGGCTCTTGTCCTCAACTTCCTCAAGGCCGCATTCATCGGGCCATAGTACTGGAATCTTCATGTGTATGAATTCCTCTATGGCCTCAAGGCCGTAGATGTAACTCTCATCTGCAAGGGTTACAGCCCTTCCGCTCTTTCCGGCCCTGGCTGTGCGCCCGATTCTGTGCACATAGTTCTCATAGTCCTCGGGGATATCGTAGTTCACTACTGCTTCAAGATCGTCTATCTGAAGACCGCGAGCAGCAACATCGGTTGCTACAAGGATCTCTATTTTCCCATCCTTGAACTCATCGAGCGTCTTAAGGCGCCTGGCCTGCTCCATATCCCCGGTCAGACAGGAGGCCTTATAGCCGTTTAGTTTAAGGCGCCTGGCAACCAGCACTGCCTGGCCGCGGGTGTTTGTAAAGATTATGGTGCTCTGCGGCTTGTATTTCTTCAGTATCGAAAGAAGAAGCGAGAACTTCTCTTCTTTTGATACATGAAAAAGCCCCTGCTCTATTTGCTTGACAGTTACTTCCTCAGGCCTTACCACAATTTCAACCGGATCATTCATGAAAGACCATGCAAGATTCCTTACCTTCACGCTGAGGGTTGCAGAAAAGAGCATCGTCTGACGCTCTTCCTTATCCCTCATTGCACGGAACATCCTCTCAATATCGGGATAGAAGCCCATATCAAACATCCTGTCGGCCTCATCGAGGATGACAGTGTCAAAGCTCTTGAAGTCCAGGCGGCCGGACTTCATGAAATCAAGAAGGCGTCCGGGAGTGCCGACAGCAAGGCTTATTCCTTCCCTGACCTCCTCTATCTGCTTTGAGTACCCCACGCCCCCATAGAAGCATCCAATCTGGTAGCCTTTGATGAAAGAAGAGAATGATTTTGCATCACTTTCAATCTGCACTGCAAGCTCCCTTGTCGGAGCAATGACAAGTGCCTTGCTGTTACTATCTTTCAAATAGCGCTCGAAAGCTGTAAGAAGATAAACAAGCGTCTTTCCGCTTCCAGTCTTGGACTGCACCATGACATCCCTTCCAGAAAGAGATGTGGGAAGTGCTTTCCTCTGTACTTCAGTCGGGCGCGAAAGACCCTCTCTTTCAAGGCCCGACAAACTCTCTTCAGAGAGATTTAAATCAGCAAATTCCATAATACTATTCCCATAGGCCGATATACTCTGAGAAGCGGAGCACCATAGTATTCTGCTTCCTCATCACGGCCCTTCCATCTATGCTTCTTACACTCATTGCCTTCATGCTCGTTGAGGAAATAAAGAGAGAGTCATAGCTGAAAAGATCCTCTTTCCTTATTGCCTCATATACAACATCAAGGCCCATGCTCTGTGCTGCTTCCATTACCCCTATCCTCGTTACTCCGAGAAGGACAGCATCATCGGGGGCTGTATAGAGCTTGTTCCCCTTAAGAGCATAGAAATTGCTTCTTGTGCCTTCAGTAACGCACCCGGAAGTGTTAACAAGAAGAGCCTCAAATGCTCCCTTTCTGTTAGCATCCTCAAGCGCAAGGTATGAAAGAAGCAGATTGCTTGTCTTATAGTTAGGAAGAAAGCGCTCGCCAGGGTATAGCGTGCAGTCAATTCCCTCAAGGTAATAAGACTCTGGATAGCTCCTGGTCTCCTCATGCGTTATAAAGAGCAGGTTCTCATTTCCGACAAGAAGGATGCGGAAGGTCTCACTTGTAAGCTTATCTGCTTCTTTCAGCTTTTCAAGGTATTCTGAAATCTCGCCATCCGTATACCTTATGCTCATTCCGATTCCCTTTGCAGATTCCCTGAGGCGCACAAGGTGCTCGCTAAGGCGTACGAACTTGCCATCCTTAAGCTTAAGTGACTCATAGACTGAATATGCGTACTGCACCGCTCTGAGTGTCAGAGGAAGAGCTGCATCCTCTTCATTAATGAGCTCACCGTTTCTTATAGCATGTCTCATCCAGTATCTCCAAAAGGTACTATAATACAAAGAGTAATCTGCTTGCAAGCTGAGGGAATAACATTTAAAATCTGCCTGAGAGCAATGTAAAACAGGAGAAGATATGAAACCCGCATTTATCTATGTCAATGCAGGAAAAGGACACTATATTCCGGCTAAGGCACTTTACGATACATATACAGAGAAAGGAGAGATAGCGCTCATTGAGGACCTCTTTGAGATTCTGGAATCAAAAAACATGAAACAGCTAATCCAGGATAACTGGCGCTATTTTCTCAGACACCCGGCAACCCAGCCCTATGCCTACCAGGTGATAGACAACCCGGTAAATGCATTCATCCTGAAGGCGATACTCAATAACAGAGCCCACATGAAAGCCTTTGATGAGTGGATGAAAAGGGAAAAACCGGATCTGCTTCTCTCAACGAATTTCATCGGGGGACTTATCCTTCCCAATGCATTAGAGTCTCTTGGATATGATATCCCGGTATTCCAGTACGCAGCAGACTGCGTTGCAACCCCGAGGGTCGGAGTAAACAACAAGATCAAATACATGTACCTGCCGACAATCCAGGGAATAAGGAATGCCATCAAGGCAGGAATGCATGCTGATAAAGTAAGGCTTTCTCCGTTTCCGCTGCAGTACAGGATTGAAAACTCCAGGCGCCTTGGAAAGAAGGAGGCACGCGAAAAAATCTCACTTGAGGACATGTTCACCATCGCTCTCTCTGTCGGGGGCGAGGGGATATGCCGCCTTGAAATCCTTAAGGAAACAGATAGCAGGGGCCTTAATATCCAGTTCATACTCCTTGGAAGCATAAGCGATGAGACAAGAGGAAAGCTTGAAGAGATCAGAAAAGACATAAGGAATATAAAAATCGTAACCCCTGGCTTTGTTGATAACATCAATGAGTATATAGAAGCATCTGACATGACCATGGGAAAGGCCGGAGCTAACAGCGTAATGGAATCCATATACCTTAAGCGGTTCACGCTTGTGTCAGATCAGCTCTACCCATTTGAAAGTGCAAGGGAAATCCTTGAGGAAAACCATATCGGAAGGGTTGAGAACAGCATCAGGCAGCAGGCTGACATAATCGAAGAGCTGATGAATCACCCTGAGAGGGTAAAGGATGAGAACTTTGAGAAGACCGGGATAGTATTCTCATCGCGCTCCTTCATTGAGATGCTCCTTGAAGACTACTCTTCTTGATGCCCTCCGCCCTTTTGCGCTATAAGAAAAGGCATGAACAAGGTACCGGAAAACCCTTTAAAAAACCGGAAGGAAGACTCTTTTCTTCTAGCAGTTTCGGCCCTTCTGGTAATGCTTTATATCACATCGAATGTACTTGCTGTGAAGATTATAAGCATAAATGGCCTCTCGCTCTTCGATGCAGGAACAATTACTTTCCCCTTTGCATACATGCTTGGCGATGTCCTTGCTGAAATCTGGGGCTACAAGACTGCAAAGAGAGTCATAATCATGACATTTGTATGCAATTTAGCATTCATAGCATTCACTTCCATTGCCATTCTCCTGCCATACCCTGAGTATATGGAAGAGACGCAAAGAGCCTTCAGCAGGATCTTCTCATACGTTCCCCGCATCGTATTCTCATCCCTGATCTCATTCTTAGCCGGGGAGCTTGTCAATGCCAAGGTTCTTGTAAAAATCAAGGAAAAGCAGAAGAGCGACAAGCATCTCTTTATACGCACAATCGGGTCATCATTAGCAGCCTATGTGTTTGACACAGTGCTCTTTGTATTCCTTGCTTTCTATGGCAGAGTTCCCTTTACTGCCCTTCTCTCCATGATAGCAATCCAGTACATTGCCAAGATGGCAATAGAGGCTTCTCTCGGAACTCCCCTTGCATACGCTCTCTGCTCATTCATAAGGAAAAGGCATGCAGCGCTATAGCATAATAAATGAGGGCCTGAAAAGAGAGTTACTGCTCTTGCAGGGAACGGGATGCAAGTGGAGAAAGTGCACATTCTGTGATTACCATACGGATGTATCATCTGATCCGTTTGAAGTGAACAGGACCGTCCTTTCTATGGTAACAGGATGCTATGGCCGCCTTGATATCATAAACTCAGGCTCGTGTTTTGAGCTTGATGAGGAAACCTTGAAATACATAAGGGATATAGCTGACGAAAAGAGCATCGGGGAAATCTGGTTTGAATGCCACTGGATGTATAGAGATTGCTTAGATGCATTCAGGGCGCGCTTTCCAAGGCAGATGATAAAGTTCCGCACAGGCGTTGAGAGCTTTGACGGCGCGATGCGTGCATTATGGAATAAGGGCATTGATGAGAGTGTGAGCGCAGAAGAGATCTCTGCATATTTTGATGGCTGTACTCTCCTTGCAGGCATAAAGGGCCAGACAAGAAAAGCAATACTTTCTGACATTGCTACAGCAGAGAAGTACTTTGAGTATTACTCTGTGAATCTCTTCTGTTCAAACTCAACAAAAACCATGCCTGATCCGGATCTTGCCTCTTTTGTCAGAACAAGTGTGAAAGACATGCTCAAGGGGAGCGTGAAGGCTGAAATCCTTCTTGAAAACACGGATCTGGGCGTTGGATAATAAATTGACAATAACAATTCTTAAATGCTAGTCTTTAAAAAGCTTTTTCAAGCGATATTACAACTAAGCAAAGGATATTACAAAAATGAGTTCAGAGGACAATAAGACAATATCATTCGAAAAGCCCAAGAAGCCGAACAACAAGAAATCCATCGGCTGGATTTTCGGAGTGGTGGTGCTCATCCTTATCTCCATCACATTCGTCCTTCCTTCTACGCTACTTGTGAATAACGATATCGTATTCGGATCCATTCAGGGAAAGGATGTATCTATTACAGACCAGTATCTGCAGACGCAGGCATCAATTCTCTCAGCCCAGTATGGCCTGGATGCCTCTTCTTTCTCAAACCAGTATTCAATCTGGAATCAGGCTTTCCTTTCCACGATAAGCAACATCGCCCTTTCTGAGATGGCAAACCAGGCCGGGGTAAAGGTTACTGACAACTATGTGGACAGGGCTATCCTGAATTCAGGCTTCTACAGCAATGGAGAGAGTCTCTTTGATCCTGATATCTATAACGAAGCATCGAATTACCAGAGGGATACATTCCGCTCATATATCGAGGAGAGCCTTCCTGCGAATTTCGTGATGGCGGACATCACAAGGACGCACTCATCAAATGGAGAGCTCTCTCTTATCCAGGATATCGCATCAAGGGGAAGGTCATTTGACTATGTAGTCCTGGACTCATCAACTCTTCCTCTCAGCAGCATCATTGAGTATTCCTATTCAAATCCTCAGCCGTTTATGAAAGTGTCCCTTTATACTGTGCTTTCATCGACAGAAGAGGAGGCATATGCCCTTCTTGATGAGATAAACAATGGCTTGATTACAATTGAGGAAGCTGCAGAGGAAAGCGCAAGTGCTGCAGACGGAGAGAGAAATAACGTATTCTTCTCCACTCTTGAAAGCGAGCTCTATACAGCAGAGGAAGCAAACAGCATCTTCTCTTCATCCTCAGGAGAGATTGCGGGCCCGTTCAGGACTGCAGGAGGCTATACGCTTTATAAGATTACAGAAGAGCCTTCCATGTCTGACTTCTCAACGGATGAGGAAATTTCTGCCGCAAGAAGCTATATAAGCTCAAATGAATACAGCATGATTACATCCTACATAGATGAGACTGCTGCCCTCTTTGAGGCAAGAGTGGACTCAGGCGATGATTTCTTTACAATAGCAGAGGATCTTGGCCTTGATGTAGTAACAGTTGATTCCACAACTGCCAACCCGTCTGAGTACGCGCTCTTTACGACATTCCACAGCACGGACCCGGATGAAAGCCTTCACGATGCTGCTATGAACAGCACATCCTATATGAGTGCTCTCTACACAAGTGAGGAGGGCTCTGTGCTTCCCTCTGAGGCTCTTTCAACAGGAGCAAGGATCATAACGAGAGTTGGGGAAGACTCAGTAGACACAGCCTCATCCACATACATCTCCACGATATATGAATACTTAAAGCAGGATATGGCTATGAAGGACCTTGAAGAGGCCATATTCCGTGATCCTACATTTGAAGACAATTTCATTTCAGTATTCTTTTCTCAGATGCTGTCTTTCTAAAAGGTATGGGGCTCTTTGCGGCCCCCTTTTCTTTTCCTTTCATCTGATTCCTGTTTATAATAAGCGCTATGGGAAAAGAGATAAAAGAGAGCGTTCTGCTTTCAAGTGCTGATTGCCATCTCTGGGCAAGGCATCCATACTGGCACTATGACCAGAAAGAAAGGCTGAAGGCACGCGAGACATACCAGAGTGTAAATTTTGAAAAGAAGAGCGTAATAAACCTTACTTTCCTGGATATGAGCCTTTTTTCCCTCATTTGTATATCAGAAATAGATCTTGAGAGAAACAGGACAGCTGTCGAGACTGCCCTGAAGTTCTTCCCTGCCTCCGCAATCAGCCTTAAAGCGAATGTCCGCGATGACTATCATGCAACGTATTCAAACGAAAGAATGACGCTTTCAATAGTAAAGAAAGAAAAAAAGAGGCAGATAATAGCAAATGCACCAGAGCTTTTTAAAAATAAGGGGCTGCTCATAGATGCCGTTATAGAAGAAAGCGATGCAGAGAGCATCAATACTCTGGAGAAGATGAGTGAAAACAAATTCTTCAGCAAGAGCATGAGCCCTCCTATGGTAACCCATGGCACCATCTATTTTGGCATGGAAAAACAGGATGTGGAAAACACGTTCTCTCGTCTTTTCTTTGCAAGGGCAAATGCAAGAGGAGGTACAAGGAAAAGCCTCTCATTAATGGGCATTTCTGATCTCATCCCCTACTCTGTCAACATCTCTTATGGAGAAGGGAAGAACACGGATGAAAATGCAGTGCTTTATGATGGAAAACTTTATAAGCTGGGAGAGACAAAAGTTACTGAAAATGCCTCTCAATGGTCCATCGAAGAGGAAAACGGGCTTTTATCTCTTTCATTCAGGACAACGGATAATAATATTGGCTATAAGGCCCTGAATTTCAAAGAAAGCCAGAGTTACGGCACATTTAACGGCTATTTCCTTGCTAGAGGAAAGAAAATAATGGTAGAGGATGCAATAGGATTTTATTCTAGAATTGATTCAGGGCTTTAAGGCCCGCCGGAGGTATTCATGATAACAAGAGAACAGGCACTAAAGCTTTTCAAAAAGTACAATAAGAGTGAGAGCCTCTATCATCATGCGCTCTCTGTTGAGGCTGTGATGAGAGAGTATGCAGCACTCTTTGGAGAGAATGTGGAGTACTGGGGAATTGTGGGACTTCTGCACGATATTGACTGGGAGATGTTTCCAGAAGAGCACTGCAAGAAAGCTCCAGAGCTTCTTAAGGAAATAGATGCTCCAGATGATATGATCCGCTCAATCTGCTCTCATGGCTATGGCCTTACTGTGGAGATTAAGCCAGAGCTTAAGATGGAGAAGATCCTTTTTACTATCGATGAGCTGACAGGCCTTGTTAATGCGACGGCCCTGATGAGACCTGACAAGATAAAGGGAATGGAAGTCAAGAGCGTTAAGAAGAAATGGAAGGACAAGCGCTTTGCAGCAGGGGTCAACAGAAGCATCATCGAAGAGGGCGCCAGGATGGCTGAAATCGAAATTGAGGAAGCTATCAGAGTCACAATCACTGCTATGGCAAAGATTGCAGATCAGATAGGACTTGCTTAACACGATTTTTATAACTCATTACAGCGCAATAAAAAAGCAAAGTAAAAACTGAGGGAGTTTGTATATAAACAAATTATTTGTATACAAACTCTAAATTTGTATAAAATTTTTCTTTACATTTTTCTCCCCCCGTTATATGCTATACCCATGGCGGGACAAAGAGACACAGCACAGTACATTTTCGATACCTTAAAGGATGAGATTCTCTCTCTTGCTCTTAAGCCAGGCCAGGAGATCTCCGAATCTGATCTCTGCTCAAGATTCGATGCATCGCGCACTCCTGTGAGAACGGCAGTGCAGAGACTTTCGGACATAGATTTAGTTGAGATTGTACCCTATCTGTATACACGGGTAAGCCTCATAGACTATTCTTCTGCGCGTCAGATGATCTTCATGAGGATTGTCATGGAAAGCCGCATTCTCTCAGATTTCATCGACAGGGCAGACGAATTCCTTCTTGAGGACCTTGAACACATAATAAGGAAGCAGGAAATACTTTTGAAAGGAAGCTATGCTGCAGAGGACTTCTACATGCTCGATACTGATTTCCACACTCTCTTTTTCCGGGAAACGGGATGCCTCGAGATCTGGAAGCTGATCCAGGAGAGCGTTCACTATACGCGCCTGAGGATGCTCGATATCGTGGAAGTAAGGGATTTCATATCAATTGTGGATGAGCACAAGAAGATGCTCTCATATTTAAGGAAAAAGGACAAAGTGGACATCTCAAAGCTTCTTGAAGACCACCTTAACGGAGGCCTTGAGCGCATAAGGGAAAGAAGCGGCGGAATGTATGAGAAATATTTCAGGAATTATTGCTAGTTACATATAAGGAGAGATACAGCTATGGATATTCGCTATTCAACAGGTAAAGAGCCATTTAAGAGAATGACGACTGATGAGATAAGAAATGAGTTTCTCGTAACAGGCATCTTCAAGGATGATGAGATCTCCTGCGTCTATTCGCATATTGACAGGATCGTAGTAATGGGCTGCCGCCCGGTGCATGATGAGGTTGCGGCAGACAAGGGCATCGATGCATGGAAGAACTTCGGAGCATCCTACCTTCTTGAGAGAAGGGAGATGGGTGTAATAAACGTCGGGGAAACGGGGTCTGTCAAGGTAGATGGCAAAGCCTATGAGATGAACCACTTTGACTGCATCTACATCCCGATGGGCACAAAGGAAGTTACATTTAAAAGCAAGGATGAATCAAAGCCTGCTAAGTTCTACATCATAACCGTTCCTGCACACAAGGCATACCCGGTAAAGCTGATCACGCTTGAGAATGCTGTTCACAAGCACCTCGGGTCCCAGGCCACCAGCAATGAAAGGACTATCAATCAGTATATCCATCCGGATGTGCTTGAGACATGCCAGCTCTCAATGGGCCTTACGCACCTTGAGGAAGGGTCAGTGTGGAATACAATGCCCGTGCATACACACGAGAGAAGGATGGAAGTCTACTTCTATTTCGATATGAAGGATGAGAATGTAGTATTTCATTTCATGGGCGAGCCGGATGAGACCAGGCACATCGTAATGCACAACGATGAGGCAGTAATTAACCCGAGCTGGTCAATCCACTCAGGATGCGGAACATCCAATTACACATTCATCTGGGCTATGTGCGGCGAGAACAGAGCCTATGACGATCAGGACTGGATCGATACTATGGACATCAGATAAGTAAGGGAGGAGACGACTTATGAATATGAAAGATTTCTCACTCGAAGGAAAGGTTGCCTGGATTACAGGCGCAAGCTACGGAATCGGATTTGCAATCGCATCTGCCTATGCAACAGCAGGAGCAACGATTGTATTCAATGACATCAGGCAGGAAGCAGTGGACAAGGGCCTTGCTGCTTACAAGGAAGCAGGAATTGATGCAACCGGCTATGTCTGTGACGTAACAGATGAGGAGCAGGTTGAAAAAACTGCTCAGCAAATCCTTGCAAAGTTCGGCAAGATTGACATTCTTGTCAACAACGCTGGAATCATAAAGAGAATCCCGATGCTTGAGATGAAGGCATCAGAATTCCGCCAGGTAGTTGATGTAGACTTAAATGCTCCATTCATCGTATCAAAGGCAGTGCTTCCTTCGATGATCAAGAACGGCGGAGGAAAGATCATCAACATCTGCTCCATGATGAGTGAGCTCGGAAGAGAGACTGTAAGTGCATACGCAGCTGCAAAGGGCGGCCTTAAGATGCTCACAAGGAACATCGCAAGCGAGTATGGCCAGTACAATATCCAGTGCAACGGAATCGGACCTGGATATATCGAGACACCTCAGACAGCGCCGCTGAGAGTTCCTGGGAACCCGTTTAACGAGTTCATCCTCGCAAAGACCCCTGCAAACCGCTGGGGAAGGACTGAGGACCTTCAGGGACCTGCAGTATTTTTGGCATCGGATGCTTCCAACTTCGTAAACGGACACATCCTCTATGTTGACGGAGGAATCCTTGCCTACATTGGAAAGCAGCCTCAGTAAAGGGTGAAAATAGTCAAAGGTGGCAGGGCAAGAAGTCCTGCCATTTTTTCATCACCTGATTTCCTCTATCACATAGAGCCTCGAGCCATTGTCCCCTATTACCCTGGTAGTCTCACTTATGCCGTTTCCTCCAAACTGTGCAGGAAGCGCAATGCCGGCACGCACTAGTATATCTCCTGAGACAACCACGTTATAATCCTCGCTTTCTTCTTTTCCCTGATAAAGGTCTCCGAAGAATTCTTTCGGGATTATCATCTTGCGCGAATATATATGATAATCTTTATTTTCATCCAGAAACGGAACGATTAACCTGTCAGACCTTCCCATATTCGGCATGTTATGGATGACATACTCCATTACAATGGTAATTTTCTCAAGAGTGACTGACCACCATAGGCTCTCCCTGTTCTCGCTTTTAAGGGTTCGGAATGCGCCATACTGGAAGACTTTCCTGTATTTCTTATAGAACTCAATCTGGGCCTTAATTGCTTTTTTATCGTTTTCTGAGAGCTTGTTAAGATCAAGCTCATAGCCAAGGCACCCGAATGCAGCTACGTTGAAGCGGCTTTCTATTAAGCTTGTCCTCAGGCTCTGGTGAGCAGGGGATGCAGAGACATGTGCGCCCATAGTGGACGGCGGAAAGCCCCTGAGAGTTCCCTCCTGAATCTTCAAGCGATGGAAAAGGTCTGTGTTATCACTGGTCCATACCTGGCTCATAAAGCATAGCATTCCCAGATCATAGCGTGCACCGCCTGATGCACAGCACTCAAAGAGGATATCGGGAAAGCGCTTTACAAGGCGCTCAAGAAGGCTGTAAAGGCCAATGATATATAGGTGCATGAAGCTTCCCATCTCAGAGGTAGAAAGAGATGCTGAGTAGTAGTCTGTAATAGTTCTGTTGAAATCCCATTTAACGTAGGATACGGACGCAGATGAAAACACTTCCTCAAGGGATGAATATAAGTAGTCTCTTACCTCAGGGCGCGTTAAATCCAACAGCATCTGATGGCGGCCCATTGAGGCCTTGCGGCCAGGAATCCTTACAGCCCAGTCCTTATGACATCTGTAGAGCTCTGAGTCCTCGTTTATCATCTCAGGCTCCACCCAGATGCCAAACTCGAGCCCAAGCTCTTTAATCTTTTTAGAAAATCCTTGAAGGCCCTCAGGAAATATAGTTTTATTGACTCTCCAGTCTCCAAGGCCTGATGTGTCATTTCTGCGCGATGAGAACCAGCCATCATCTAAGACAAAGAGCTCAAAGCCAAGAGAAGCGGCAGATTTCGCAAGCGAGAGAAGGCTTTCTTCAGTGTAATTGAAGTACGATGCTTCCCAGCTGTTTATTAAAACAGGCCGCTCCTTGTACTTCCAAATCCCGCGAATTATGTACTTGTTGACAAACTCATGAAACGAAAGAGACGCATCTTCAACAGAGCGTGCGTATGTCATCACAGCCTCAGGAGTGCTGAAACAATCTCCTGTGCCAAGAGTGTATGAGAATGCATAGTCATTTATTCCTGTAATGATCCTTGTCTTTCCAAACGGAGAGACATCGATAGTCTCCATATGGCTGCCTGAGTATATTAAATTAAAGCCATATACCTCACCGCTTAACTCTCTTTTAAGGAACACAAGCGGGCTGTGCTCATTTGAGCTTATGCCGCGCTTTGAGTCTATCTTGAGGATGCCCGGCAAGAGAGTGCGCTCATTCTCATTTCTTTCGCGCGCCCAGGCGCCGTCAAAGGAAATGAGAGAAAAGTCATCATATGGGAAGTCCATAGAAAGGGAGGACGCCTTACTAAGTACTATATCGCCATCTGTATTGTTTATTATCCTGCTTGACCTGAGGATTACATCCTCCTTCTCATATACTGTGTAATTCAGCTTTACATATATCGGGAGCACTTCATCTTTAAGTGTTATTTCAAGAGTTTCTGTTGAAGGCCCTGAGAGAGCATGAGAAGGAAAGGAGTCATCCTTGCCTTTGTATATCCTGTGGCCCTCATACACCAGTGATAATGTCCTCAGGCCTCCTGAGTACGTAATGGAGAGGGCACTTTCCCTTCCGTCCCCCTTTGCCTCTGTCGGATACTCAAAAAGAATCTTGTCGTAAAAGTAATGATCGTGCTCTTCATCTGTATATGCACCCATTCCTACGTTGATATCAAAAGGCTCTGAAATATACTGGATGCCCAGAAGGGAATCAATCTTCTTGCCATAGTAGACATGCTCGAGAATTCCGAGAGGAAGAACTCTCATCATGTAACTTGTGCTATCTGTTGAGATGATGAAATAGTCATCCTTTTTGCGTATCATATTAAGCCTCCCGCAAAGCCCGCTCTAAGATTAATAGCAGTTTAACATCTTTTTTCTGCTCTTCAATACAACTTCTGCTCTTATTCGCAAGACAAAAGGCCTCATATTATATGA
>CAZHQL010000004.1:13090-31632 GCA_964534915.1 uncultured Spirochaetaceae bacterium | reverse complement strand
GCAGAGATACCGGAGAATCAGACACTGATCTGAATGAAATGAGAGGGCTGATGCAACCCTCTCCATCTATGATTCACAGCTCAAGTTAGGTGTGGGAGTAAAGATATCATTTGATGTAAATGCCCGCCAAGGTGATGGAAATCTCCGCTCTATCCATGAGGAATTTCAACGTTAAAGATGTCAGCTTGCCACCGATTCTCACTTCAGCCTTTCCTGAACCAGAATGGTGTTCCATCCATGCCGTAGGAAAGCCGTATTGAGTATCGAAGAGCATTGTCAGCCATGCAGAGTATCCTCCATTCTGTCTTGATGTTGCTTATCCCATGACAGCGGAATCTAATGCAGCCGAATGCTGACTTAAGCAGAGAGAAGGCCTTATTTCTATCCTTTCCTCTCCTGTTATCATTGCCTCGCTCTTGCGCCTGTATTTCTCTGCCTCCATGTCTATGATCAGCCTCTTGTAATCTTCCTTGCTCTTTTCTCTCTCCTTCATGTTCCTTATCCATGAGATATAAAAAAAGTCCCTACAGTGTAAGGACTTAGGTTCTTCGTGAGAGACGGGGCTCGAACCCGCGATCTCCGGCGTGACAGGCCAGCGCGATAACCAGCTTCGCTACTCCCACAAGCAAGATTGAGTCTAGCAGAATTTGAGATTATATGTCAATGATTTTGAGAAATTTTTTCACCTCAGATCTGCTGACTTTGTAACTGTTTGTACTATAAGCAATTACTCTGCTTGTTCAGCTCTCTTTTTGCACGCTTCAGAGCTTGAAGAAGTCCAGTGCCTTCACTATTGAAGTCTCCCAGAATCTCCATTCGTGCCTTAAGCCTTCCTCTTCGTAAAATTCAACCTTCACATTCTTCTTATGGCATTCTTCCTTAAAAAGTGCATACTCCTCAGCATAGAGCCTGTCGTGAGTGCCTGAGGCAAAGAAGAGCGGGGGAAGAGCGCCTCTTTCGCTCAGGTGAAAGATCTTATTGTACTCATCATTCTGCTTCTTATACTCTTCAATTCCGCCAGCGTTGTTTATCCTGTTTTCAAGGCGTATCCTGGATGCATTATCCCTTCTCTTTAAATAGAGCTCCATCCACTTTTCATTATTGAAGTTGACAGGAACATATGAGAGTATTGCCCCCGCGCTGAATGATTCGGGGTATTTGAGAATATAGCTCAGTGCTCCCTGGCCTCCCATTGAGAGCCCCGCGATGTAGTTATCCTCTTTATCGCCTGATGCTGGGAACCAGTTATGAACCATGGGCATCAGTTCCCTGATAATATGGCCTTCAGCATCGTATCCTATTGCAAATGAAGGCCAGTTCTTGTAATCAGAATTCAAAACACTCGGAAGCACAACGATGAGGTTTCTCTCTGCAGCATATAGTTCAATTCGCGTTTTCCGGATCCAGTCGCTCCAGTCCCCGCTCGTGCCATGAAGAAGCCACAGTACCTTATAGCGCTTGTTATTGCAGTAGAAATCCTCCGTGCTTGAATGGCCTGGACACTCTGGAAGGATCATGCCCACTGTTGTATTTGATAAAAGATACCTGCTTCTGAAATTGAACGTTAGAAGAGCCATCGCTTTCTCCTTTTCAGTAAGTCTAGCATGGATGACTTTCTCTCTCCATAGAGATTCTGCTACACTTTCAGTAATGAACGACAAGGACCTTGAGAAGAAAATAAAGGAAGAGATGGACAAAGAGATTGAAGAAAGCGGGGAATCTACTCCCGTCTCCCTGTTAATCGGCCTGGGCTGTTTAGACAGGAACGCAGTTTCAGAGTGGGAGAGCAGAGGGATATCATATCTTGAGAAAGCTATCAAGCTAGGGCCACAGAAGATACTGCGCTTGATGGCTGTGATGAGTGCTCATGCAAAGAAAGAGGGCTATAAGGTGAAAGTAAGGAGCTACACTGCTAAGGACGGCTCTCCTCTCCGCTTTTCCCGCACAGGAAACAGCGTAATAGAAAAACAGTTCTCAGCGCTTTACTACGATAAATACTGGTCTAACTAGGTTTTATTGAGGATGAAAGGATTTTACATCGGGATTCTTCACAAACACTCCATTCGTACAAAACAATAAAATAGAACAATTGCTTATTTTTCTAATTGAGTTTGCTCTTGTTTTTTTTAATTGCTTTATGCCAAAAGCGGTCATATAATCAGGCTTGGGTGAATTACGAAAAGACTATTTCAAGGAGAAGAACAGGAGGAACTATGAAGGATTTCTTTCAACTGAGAGAGAAGAATACCAGCGTTAAGATTGAGATCTTTGCCGGCTTAACAACATTCTTCACAATGGCTTACATTATTTTCGTAAACCCGGCTATGCTTGCAGAGAGCGGCATGAGCCTTGAGGGCGTATTCGTTGCAACATGTCTCTCTGCAACTGTTGGAACTCTTATTATGGCACTCTTTGCCAATGTTCCATACGCAGTTGCTCCAGGCATGGGCCTGAATGCCTTATTCACTTATACAGTCTGTTTAGCAGGAGGCTTTTCCTGGAAGCAGGCTCTGTCCATAGTATTCATCTGTGGTCTTATAAACATCGTCATAACAGTAACGAAGATCAGGAAGCAGATTGTAAGATCCATTCCTGAAAGCCTTCAGAACGCAATAGGAGGAGCAATCGGGCTCTTCATTGCATACCTGGGGCTTAACAATGCAGGCCTCATTTCCTTTACTCTTACTGCCCCTGCAGCAGGAAGCATCGTAGTGAATACCGGAGTAACTCCCGGGATGATGGAATTCAGCAATGCTTCCTTAGTCCTTGCAGCGCTCGGAGTTCTTATCATCGTAATTCTCATGGCGATGAACATCAAGGGATCGATTCTCATTGGAATCGTATTAACGACTGTTATCGGAATTCCCTTGGGCGTTACGCAGATTCCGAAGTCTATTCTCTCAGACTCAGGAACATGGAATGGCTTCAAGGAAGTCTCCTTCAGCTTCTTCTCTTCTGACGGCTTTATTTCGCTCTTTAGTGACCCTGCCAAGATTCCATTCGTAATCGTCACCATATTCTCAATGTGCCTCTCAGACACGTTCGACTCAATCGGCACGTTCATCGGAACGGGAAGAAAGAGCGGAATCTTTGATGCTGAGGATGAAAAGGCACTGGAGAGAAGCGGCATAAGCAGCCGCCTTGATAAAGCACTTGTTGCTGACAGCTTCGCAACGAGCATCGGTGCACTTCTCGGAACGAGCAATGCAACTACATACGTAGAGAGCAGTGCAGGAATCGCAGCAGGTGGAAGAACGGGCCTTACCAGCCTGGTTACTGCTGCAATGTTCCTCATCTGTCTGCCGTTCTCAGGCCTGATAGGGATGGTTCCCACAGCTGCAACGTCTCCTGCCCTGATAGTAGTTGGCGTGTTGATGGTTGAGCCATTTGCCAAGATTGACTGGTCAGATTTCACTGAAGCAGTTCCTGCATTCTTTACAGTAGCAGTAATGAGCTTTACATACGGAATTACAAACGGTATTGCAGCAGGCTTCATCATGTACTCTCTCACGAAGATCTGTCAGAAGAAGGCAAGGGAGATTCATCCGATTATATCTGCTGCGTCAGTTCTCTTCATTATCGATTTCATTCTTAAGGCAATCTGAGAAATACGCACAAGGGGGCTTTAGCCCCCATAATTATGCCTTTTCACTCTATCTGTGCTATCATCAGGATTATGATAAAAGTAAACAATGACTGGCAGGAGCTTTTTGACAGGGAGCAGAAGAAAGACTACTACTTAAAGCTCAGGGAATTCCTCAAAAACGAATACAGGGAAAAGGAAATCTATCCGCCGATGGATGAGATCTTCCGCGCCTTTGTAATGACGCCCTTTGCTGATGTAAAGGCTGTAATAGTAGGGCAGGACCCGTACCATGAGAAAGGCCAGGCCATGGGGCTTTCGTTCTCTGTAAGGGAAGGCATAGAAGCGCCGCCCTCTCTGAGAAATATTAAGGCTGAAATTCAAAGGGAAGGCTTTGATATTTCCACCTGGTCAAGTGATTTAACGCGATGGGCCAGGCAAGGCGTGCTTCTTTTAAACAGCACGCTCACAGTAGAGGCCCACAAGGCTGCATCGCACGCAAATAAAGGCTGGGAAATCTTTACAGACAATGCAATAAGGGCACTTGGGAGGGATGTCAGTGCTAAGGTCTTCCTCTTATGGGGAAGCTATGCAAGGAGCAAGAAAGCACTCATTGAAAACAAGGACCACCTGATTCTTGAATCTGCGCATCCAAGCCCCTTAAGCGCTTACAGGGGCTTTTTCGGCAATAATCATTTCATCAGGTGCAATGAATTCCTTTCAAAAAACGGAAAGACTCCTATAGCCTGGTAGTGCTGTCCTTCAGCGCTTTCTTGCGGACCTTTCCGCTTATTGTCTTTGGAAGGGAGGATGAGAACTCAACGGATCTTATCCACTTATACTCAGCAAGCTGTGAGTTTGCAAACTCCTTTATCTCCTTTTCAAGCTCGCTTGTTGCCTCATATCCATCAGAAAGGACTATGCAGGCCTTTATCGCCTGGCCGCGGAGCGCATCAGGAATTCCGATTACTGCGCATTCATAAACAGCTTTATGGCGCGCTATGATGTTCTCAATCTCGTATGGCCCGATTCTGAAACCTCCGCTCTTGATAATATCATCAAAGCGTCCATGGAACCAGAAATACCCATCCTCATCCTGGTATGCAGAGTCCCCTGTATGATAAACTCCCCACTGCCATGCATTCTTATAGAGCTCTTCATCATTCAAGTAGGATGAGAATATTCCAATTGGCTTTTTTCCGTTCTCAGGGACTACGACAATCTCTCCGATCTCGCCGGGTGAAACTTCGCGTCCTTCCCTGTTATAGAGCTTCAAGGTATACAGGGGGCTCATTACACCCATTGAGCCTTCCTTGTTCTTTACTCCTACATAGTTTGCGCTCAGAAGCGTTGTCTCAGTCTGCCCATAGCCTTCGTTCAGGCAAAGCCCTGTCTTTTCATAGAACTTCTGGAAGATCTCAGGGCTGAGGTACTCGCCAGCAGTGGATGCATGCCTTAGGGATGGCATCTCAGGGGCCCCCTTCTTTACAAGGTAGCGGTAGACAGTAGGGGGTGCGCAGAAGGAAGTCACCTTGTACTTGTTTATGATCTGACTCAGCATCTTCGGCTCAAAGCTGTCAAAGTCATATACCATCACAGCAGATCCCACAAGCCACTGTCCGTACATCTTTCCCCAGCTTGCCTTGGCCCAGCCTGTTTCTGCAACAGTGAAATGAAGGCCATCGTTCTCTGCTCTCTGCCAGTATTTAGCAGTTACAATATGTGCAAGAGGGTAGCTGTAGTCATGAATTACTCCCTTAGGGTAGCCGGTAGTGCCTGATGTAAAGTACATGAGCATGCTGTCAGTCACCTTAGTCTCTGTGCGCTCTCTTGTATCTGGCTGCTTTTCCTTTTCTTCTGTTAAATTCACATAGCCTGGAAGATTTTCCTTGACGCTTAAAAGAAGAGCACTCTTCTTAGCATCCCTCAGGGCATTTTTAATCCGCTCTGCAATATCAGCTTCCGGTGCTGATACAACAGCCCTGATAGGAGCAGTTAAGAAGCGGTATTTAAAGTCATCAGGCCTCAGCATATGAGTAACAGGAACCATGACTGCACCGATTTTATGCAGTGCAATTGAGATAAACCAGTACTCATAGTGCTTTTTAAGGCAGAGCATCACATAGTCTCCCTTTTTAATGCCAAGCTCTGAGAGCGCATTGGCATACTTATTGGACTCACGGGATACATCGGAGAAAGTAAAGATCTTCTCATTTTCATTTGCATCGCACCATACGATTGCTCTCTTATCAGGCTCAGCGCGTGCAATCTCATCTACAACATCGTATGCAAAATTAAAGTCATCGCTGTAACTTATCTCAATATCTTCAAGCGCGCCGGACTCATTTTCGACGCAATGCGCAAATTTCTTATATATTTCCATTTAAAACAAATCTCCCTAGAAAGACCTGAACCTCTTATAGCGGTCATCCTTGTAGTTCTCTTTTTTTTCTATCCTCTCGATTTCCGCAGCAATCTCAGATGAAAGTGCGTTGAAAAACCCTTCAGTTCCAATACAGTCCTCTTCTATGATGCGGTCGATGACAGAAAGAGAGAGGGCATCCTCTGCTGTGATTTTCAGGTACTCTGCAGCATCCGCTGCTCTCTTGCTGTCCTTAAAGAGTATGCTTGCACACCCTTCTGGCGAGATTACAGAATAAACTGCGTTCCTCAGCATCCAGACAGAGTCTGCAACAGCAAGGCCGAGTGCGCCGCCAGAGCCTCCCTCTCCGATCAGAATTGACAGCACAGGAACATCCAGGTCCATCATCTCCATAAGGTTTGTAGCAATTGCTTCTCCCTCTCCGCGCTCTTCTGCCTCTATGCCGCAGAAAGCGCCGGATGTGTCTACAAAGGTAATTACAGGGCGATTAAACTTCTCTGCCTGCTTCATAAGACGCAGTGCCTTACGGTAGCCCTCGGGGCTTGCAGAGCCGAAGTTCCTCATGCTGCGCTCTGCAGCAGTAGATCCCTTTTCTATTGCAATTACAGTAACAGGCCGTCCCTTAAGCAGCGCAATTCCTCCGATTATTGCCTCATCGTCTTTTGCTCTCCTGTCCCCATGGAACTCTATAAAGGAAGAGAAGATGTTGTTGATGTAAGATAGTCCTGTGGGACGGCTAGCAGAGCGTGCAATCCTGACTTTTTCGTATGCAGTCATTTTGCTCCTCCATCGTGCATCCTGAGTATCATCTCGAGCGTGAACTTCAGATCCCTTCTGTGCACGATCTTGTCTACAAAGCCGCACTTAAGAAGGAATTCAGATCTCTGAAAGCCCTTTGGAAGCTCTTTCCTGGTAGTCTGCTCAATAACCCTCTTTCCTGCAAAGCCGATCAGGGCTCCCGGCTCAGAGAGGATTATGTCTGCCTGCATTGCAAAGCTTGCAGTAACTCCTCCTGTAGTAGGGTCAGTAAGGACTGCGATATAAAGAAGGCCCTTATTGCTGTGGCGCTTTACGGCAGCACTTACCTTTGCCATCTGCATCAGCGAGATAAGTCCTTCCTGCATCCGGGCTCCCCCGGATGCTGCAAAGCCAACAACAGGAAGGCTCTTTTCTGCAGCATACTCAAAGATGCGCGTGATCTTTTCTCCTGTGACAGCACCCATGCTTCCCATCATGAAAAGGCTTTCCATGAAGAAAACGCATGTTTCTCTCTCTCCGATTCTGGCTGTGCCTGTAATTACAGATTCTCTTTCCCCGCTTGCTTCCCTGGCTTTATCGAGCTTTTCCTCATAGCCCGGGAATGAGAGGATATCTCTTGGCTCCTCATCGCTAAAAAGCTCATTAAAGCTGTCAAAGAAGAGAGCAGCCCGGGAGCGCGCCTTGATGCGGAAATGATGGCCGCATGAGCAGGTCCTGTATGGCTCAACAGCGCTTTTTTTCAGCGTACGGTGGCAGTTAGGGCATACAATCTCTTCCTCAGGAAGCTTAATATTAGTTCTTCCTTCCTTCTCAAGCTCATTTTCTGGCTTGATGCTGAAGTTTAACATCTTAAATCCTCCAAACTCGTAATGTCATAGGTTCCTGATGCAAATGACGGCGCTTTAAGGATTTCAAGCTGCTCTGGGATATTCGTCTCTATTCCTTCAATCTGAAGCTCACAGAGGCACGCTCTCATCTTCCTTATAGCTTCCTGTCTGTCATGAGCATATACTATGAGCTTGCCGACCAGGGGGTCATAGTATGGCGATATAAGAGCACCTTTTTCTAAAAATGTATCAAAGCGCACAAATGGCCCTCCAGGGATGTGCACATCATCAATTAATCCTGTGCTTCTTGCGTTTATGCGGCACTCAATTGCGCATCCCTTCGTCCTGATATCCTCATTTGAAAACGAAAGGGGAATGCCTGCTGCAATCCTTATCTGCCACTTTACGATGTCAATTGAGGAGAGGATCTCACTGACAGGATGCTCAACCTGGAGGCGCACATTCATCTCCATGAAATAGAACTTTCTTTCGCTTGAGAATAAAAATTCCATGGTCCCTGCACTCCTGTAGCCCATCCTGGCTGCAGCCTTGCGCGTTTTCTCCATAAGGGCCTTTCTCTCTTCATCCGTTACTTTTGCACTCGGGCTTTCCTCAATGAGCTTCTGATGGTTTTTCTGCATGGAGCAGTCGCGCTCAGCAAAGCTTACAGCGTTCCCATGCTCATCTGCGAGGATCTGAACTTCTATGTGGCTTGCCTTTGCTATGTATTTCTCTAAATAGAGGGAGCCGTCATTAAAGCTCTGCTCAGCCTCATTTCTTGCAACAGAATAAAGCTTTTCAAGATCTTCTTCGCTTTCTATCAGCCTGATGCCGCGCCCGCCCCCTCCCGATACTGCTTTAAGCATTACAGGATAGGCAATCTTCTTTGCCCACTTCTTTGCATCTGCTGCGTCTTTCAGCACCGGAGAGCCGGGAATTGTATCAAGGCCCGCCTGCTTTGCAATTTCCTTCATCCTTGTCTTGTCACTGAGGCGTCTCATCAGCTCTGATGAGGGCCCGATGAATGCAATTCCGTTTTCCTCGCAGAGCGTTGCAAACTCCTCATTCTCAGAGAGAAAGCCGTAGCCAGGGTGTATTGCAGAGGCGCCTGTTAAAAGCGCTGCGCTTATGATCCTGTCTGCCCTTAAGTAGCTCTCACTTGCTTTTCCCGGCCCGATGCATATGCTCTCATCTGCCAGATAGCGGTGCAGTGAATTCTTGTCTGTCTCTGAGTAGACTGCGACGCTCTTGATGCCCATTTCACTGAGGGCCCTTATTATTCTTATCGCAATCTCTCCGCGGTTTGCTATCAGGATTTTTGAGAACATACTGCGCTCTTATCTGCCAAGGCGAATGAGAATTCAGCCTTTATCTTTAATTCTCCATTTACAAAGCCTTCTCCTTCGGCAAAGTAAAAGGGACCCCTGTTCTTTGTGATCCTGCACTTTGTCTCAAACTTGTTTCCTGGGAGCACCGGGCTTTTGAACCTTACTTTATCAAGTCCTGCATAAAGGCAGATCCTGTCATCTTTCATCTCATCCTTAAGAAGGACTGCAGTGCTCTGTGCAAGGATCTCACATAGTATTACTCCTGGCACAATCTTAAAGGAAGGAAAATGCCCGTCAAGGAAGAACTCATCTCCCCTGACTGTGTAGGCCCCATGCGCGCATCCATCCTCCTCATATGCCTCATCAAGAAGCAGCATGCTGGACCTGTGAGGAAGGATTTTTATCAGCTCACTTCTATTCATTTAGCTCTCCTGTAGACAAACAGGGGAGTGTCAAACTCAACTGCATCTCCATTCTTTACAAGAATCTTCTCAATTACTCCATCTTCTTCGGCCTTTATCTCATTCATGAGCTTCATGGCCTCTATTATGCAGAGCGTGTCGCCCTTTTTAAACTGTGAGCCAGCTTTCACATAGTCTTCCTTGTCCTCAGCACTTGCTGAATAGAATACGCCGACAAGCGGAGACTTGAACTCAACAGAAAGAGGTGAAGATGTCTCTGTGCTTTCTTCTTTCGTATCTTCCGGGATGTATGAAACAGCTGATGCAGAAGGAGCAGGGCCTGACCTTTCCATACGAAGTGTCCTTGCTCCCTCCCTTACTTCAAAGGCAGTAAGCTTGAGCTCATCCATGAGAGCTCCGTATTTTCTCATCTCGTTTAAATCCATCATATCCTCCTGAAAGCAAGGGATGCATTGTGGCCCCCAAAGCCAAGCGAGTTTGAAACAGCAAGCGTGAGATTTCGCCTGACTGCCTTGTTTGGCGCATAGTCAAGGTCACACTCATCATCTTTTTCTAGTAAGTTGATTGTTGGTGGAATAATGCCGCTCTCAAGTGCCTTTATGGCAACGATTGCCTCAAGTGCTCCCGCAGCTCCAAGCATATGCCCTGTCATGCTCTTTGTAGAGCTTATGATTGCTCTTCTTGCAGCTTCTGTTCCGAGTGCATTCTTTATTGCAAGGGTCTCAGCTCTGTCATTCAGGGGCGTTCCAGTGCCATGCGCATTTATATAGACGCTGTCGCTTTCACTATAGCAGGCCTCAAGAAGCGCCTGGCTCATAGCCCTTCTTCCGCCCTCAGCATCGGGCTTTGGAGCTGTTATGTGGTATGCATCGCTTGTAGATCCATATCCTGCAACTTCCGCATAGATCTTTGCGCCCCTCTTTAATGCATGCTCATATTCTTCCAAAACAAGAGCAGCTCCTCCCTCTGCAATTACAAAGCCGTTTCTTCTCCTGTCAAAGGGAAGGGATGCTGCGTTTCTGTCCGTTGCCACAGAAAGCGCCTGCATGTTTATAAAGCCTGCAACGCCGCACTCAGAGATTGCTGCCTCGCTTCCACCGGTAATCACTGCATCTGCATAGCCATGTCTTATAAGGCGAAGAGCCTCTCCAATTGCATTGGAGCCCGATGCGCATGCAGTAACAGAGGGAAGAGCAGGGCCAAGTGCGCCTGTCCGGATGGAGATTAATCCCGCTGCCATATTTGCAATCATCATGGGAACAAGGAATGCAGAGACGCGCGAAGGACCCCTCTTTATCAGCACATTGTGCTCCTTTGTGAATGTCATTATTCCGCCGATTCCCGATCCGTAGTAGACTGCAAGGCGCTCAGGGTCCACATTTGTCACGATATTGCTGTCCCTTACTGCCTCATCAGCAGATGCGATTGCAAACTGCGCATAGCGGTCAGTCTTGAGAACGTCAGATTTTTCCATATAGTCCCTTGGATTGAAGTCCTTGACTTCTCCTGCAAGCTTTGCCTTGTATTCCGTTGTATCAAAAAGAGTAATGTTATCTATTCCGTTGACGCCGGCAATGAGGGCATCCCAGTTTTCCTTAACTGTCTTTCCAACAGGGCTTACAGCTCCCATGCCCGTAACAACGACTCGTCTGTTCTCGCTCATAGCTTTTTCTCCTTACATTGCAATTCCGCCATCGACTTTCAGAACTTCCCCTGTGATGTATGCCGATGTTGCGAGGAATGCAACAGCTTCTGCAACTTCCTCGGCCTGTCCGAATCTCTTGAGGGGAATTAAATTAAGTAGCGGATTGTCCTTTTCAATATTCTCTGTCATATCAGTTGAGATAAAGCCTGGTGCAACAGCATTTACCATTATGTTCTTTGATGCAAGCTCCTTGGCCGCTGCTTTTGTCAGTGCTATGACGCCTGCCTTGGATGCTGCATAATTTGCCTGCCCGGCATTTCCCATGATGCCTGATACTGATGATATATTGATGATATGCCCGCCCTTTGCTCTTATCATCAAAGGGGCAGTGTGGCGTATCATGTTGAATGTGCCCTTTAAATTTGTCTCTATAACGCTCATAAAGGCATCCTCACTCATCATGGGAATTAAAGCATCCCTCACAATGCCTGCATTGTTGACAAGGATATCCACAGTTGAGAAATCCTCTTTTATTCTCTTCAAGAGTTTTCTTGTCTCTTCAAATGAGGAAACGTCTGCCTGGTATGATAAGGCCTTTACGCCATAGCGCTTTTTTATCTCGCTTACAGTCTCCTCGGCCTTTTCGCTGTTTCCGCGATAGACAACAGCAATATCAGAGCCCATGGAAGCAAGCTTGAGGGCAATTGCCTTTCCGATTCCGCGCGATGCGCCTGTAACTACACTTACCTTTTTCTCTAGCATAGTGCCTCCTTAAGTGCTTCAATTGCACTGATACATCCGCTCTGGAAGGTCCTTACATCCCCATTTATCTTCTTTATCAGCGAAGAAAGCGTTCCTCCCGGCCCGATCTCAATGAAAGTATCCACGCCGCTATAAATCATCGAGTCAACGCACTTATGCCAGAGCACAGGACTCTTTATCTGAAGCGCCAGGATATCCTTGACTGAATCCTCATAGGCCAATCCAAGGTAGTTTGAATACGTCGTGAGGCCTGGAAGTGCAATCTCCTTCTTTTCCAAAAAGGAAGAGAATCTCTCAGATGCATTTTTCATGAACGGCGAGTGAAAGCCTGCCTTTACCTTCAGGCGTATACACTTTCCGCCCTCTGTTTTGACAGACTTTTCAAATGATTCAATCTCGCTTTCAAAGCCTGAGCATACAGTCTGCGCCGGAGTGTTGAAATTTACAGCAAACACATGCTCATACCTTTCTGCAATATCTTTGATTTTCTCAGCAGAAAGGCCCATGGCCGCAGTCATTACAGCCTCTGTTTTCTCTGCATCCTCCTGCATGAAAAGAGCTCTGTGCGACACTATGTCCATTCCCTCTTCGCATGAATAGGAGCCTGCGTAGGAAAGCGCTGCAATCTCGCCAAGAGAGAAGCCTGCAACAGCATCTGCCTTAATTCCAAGCTCTTTCAAGACATTTGCAAGCGCAATTTCAACTGCATAGAGCGCAGGCTGTGTGTTTATAGTCTTCATGAGCTCTTCGTCAGTTGAGCTGTAGATTGAATCAATGAGTCCGGGATGTATCTCATCAAGCCTCTCAAGGGTTGCTTTAAAAACAGGAGAGGATGAGTAGAGGTCACTGCACATTGCCGCTCTCTGATCCCCCTGGCCTGAGAAGACGAAAGCTATCTTACCCATTTTTTGGCTCCTTCAAGCGTTTCTTCCCAGAGCTTTACTACATCAAGGATTATCTCCTCTGCGCTCTCTTCTTTGTTAACAAGAGCTGCTGCCTGGCCAGAGAGGAAGCAGCCATCAGTTAAATCTCCATCCTTTACTGCCTTTCTGAGAGTGCCGACAGCCATTTCTTCAAGCTCATCATCCGGCAATCCTGCATACTCAGCTTTCTCATAGCGCCTTGGAAAGTCTGTCTTCAGGCTCCTCACCGGGTGCCCGAGCTTTCTTCCTGTCACCATAGTGCACCTTTCTCCTGCCTTGATGATCTTCTCTTTATAAACAGGATGGATATTGCACTCTGTGGCGACTAAAAATCTTGTTCCCATCTGCACGCCGCATGCTCCTAAGAGGCTCATAGCCGCTGCGGCTCTGCCATCTGCAATTCCGCCTGCTGCGATTACAGGGATTTTAACTGCATCCACAATCTGTGGCACCAGGACAAGGGTAGTAAGCTCTCCGACATGCCCTCCGCTTTCTGTGCCCTCTGCAATCAGGGCATCAGCGCCGACTCTCTCCATGAGCTTTGCAAGGGAGGCAGATGCAACAACAGGAATTACAGTTATACCTGCATCCTTCCACGCTTTCATATACTTGTTCGGGTTTCCGGCCCCTGTTGTGACGACCTTCACGCCCTCTTCTATAACGAGGGATGCAATGTCATCTGCGTACGGGCTCATCAGCATGATATTCACGCCAAAGGGCCTTTCTGTAAGGCACTTTGCTTTCCTTATCTCTTCTTTAACAACATCAGAAGGTGCATTTCCTGCTGCGATGATGCCAAGGCCCCCTGCATTTGATACAGCAGAAGCAAGAGAGCTGTCAGCAACCCATGCCATGCCGCCCTGGAATACAGGGTAGGAAATTCCGAGCATCCTGGTAATAGGAGAATCTATCATAAGAGCATCCTCAGAGCGCTGCGATAAAGGCAACGAGGTCCCCGATGGTCTCTAATTTCTTATCCACTTCGATAGTAAGATCCAGCTTGTCCTCAAGGTTCATAAGAAGCTCTACTGTGTCCAGGCTGTCGATTCCAAGCTCGCGGAATGAGCTTTCCATCCTGATATCATCCTCAGAAGCATCCGTGCGCTCTACGATAGTCTCCTTAATTGCGTTGAAAATTGTTTTCTCGTCCATTTTAATTACTCCTTAAAAGTCTTTGCTGTTCTTATTTTGACATAATTTCAAAATCTGTCAATATGTTAAGAAAAATTTTAGAAAGAATAAAAAATCCCTCATGGCGAGGGACAGGACAGAAAAAGAGCAGGGGCTCTATATATCTGCATAGAGCTCCTTATAGCTGTTCTCAGGATTGGGTTCTATTGAGATAAAAGGACCTTCCATGCATTTTCTGTAGTCCTCGCTGAAGGCATCTGCAAATTCCTTTATATGAGGCGCAAGGATTTCCTTTTTCTCCTTTTCGCTTACCTTCTTCATTATAAGCTTATCTGATAGTCCTACGGGCTTTTCATCAGTTCTCAGGTAGATGTGCCCTGCGTACATCCCGTTTCCGCAGAAGAATCCCGTGAGGGGATTATCCTTTCTGTTAAGGCCAAGAACTATGATGGTTCCTCCTGCAAGATACTCACCCAGAAAGGAGCCCGCAGTTCCTCCTATTACTATGACAGGCTGAACATCCCCATATGCCTTCATGTGCACTCCTGCGCGATATCCTGCACTGCCGCGCACAAAGATCTTTCCTCCTCTCATAGCGTATGCAAGCGCATCCCCAGCAGAGCCTTTGATATACATAAGGCCGTCATTCATCGTATCTGCAACAGCATCCTGTGCATTTCCTTCAACTCTGATGAAGCCGCCGTCTAAATACGCGCCCAGAGCGTTTCCCGGAGTGCCGGTTATGGTTAAGTTCACATTCTTCATGCCGCAGGCGATATAGCGCTGCCCGATACAACCCTTAAGAGTCAGGGCCTCGCCATCTGCTTCCCTTATCAAAGTTGCAATCTCACTTTGAGATAGTCCTCTTACATCAACTTCCATCATAGCTACTCTCCTGCGTACCTTACCTTGAGCACTTCAAGCTCCTTCTCATTAAGGTCAACTGCGCGCAGTGCCAGGCGGTTTCCCCTGAGCGCTTCTATTGAGTTGATTCCCATGCCGCCCATGATCTCCTGGATTTCCCTCGTCCAGGCCCTCACAAGGTTTACAAGGCGCTCAGCACCCCACTTGGGATCAAGACGCTTTGTAAGGCTCTCATCCTGCGTGGCAATTCCCCATGAGCACTTTCCAGTGTGACAGCTTGAGCAGAGGTGACAGCCCATAGCAACAAGCGCTGCAGTTCCGATTGAGACAGCGTCCGCTCCGAGTGCAATGGCCTTGGCAACGTCTGCTGAGCTCTGTATTCCTCCGCTTGCGATTATAGAGACGCGGTCCCTTATCTGTTCCTCCCTCAGCCTCTGGTCAACAGAGGCAAGAGCTACCTCAATAGGGATTCCGACATTGTCACGGATCCTTACAGGGCTTGCACCCGTTCCTCCTCTGAAGCCGTCAATCGAGATGATATCTGCACCGCTTCTGGCAATTCCCGATGCAATGGGCGCAATATTATGAACAGCTGCGACCTTTACGATTACAGGCTTACAAAAGTTCGTTGCTTCCTTGATGGAGGAAACAAGCTGCCTGAGGTCCTCAATCGAGTAAATGTCATGGTGCGGGGCAGGGCTTATGGCATCCATGCCGGAAGGAACCATCCTTGTGCGCGATACATCCCCGATGATCTTTGCACCCGTTAAGTGCCCTCCGATTCCGGGCTTTGCACCCTGTCCGATCTTGATCTCAACTGCAGCAGATGATGATAAATAGCGGCTGTGTACTCCGAAGCGTCCTGATGCAACCTGTACAATCGTGTTCTCCCCATAGGGATACAAGGCATCATGGAGGCCTCCTTCTCCCGTGTTCCAGTAGGTCCCGAGCTCCTTTGCAGCCATTGCAAGTGCCTTATGCACATTGAGGCTTATTGCGCCATAGCTCATGGCAGAGAAGAGAATCGGGGTATCCAGTTCAAGATGGGGCGGAAGGTTGTTCCTGATGCATCCTTTCTCATCCCTCTCAATTTTCTCCGGCCTGCTTCCGATGAAGACCTTTGTCTCCATCGGCTCACGGAGGGGATCTATGGAAGGATTAGTCACCTGGCTGGCATTTAACAGCAGGCGGTCAAAATAGCGCGGGATGCTCTTGACAGGGCTTCCCATGCTTGAAAGAAGGACTCCTCCCGTCTCGCTCTGGCGATAGATCTCTTTCAGGCTATCAGGGCTCCATTCTCCGTTCGGGCGGAACGTGTTCCTGTTCAGTACTACAGAGAGAGCTCCTTTAGGGCAAAATGATACGCAGCGCTGGCAGTCAACGCACTTTGTGTTGTCTATTGTGAGCCTCCTGTTCTTCTCATCATAGCCATGAGCGCCATATGAGCACTCGCGCACGCAGAGGCGGCAGGAGATGCAGGCGTCACTTTCGCGGATGACGCAGAAGCGCGGGGAAAGAAAATTAGCTTTCATCACATCACCTCCTCATCCAGTGTCACGATAACAGGCTCTCCGCCCTTAGGAGACCAGATCCTGTCAAGCTCGGGCTCTATAACCCTTATTGCTGATTCCTCGGAAGCAAAATAGACAGTCTTTCCTTTCTCAGCTGCAACGAGACTTCTTAGCTTGAGGCGGTCATTAAGTGCCATCATGCCACATCTGAAGCCGACCAGGATTGAAAAAGGTCCTGTAATTAAGAAGGAGGGGAACATCTTCCTTAAATAGGACAAGCGCTCCTTTTCATCATCACTTTTGAGTTCAATAGTGCTCCAGAAAGGCGATGCAATAATATTTGCACTCTCCTTAAGCGTCAGATTCTGCTTCCTCTTAAGGTAGTCGAGTATGTATGTTATTACCTCCGTGTCTGTCAGGAGGTTGCATGAGTAGCCGTACATCTCAACTGCCCTGCGGTTTGCATCGTATGATGAGATCTCGCCGTTATGTACAACCGAGAGGTCTAAAAGCGCGAAGGGATGTGCGCCTCCCCACCATCCGGGCGTGTTTGTCGGATAGCGCCCATGCGCGGTCCACGCATACCCGTCGTATTCCTCAAGGCGATAGAATTCAGCTACATCCTCAGGATATCCTACGGCCTTGAAGACTCCCATGTCCTTTCCGCAGGAGAATACGTAGCTGCCCTTTATCGTGTTGTTTATTCTTATCATGCAGCGTGCAGTATATTCATCCTCATCTAAGTGGCTGTCCTGAAGACGGTGCGGCAGCGGAGTGACAAAATAGCGCCAGATAAGGGGCGCATCCTTGATCTTGGATGTAGGATGTGTTGGAATCTTTGAGAGGTTTATGATATCAAAATGCCTGTCTAAAAAGCGCTCCGTTTCTTCCCTCGTCTGAATGTTGTCATAGAATACATGTACAGCGTAATGATCCTTGTACTGCGGATAGATTCCGTATCCTGCGAAGCCGCCCCCAAGCCCGTTCGAACGCTCATGCATATTGGATATTGACTTCGCGATGACAGAGCCGTTTACCATTTTTCTGTCCCTGCTGAATATTCCGCTGATCGCGCAGCCAGAAGGTATCCTTACCTGGCCTTCCAAAAGCATAACTCCCTCCATGCTGAAAAAAATAAAGGCGCGCTCAGAGTACAGAAGTACTCCAAGAACGCCTTTGTTCTTACTTAAATAGCAATTAGAAAGTAAAAAAATAAAACTGTCAATACTCAATTTGCAAGCTTGAAAGCTACTAGCTTATAAGCTACTAGCTTACGATATTGCAAATATGAATTTCATCCTTTATACTCTTTGAAAGGAGTATAAAGTGTTCATTGCAAGAGAAAACGAGATTGCTGAGCTTGAAAGCCGGTACAAGACTGAGGCTTTTGAATTTGCGATAATCCATGGGCGCAGAAGAATAGGAAAGACACGGCTCATTGAGGAGTTTGTAAAGGATAAGGATTGCATATTCTTTTCTGCCATGAAGGATGGAAACAGGAATGAGAGCCTTAAGCAGCTGTCAAAATGCATCTCAGGCTCTGATGGGGACGATTATCCTGTTTTTCAGTCATTCCAGAGTGCCTTTCACAGCATTAGTGAGATGGCAATGGAGAAAAGGCTTATTTTCGTAATCGATGAGTTTCCATACCTTGAAGATGAGGCCGGATATTTTTCCTCCCTCCTTCAGAACACAATAGACAGACAGTTCAAGAAGACTAAACTCTTTCTCATAATAAGCGGCTCTGCCGTGAGTTTCATGGAAGAAAGTGTTCTTGGCCGCAATAACCCTCTCTATGGGCGCTGTACGCTTATAATGAAACTGCAGAACTTTGACTATTATGATACTGCCCGCTTCTTTCCTGACTACAGCCCATATGAGAAGGCCATCCTCTATGGAGCAACAGGCGGGATACCGTATTACATTGAGCAGTTCTCACCTGATCTGAGCCTGAAAGACAACCTCAGAACAAGGTTCTTCAGCAGTAATTCCATACTTTTTAATGAGGTTGAGAATCTGCTGAGAGAAGAGCTAAGGGAGCCAGGCACATACAAGAAGATAATATCTGCGATAGCGAATGGAAAGACGAAATACACGGAGATTGCAGATTCTACGGGAATAAGGAGCGGAGCGCTCAATAAGTATCTGAAGACGCTCATTGAGCTTAAGATAGTTTCCAGGAAAAAGCCTATCGGAGGAGATGATAAGAAAGGCCTGTATTATATTTCTGACCTCTATTTCAGATTCTGGTTCTTCTTTGTCCCGAGAAACTACTCTGCCATCCTCTCAAAGAGAATCCAGAACGCTTTTGGCATCGCAGTATGGCGCCTTATGAATGACTATATGGGTCCTGTTTTCGAGATAATCTCAAGAGAATACCTGGAGTACCGTGATGCCAATCTTC
>CAZHQL010000004.1:0-13080 GCA_964534915.1 uncultured Spirochaetaceae bacterium | reverse complement strand
CGTGCCCCGGATCTTCCCCTGCTTCCATCTGTTGCAGGCTCGTGGTGGAAAGGAAATGCGAAGACGAAGAAAGAGTGCGAAATAGACATAGTTGTCAAAAGCGCTACAGAAGACAGCGTTATAATAGCATCGTGCAAGTTCCAGAACACTCCGCTTGGAAGCGATGAGCTTAAGAAGATGGAAGAATATGCAGATGCGATGGGCGCTCGGGGAAAGAGGTATTACTATTTCTTCTCTCTTTCAGGCTTCTCTGAAGATCTTGAAGCGGCAAAAAGCGATAGCATCCGCCTTGTAGACATCAATTGTCTTTTCAACCTTGAGGGAAATTGAGCTATTTTAATTAGAGAGCAGCAGCATGGAAGTCAGAAAATTAATTAAAAGCTATTCTCAGTGGCTTGAAGAGAGCTCCATTTTAGAAAAGAGAAAAGGGTGCTGGCATGAGCTAAATGCTCCCCTTTACGACAATGCCAATGACTGTATACAGATCTACGTCAGGATTGAAGGTGATGATGTAATCTTCACTGATGGCGCCTATACATTGAACAGCCTCATAGCTCAGGGAATGTCTATGAGCAGTTCAAGGAAGGCCCTGATTGAGAATATTCTGAGACAGTATGGAACAAGGCTTTCAGGTTACGAGCTGACTGCTAAGGCAACGCGCTCTAATTTCGCATTAAAGAAGCATATGTTCATACAGTCAATTCTCAGGCTTGATGACATGGCAGTACTTTCGAAAGAGAATGTAGCGAGCACCTTTGCTGACGGCGTCAGACAGTTCCTTGATAAAAGGGAAATCTATTACACGAGAGATGTTCAGATGGAGGGAAGAGCGGGGTACACGCATTCATATGACCTGCTATTCCAGAGGAGCAAAACGAAAGCAGAAAGGCTCTGCAGGGTATTGAACTCTCCAGGCGCTTCTTTGGTTGCAAGCACGCTCTTTTCCTGGAAAGACACGAAAGAGAACAGGGATAAATCAAGCCAGCTGATAGTAATCCTGAATGATAGCAGGAAAGGCATGGCAACAGAGGCAGGGAATGCCTTGCTTGAGTACAATGCCACAGTGATTTTCTGGAGCGAGATAAACGCTGAGGAAAATATTGATATGCTTACTTAAAGCTTATCTTCTAAAAACAGGTCTAAGCTTTTGGCAAAGACCTGCAATATTATCAGCAGCCGCTGATGGAGCATGAGCTTTTCTTTGGAGGTATTGCAATGATCCTCTCAAGCTCAGGCTTCTTCTTCAAGTTCTCTTTCAGGCCCCTTGCACGTGCCTTATTGACGTAGTCAGGATCCTCGAAAGTGTAGTGGAAGTTCGTGTGTACATCGTATGTGCCATTCATCAGTGCATATGCATCCTCTGTCATTACAAGCTCCTCATCCGTAGGAATGACGAAGATCTTCACCCTGGATGAATCAGAGCTGATGCATGTTTCTGCATTGCGGCAGAGAGAAAGCTTGTTCTTAACAGGATCAAGCTCGATTCCAAGCTCCTCAAGGCCACGGCATGCACCCTCCCTGATATGCTCTCCCATTTCCCCGACTCCTGCTGTGAATACGATGGCATCGACCCTGCCAAGAAGAGCCGCATAGGATCCGATGTACTTCTTGATCCTTCTGCACTCAATGTCAATGGCAAGCTTTGCCTTTTCATTTCCCTCTTTGGAGGCATTATTGACATCACGGCGGTCAGACATGCCACAGAGTCCCCAGAGGCCGCTTTTCTTGTTAAGGACGGTATCGAGTTCCTGTGCGCTCATTCGGGTAGTAGTGGATATATATGATATGATTGCAGGATCCATGTCTCCGCTGCGCGTTCCCATCACGAGGCCCTCAAGCGGAGTAAGCCCCATTGATGTGTCGATTGATACGCCGTTCTTTACAGCGCATGCAGATGCTCCGTTTCCGACATGAAGGATAATGACGTTTGTATCCTCATTCTTCTTTCCAAGCAGTACTGCAGCCCTCTTGGCGCAGTAGAGGTGGCTGGTTCCATGGAAGCCGTAGCGCCTTACATTGTATTTCTCATACCACTCATAGGGCACAGCATACATGAATGCATCCTTAGGCATCGTCTGGTGCCATGCGGTGTCCATGACAATTGCCTGAGGAACAGCTGGCATAAGCTTGCGCGCAGCTTCAATGCCCATGATATTAGCAGGCATATGAAGGGGAGCAAGCGGGATTAATGTCTTTAAAGTATCAACAAGCTCGTCCGTTATGAGCATTGACTTTTTCAGCGTCTCACCGCCGTGAACTACACGGTGTCCTACAGCTCCGATTTCGCTTAGGCTCTTGATGCATCCGTATTTCTCATCGACGAGCATTTTCAATATAAGCTCAATCGCTTCCTTGTGCGTCGGGCTTGAGAACCTGGCCTGATAGAGATCCTTTCCGGCTGAGTTATGCTCAATAGTGGAATACTCCAGTCCAATCCTCTCGACGACTCCTACTGAAAGGACATCCTTTTCCTCCCAGTCATAGACCTGGTATTTTGCGGATGAGGATCCGCAGTTCAGGGTAAGAATAACCATTTATACAACTCCTATATTGTTATCGCTTGATAGGAAAGAATTTTAGCACAAATTGTGAAAATTTAATAGACAGTATTGAAGCTTTGCGTCTTATTAGGTATGAGAGTTTTACTTTTAGGCATTGTCATTCTTCTGGCACTGGGCACATTGAGCGCAGTAGATATCCTTCTTGAAGAGGACTTTATCAGGATATCTGCTTCCTCATTCAGTTTTGATCCGCTTTCCCAGCTTTTCTACTATAAGGGCAAGTATATTTCCTATGGACGCCTGGACAGCTTCTCAAGCTATTCAAGCCTCTTCAATCCCTACAGGAAATACCACTATACGGGCCTTACTGTATCCAACAGCCGCACGCGTGGCCTCAGAGGATTTTTATTCCGCTTTGACCCTGTATCGGTTGCCATCTCATTTGAGGATGCATACTCTGCAGCTGTCAACTATGACGGAAAGTATATTGATGCGACAATCATCTACTATAGTGATGCCGAGTGGGCAGAGCGGGCAGTGATTCACAATTACAAAAGATCAGAGAAGAAGGATGTGCTTTCCCTCATAATGCGTGGCCGCTACAAGAGCTATGTGGATCTGATGGCAATCCTGAGCTACTCGCCTCATATCGGAGCAGAGGGCTTTTACCGCATCAGCAGCACCTATAAGGGCCTGACGCTTACACTGAAGTATGGAAACACGTTCCTCTCTGACGATGATACATTCTTTTCTGTTGAGGCAGGCCTTACCAGCCGCTTTCTCGATTTCTCATACTCGCTTTCCTACGATGAGGAATCCCTCTATACTGATTTCTTCCGCTCCTATGACTCAAGCTATATAACGACAGTAAAGGTAAGGGATCTAAGGATCCGCCATGTAACATCGTTTTCGTTTTCAAAGAGCGCAGAAGAGGAGAGGACTGACAGATTTTCCATTTCCTTCAAGGGAATCTACCTCTCATACAGCACAAGCGGAAAGCTCTATTTCAGGATAAGGCGCATTCCGATTGTAATCGGCGTGGATGAAAATGGCGCATTCTTCTCATACAGCATCACGGATAATATTGAAGTAGGGTATGAGAACGGGCGCTTTGCCATGAAGATCATGATATCCCTATAGCTTGTCCTCCGATACTATAGTAACGCGAGGAGAGAGTGTGATGCCGGTCTTCTCATAGACTTTCTCTTTTGCCATCCTTATAAGGGAAATCACATCATCCTCAGTGCACTCAGGGTATGAGAACAGGCAGTTGCTCTGAAAGGATGAGAACTCGCACATAAGGCCCTTGTCCCCATCCATTCCCGATGCCTTGATAAGCTCTCCTGCCTTGTAGTCCTCTCCGTCCTTGAAGACAGAGCCTATGAAGTTCTTGCAGGGCGGGATGAACATCAGTTCTATGAAGCGCTCTTTCTTTATGCGCGCCTCAGCAGTCCTTCTTCCTTCTTTCAGGCAGAGCGTAGTTGAGATTATTATCTCGCCTGGAAGAAGCGAAAACTCTTTATAATGAGGCCTTCTGTGCAGGCGGCAGTCGAGTGTGATTGTATCTGTGTAGAAGTGGAATTCTCCGATGCTCTTGTTCTGGCTTGTTGCGTTGATCCTGATTGCTGCGGCAACTGTCCCGGGAATTCCTCCAAGCTCCTCAAGGCCCATAAGGTGGTTCTCAATTGCTGCATTTATTACATCATCAAGGCTCTCTCCTGCCATTGCAGTGATAAGCTCTCCTCTTATCGTGATGCCCTTGAAGTTCTTCATGGATATAAGAATGCCATCGAGGCCCTTATCTGGAAGGATTATATGCGTCCCGCTCCCGATAACTGTCACCCTGAGCTTTTCTTCTGTTGCAAAAGAGAGGATTTTCCTCAGCTCCCTGAGCGTCTCAGGCTCGGCATAATAGTCGCATTTTCCCCTGCTTTTAAAGAACGTGAGCCCTGCAAGGCTTCTGTTCCTCTCAAGCTTGATTTTTTCCCTCTTAACTCTTAAATTGTCATGCATAAGATAGACTTATGATAAGCCAAAGTGCTAACTTATGGTAGGTTATCAGGTGGAGAGATTATGAGAATATACAACACGATGAGCCGCACTGTAGAGGAATTTAAAAGCATAAGGGAAAATTTTGTGGGAATGTACTGCTGCGGCCCTACTGTCTATAACTATGCACATATAGGAAACCTAAGGACATATATCTTTGAGGATGTCCTTAAAAGGACGCTCAAGAAGAACGGATATGAAGTGAGGCACGTTATGAACATCACCGACGTCGGGCACTTAACAGGCGATGGAGATGAGGGCGAGGACAAGATGGAAAAAAGTGCCAGGGAGAAGGGAAAGAGCGTCTGGGAGATTGCAGAGTTCTACACTGATGCCTTCATGAGCGACATATCGAAGCTGAACATACAAAAGGCAGATATCATCTGCAAGGCAACGGATCATATTGATCAGATGATAGACATCATAAAGGAGCTTGAGAGAAGGGGACACACATACACTGCCAATGGCAATGTCTACTTCTCAATAGACACAATCGATGACTATGGAAAGCTTGCGCGCCTGAATCTTGATGAGCTTAAGGAAGGTGCGCGGATTGAAGTTGACAGTGCCAAGAAAAATCCCAAGGACTTTGTTCTCTGGTTTACTAACAGCAAGTTCAAGAATCAGGCGATGATGTGGCCAAGTCCCTGGGGAACGGGGTATCCCGGATGGCATATTGAATGCACTGCCATGAGCATGAAATACCTTGGGCAACACTTTGACATCCACTGCGGAGGAATAGATGCAATTCCTGTGCACCATACAAATGAGATTGCCCAGAGCGAGGCTGCAACGGGAAAAAAGAACTGGGTGAGCTACTGGTGCCATGGAGAGTTCCTGGTAAACGACAAGGGAAAGATGAGCAAGAGCAGCGGGGAGTTCCTGACGCTCTCTACTCTCATTGAGCGCGGCTATGATCCCCTGGATTACCGCTATCTCTGCCTGGGAGCACATTACCGCACTCAGCTGATGTTCAGCTATGAAGCCCTTGATCATGCAAGAAGCGCGCGAAAGAGCCTTATTGAGAAGGTAAGGACTATTTCATCCTCTTCTTCTCCTTCAGAAAAGCTTTCAGAGAAGGCCCTTGAGTACAAGAGGAAATTTGACTCTGAGATGGACAATGACCTTCATACTCCTCAGGCCCTTGCAGTGATGCACAGCCTTTTAAAGGACAGCAGCATAAAAGACGGAGAAAAGCTTGAAATCCTTTACTATATGGACAGCGTATTCGGCCTTGGCCTTGAGAAAGCAGAGAGCGGCAGAAAAAGCGTTATAAGCCAGGAAGATCTTGATCTTCTTAAGGAGAGGACAGAGGCGAAGAAGAACAAGGACTATGCAAGATCTGATGAGATAAGGAAAATCCTCTCAGAGCGCGGATATCTTGTAAAAGACACGCCAGAGGGAAGTTTCCTTGAGAAAGTGTAACCTTTAAGCAGAAGCGGGGTTAGCCTTTATGAAAATAAGAAGTACCGATCGCGAGGACTTTAAGCTCATTTACGATCAGAATTACGAGCTGATCATGCAGGTCGTGATTCATATTGTGTACAGCATGGATGTTGCTGAGGACCTTACACAGGAGGCCTTCGAGCGCTTTTATGTGAAAGACATGAGCTTTCCAAGCGAGGATGATGCCAGGTACTGGCTCATAAGGGTAGCTAAGAACCTCGCGCTCAATTACGTCCGACGTAATAAGAGGGAGGCGGAGATGGTAAGGAAACTGAAGAAGATGCCATCTCCTTCTTCAGGCTTTGAGGCTTCTGAGATGGCGATAAGAGCATCTCGCATCGAAGAGGTCCGCTCGTCCATAGAAGCGCTGCCCGAGCCGTTGCGCCTTGCTATCCAGCTGAAGGAGTTCAGCGGGCTGGACTATAAGGCGATAGGGCGCGTGCTTGGCATAACGGAGACTAATGTCAAGGTCCGTGTTCACCGGGCGCGAAAGAAGCTCGAGGAGAGTCTTGGCAAGGAGGTTAGGGATGTGTATTGATGACCAGATGCTGTCAGCTTATCTCGATGGAGAGTTAAAGGAGCCCTATTTCAGTGAAGTTAAGGAGCACCTTCTTTACTGTCAGGCATGCAGGGCACGCCTTGATGACTTCAAAAGCCTCTCAGATGATATCAGAAGCCTTGAAACAGATAAGGAAAGCCTGAGCCGCAATAAGGAGAAGATTTTCTCCCTCCTTGATGAAAAGTACTTTAAGAGAAGCAGGAAAACATCCGTTTTCCGCCGCAAATTTGAGTTTTCCCTTCCTGGCCTTGTTACGGCAGCGGCCGCTGTTGTGTTCATATATGCGGGAAGCTTCATCCTCTTCAATGCAGATTCGTCGGGAGCAAATCAGATTCTTCCTTCCTTCCAGGCTCATGCAGACTCATCGAACGTGCAGTTTGTCTCGCAGAGGACGAACAGCCTGGAGCAGTACAGCATTGACCATATCATCAGATATCTTGAAGAAAAGGGATATGAAGTAGACATTGCTCCCTGATCTTATTGTCTAAGTAAAACTAATCTAGTATCTTTGCTTGTATGATTGATTACCTAAGCGCAACGCAGAACACTCTGATAAGGATAGATACAGTTCTTTCTCACAGGATCGGACAGATATACAATAACGAATCGCTCATAATGACTAACGGAATAGTCAAGGCAAACGCATCCGTGCGCCTGTCCCTGGCGCGCGATTATGATATCGGGGTCACATCCCTCATGTATCACAGCTCAAACGGCTCTTACTATCCCCTTGAGATTCGTCTTGCAGAGGCCTATGGGGATATCGACTACAGGTATGAGAAGGGATCGGCCGTAAAGAGCTTCATAAAGGATGACAAGGATCTTGATGCCTCTGCCTCAGAGGCTATATGGGAAAAAGTAAAGGAAATCAGGAAAAAGAGCTACAAGCTTCCCAAAAGCCCGATCGGAGTCTTTGAACGCCTTGCATTCAAGTACCGGGAGATTATGAACCTGGGCATTGACTATGCCAATAAGGAGGTTGTTGCACGCCTTGAGCTCTATGAGAGCCTTGTAAGGCTTGATGACCGCTATTCAGGGGTGAATGTGGAAGAAGCGATGCTCATAAGAAAGGAAGAGCATGATACCTCTCTTATGGAAAACAGCAACGAAAAGCTTACTTATTTTATAGCGCAGTGCGTCTTTGATGGCATTACCAGGGCAGCAGACCAGATCTTCGAGCTCAGGCAGCTTGGAGAGTACGCAGTCCTCTTTCTTTCTCTTAAGATGGAGAGGGGCAGGGAGTACACATTTGATGAGCTCTCAGCGCTCTTTTCACTCGATAAGGAGCTGATGAAAGCGCTCTTTATCATCCCTGCGCTCTCAAGTGACAGGGTCTCAATTGGAAACGCAGGAGATGGGGATGAGACGCTGACCCTCATTGGCTGAAGCCTGTTCTCTTTTTTTCCTTACTCTGCTATTATCTTCACTATTGGCGGAGGCAGAAATGAAAGCAGTTGAATTATCTAAATCCTACAGCCCGAAGGATTTTGAAGAGAGAATATACGCGTACTGGAAACAAAAGGGTGCGTTCAGGCCCAAAAAGAGCGAGAAAGAGCACTTTTCCATCGTAATGCCCCCGCCAAACGTTACAGGCATCCTTCATATGGGGCATGCACTTAATAACAGCCTTCAGGACATCATAATAAGGTACTACCGCATGACAGGGCGTCCCTCACTCTGGCTTCCCGGCACGGACCATGCAGGAATTGCCACGCAGAACGTAGTTGAGCGCCAGCTCAAGAAAGAGGGGCTGACGAAGAATGACCTTGGAAGGGAAAAATTCCTTGAGCGCACATGGCAGGTAAAAGAGAAGCACCATGACATAATAAAGAGCCAGCTTGAGAAGATGGGCTGCTCATGCGACTGGGAGCGCGAGAGATTTACAATGGATGAGGGCTTAAGCCGTGCTGTCAGGGAGGCCTTCGTATCGCTTTATGAGAGGGGTCTTATATATAAGGGGAAGTACCTTGTAAACTACTGCCCAAAGTGCGGAACTGCGCTCTCAGATGATGAGGTTGAGCACGAGGAGGAGCCAGGAAAGCTCTATCATGTAAGATATCGCTACAGCGATGGGTCAGGCTATATAACCGTTGCGACAACGCGTCCTGAGACCATGTTCGGAGACACTGCAGTTGCAGTGCACCCGGAGGATGAGCGCTACAAGGATATAGTTGGAAAGAGCCTGGATCTTCCCCTCACTGAGCGAAAGATCAGAATCATTGCAGACTCATTTGTTGCACGCGAGTTTGGAACGGGCATGGTCAAGATTACTCCTGCACATGACCCGAACGACTTTGAGTGCGGAAGAAGAAATGCTCTGGAGTCTATTAATATCCTTAACCCGGATGGCACGCTCAATGAGAACTGCCCTGAAAAATACCGGGGCCTTTCTGCTGTGGATGCGCGGCCTCTTGTTGTTGAGGATTTAAAGGAGGCAGGATTAATAGAGCGTATTGAGGAGCACAATCATGAGGTAGGGCACTGCTACCGCTGTCATACAATCGTTGAGCCATACCTCTCGGACCAGTGGTTCGTGCGCATGAGAAGCCTTGCTGACAAGGCAATGTCTGCCCTTGAAAAAGGCGATATCGTATTCTATCCAAAGAGGTGGGAGAATACGTACTCACGCTGGCTTGAGAGCATCCGGGACTGGTGTATTTCCCGTCAGCTCTGGTGGGGGCACAGGATTCCTGTATGGTACTGCAAGGACTGTGGTAAGGAGATTGTCTCGCGCCTAGATGTAAATGAGTGCCCTCATTGCCATAGCCATAATATCAAGCAGGATGATGATGTGCTTGATACATGGTTCTCATCATGGCTCTGGCCATTCAGTACGCTCGGATGGCCTGATGAGAGTGAGGATTTGAAGGAGTTTTTCCCGACAAGCTGCCTTGTAAGTGCATATGACATCATATTCTTCTGGATTTCAAGAATGATCATGAGCAGTGAGGAGTTCCTCTCCGCGGCTCCCTTTAAGGATATTGTCATCACAGGCCTTGTTCGTGACAAGCAGGGCAGGAAGATGAGCAAGAGCCTTGGAAACGGAATTGATCCGCTTGAAATCATAGATATCTATGGAGCAGATGCCATGAAGTTCACGCTCTGCTACATGGCAGCACAGGGCCAGGATGTCCTTATCGACATGGACTCGTTCAAGATGGGCTCTCGCTTTGCAAACAAGATCTGGAATGCAGCCAGGTTCCTTCTTATGAACCTGGAAGGAAGGAGTCTTGTTCCTTTCGATGTAGATAAGCTCACCACTATGGACAAGTGGATCTACAGCCAGCTCAATTCATCTGCACTTGAGATAAAGAAGGCCATGGAGGGCTACCGCTTCAATGATGCAGCATCCGCAATATACTCATTCTTCTGGAATGACCTTTGCGACTGGTATATTGAGTGCGTGAAGCAGAAAATGTTAAGCGGAACAGAGGATGAGAAGAACCTTCAGATATCGATACTGATGGATATTCTTGAAAAGAGCATGAGGCTGATGCATCCGTTCCTTTCATTTCTCACTGAGGAAATCTACCAGAAGCTTCCAAACCATGATGGGGATGTAATCGTGCAAAGCTATCCTGAGTATGATGAGAAGCTTGAATATAAGGAGGAAGTTGCTTCCCTTGAGGCCCTTAAGGACATGGTCAGGAGCATAAGGAGCATGAGGAGCAGCCTTCAGATAGCACCTGAGAAGAAAATTAAGATGATACTCCGCCCATCTAAGAGCTTCCTAGGCCTTAGTCTTGTTAAAAGCGAGATGAGCTTTGTAGAAAGCCTCGTAGGCGCAAGTGAGTTCATAATCGATGAAGGCTCAAAAGAGGACACATCCTCTTCTGTCCCTGCATCCGGCATCGGCTATGAGTGCTTCCTCTTTGTAAAGGAAGCAATAGATGTGGAAGCAGAGATGAAAAAGCTTGATGTGGAGATTAAGAAGGCTGAGAGGCTCCTTGAGTCCTCTTTGAAGAAGCTTGAAAACCCGCAGTTTATGAACAATGCCAGGGCCGAGGCAGTGGAGAAAGAGAAAAAGAAGAAAGCTGAGGCTGAGGAGATAATAAAGAAGAGCCGGGAGCACATAGAGCTTTTAAAGAGCGTTTAAAAAAAGAGGGGATGGCTGCAGAGTCTCATCCCCTCAATGCTTTTTAATCCTTAATTAAAAGAGACCTGTTGATGCAATCCATGTTGCAATTGCAATTTCAGCATCGGCCGTTCCGACTGTGCTTGCGCTGATCTTAAGGCCGTCAAGTACGTTCGCGCCCGGCTCTGCTGCCCTGATCTGCTCAAGGGATGTTGTGATTGCGCTTCCGCCGCATGCTGTGAAAGCAAGAACGTTCTTTCCTGACAGATCATACTCATCGAGGAATGTGAAGATAGCCATCGGGGCTGTTCCTGACCAGATCGGATAGCAGATGAATACATTCTCATACTGTGAGATGTCTACGCTTGTTGCGAGCTCAGGGCGTGCATTAGCAGCAAGCTCCTCAGCAGCTACTGTATGGGCCTCGTCGTTATCCATCGGATATTCCTTTACAGTTGCAATCTCAAAGAGATCAGAAGAAGTCATCTCGGAAATAACTCTTGCTGCCCACGCATTGTTTCCTGTGTGGGAAAAATACAGAACGACTGTATCAGCAGCGAATGCTGAAGATACTGCAATTAAAACGATTAAAATAAGTGCAGAAATTTTTTTCATGCTTTTCCTCCTTCATATAAGTAATAATATATCGATTAAAGCGGAAAAGCTCCAGAAATAATTGTCGATTGTTGATGGATATTTCATGTAGAAATGACTCTGGCGACATTTGCTTGCGCAATCAGAGACTGTAGGAAAAGGAGAGCGTGATGCGAAAATCGTTTTCAGAGCGTCCTTCCTCGTTATCGTAATTGAAGTATACAAGATTTTCGAATTTACCGCCGATTTTCATTTTATTTGTCATCTCAAATTCTGCGCTGAATGTAAGCCTGAACATGTGTGCAAGAGGATCATCTGGGCTATCATTTGACATATAGACAGTCATCAGGTTGTTCCTGCCGAATATGCGGTACTCTCCTGCAATCTTGACTTTGTAGGAAGAAGGAACCCAGTAGGAGAGGTTTGCATGAGTGATAATCTGGTCCCCGCCATTTGGGTAGCCAATAGTGTAGAGGTCATATACTCCTGATGCACTCCTCTGGTTTCGTATTGCAACTACGAAGTCCAGCGGGTATGAGCCCTCTTTGCCGTCCCTCAGATAGAAATAGGGGCTCATGTATGTTCCTTCCAGATTGCCGCTGAGAAAGCCATTATTGATTTCATGAGTTGTACGCACGCCAAGCTGTGCTCCAAATGCATTGGGCCGGGTCTCACTTCCATCTGTTTCCTCAAATGGTATAGAAAGGTCATCAATGGCAATTGCTCCATGAAGGGAAAATCCAGGCGCGATAACCCAGTCCATCTCAGCCTGAAGCATCGAGTTGGAATTTCCTGCAATGTAGAAGTTGTGAAAGAGCATCATGGGGTTGATGACCTGCAGGTCCACATAGCCCATATCATTCTGGTAGATTATTGCCTCGGTGATGGCAAAGCGCCTGCTGCTGTCCTTGTTTGTCCAGTCAAAGCGGTGCGACATGAACATCTTTATTCCCGTGAATGCATTACTGTTCTGATCGAAAATAAGATCAGAAGTGTAAGTTCCATCCGTGCTTCCTGCGCAGATGTCTATGTACTGGGACGGGTGAGGAAAGAAGGAGAGGAAGAAATTATACTTCAGGTTTTGCGTAAAGAGGGAGATAGAGAGTGCATTATGATAGGGAAGGGACTTGTCTACCATGAAGGAGCCGGTTTCCCCAGAGCCGAATTCAAATCTTTCCCTTCCAAGCAGTATGCTGTACCAGGTGCCCCCTATTGCAACATGGGCGCGATAGGGAAAGTTCATGGAAAAATCCTGTATGCTGTTTGCATCAAAAGAGGCAAAGGAAGAGAGGAACGGGATGTTTGACATCAGGTATTCAGAGCCCGATGGCACACCGGTGTGCACTGTGTTCGCAATCGGAAGACGGAAAAGAAGGGTCACAGTATCCTTGAATGTCAGGGCAAAGTCCATGTCTATGAAGTGCGGCTTATCTTTTTCCCATGTGAGGAACTTATCTTCGTTTGAATAGCTGTAGCCGGCATTTGCAAAGTCACCATTTAAGAAATTCACAGGGTCGCTGAAGCCTAGATTCGTGTGAAAATAGAGCTCTGCAATAAGGCGCAGCGAAAAGTCATAGCTGATTATCTTTTTCTCCTCTTTATCATCGGGGGCAACCATATTTTTAAGACTGGCATAGAGGCTTTTTTCAAGAGGAGAAAGTGAGTTTTCATTTATCTTTTCAATGTAGAGGGATGCCTCTGCATATGTATATGGCCTTGTCCTGTTTGTCTGCATTCCGATTGCATTTGAAAGCGTGTCAAATTCTTCATAGAACTCAGAATCAAGCGGTATGTAGGCACTTCTTGCATCTGCAAAAAGGAAAGAAGTGACAAGAAACAGAAAAAGCAGCAATACA
>CAZHQL010000003.1:0-31706 GCA_964534915.1 uncultured Spirochaetaceae bacterium | reverse complement strand
TCATAAAAGCCACTTCCAGAGAGGCATAACTTCGATGTGGATGCCATCAATATCAAGAGTGGTTTCATTTGAGTATGTGAGGATCAGATTTTCCTTTATGCTCATCGTTTTATTAGCTTTTACTATGCTCTTCCACTCCCTTTCACTCGATATCTCATCAAGAGAATAGGCAGCTTGGATAAGTTTCTCTTCCTTTGGGATGTAAAAGTCAATATCGATACCTGTCTTAGTGCTCTTTAAGAAGAAAACTTCTTCTTCAGAATATCTCTGAATCAATGCAGTGGCCACAAGGTTCTCAAGAAGGAGCGGATCCTTGTCGATGAGGAAAAGAGAAAGGAGCCCTGTATCAGAAAAGTAGTACTTTGGAGTGCTTTCCTTATCTGAAAAGGATGCAAAGAAGCTTCTTATCGGGAAGATTAAATATGCATCCTTTGCATAGTCTATATAGTCTATTACAGTATCCTTGCTTATCTGATAGCCTACGCTTTTTAGCAAGTTCGTCAGCCTTGTATAGGAAAGCTCATCCTTTACGCTTTCTGCTATCTTCTTTATGAGGGCCTTGAGTGCAGAAGGATGCCTGATGTTGTGTCTTTCAATCATATCGCCAAGAAGAACTTTCTGATATACGCTCGATACGTACTCTCTCCTGTCCGAAAAAAGGAGCGTTGCAGGAAAGCCTCCGTATGTCATATAGTCATGAAAGGCACTTATGATTATGCCTTCCTGCTTTGTAGCAGCAGGTGCTGGAACTTTTACACCGATGGCACTAAGGTACTCCTTGAAGCTGTACGTATATACCCTCTTTGTAAGGTAGCGCCCTGCAAGCCTTCCTTCGATATCGCGGCTAAGGAGGCGGGCATTGCTTCCTGTGATATATACGCGCTCATCATAGTCAGCCAGGCGGCGTGCAAAACTTTCCCAGCCAGGGACGACTTGGATTTCATCGAAGAAGAAAAAGCCTTTTTCATCGCTCATCTCTGCCTGTACGGAAAGAATCTCATCCAGATCAGAAAGGTCAACTTTACTTAAGCGCTCATCCTCGAAGTTTATGTATATAATCCTGTCCCATGAGATGCCCCTGGCAACGAGCTCCTGCACTCTCTTATAAAGGAGCATTGTCTTTCCAGATCTTCTCAGTCCTGTAACAACATAGCAGCCTTTCTCTTCAAAGGAATAATCCCTCTCTACAATCCTTGCATTCTTTATGACTTGTCTCTGGTCTGCGATAACTCTTTTTAAAACTGCGCGGTTCATTAGTTTTTCCTGCCTGGATATAGACTACACTACTTATGTAAATCTGTCGAGTATAATCGACAGAAACATGGTAAATTTGTCGAGTATAGTCGACAGAATGATGAAAGGGCAATGAAAAATGCCCCGCGTGGAGGCATCGGGATTTATCTCTCCCAGAGCTTTTCAGGGTAATAGCCTGAGTCAATCTTTGCCTTGATCTCATCCATTACCAGCTGCTTATCTTCCGGATATGTCATTCCGAACCAGCGGTCCTCGCTTGTAAAGACCTTCAAAGTGCCTTCTTTCTTTCTTACGATCTCTGAGGCTGCGTTAGGAAGGAGGCATTCTGCCTTAGCATCAAGGACATTGTTCCTGATGAAGTCATGCCAATATACCTCAAAGCTCTCAAATGCCTCTGGCGTAAAGCCGAAGAAGTTCATCGATACAGGCTCCTTTCCCGTAAGATAGACATCACCGCTATCCAGATGGGAGACTATCCTGCCATCTGCTGTGTACTCAATCTTAGTATTTTCTGCCATCGATACGAGATTGCCGTCTTCTACCTCGCAGATTCCGCGCGAAACAGATCCGTTCCTGCTCATAGTGTTCTCAAGGATGAAACCGACCATGGCATGTGCTCTTTCATTTACATCAAGCCCGGAGAGGTAGGCGCCAAGCGTCTGGTATGCGCTTCTGCCATAGTAGTCATCTGCATTCACAACAGTGAAAGGCTCATTAACCCTTTCCTTTGCGCAAAGAAGTGCATGAACAGTTCCCCATGGCTTTTTCCTGTCCTTGCTAAGCTTAGCTTGCTCCTCCGTTAACAGGCTGTCGGTATTCTGAAATACATACTCAGCATCCATGTTCCCGGCAATCCTGTCGCAAAGACGCTCCCTGAAGTCTTTCTCAATCTCTTGCCTGATAATGAAAACGACTTTGCCATATCCTGCGCTCCTTGCATCATATACACCGAAATCCAATAGCGTCTCCCCGTGAGAACCTACGGCATCAATCTGCTTTATTCCCCCGTAGCGGGAGCCCATCCCTGCTGCTAAAACTAATAGCGTTGGCTTCATTGCACCTCCTCCTTGCTTACTCTAGAGAACATCCTAGCACAAAGCATGCTGTAATTGCCATGGAGAAGAGGAAGAATGATGCATTTTCAGGCTCTGCATGGAAAAAGAGGAAAAAGATAACGGATGAAAAGCTTACGTAAGGTTTTGATACGTAATGTATCTTCTTTTCTTATAAGAAATTATTTTATTTTACCCCTTGATTTCAACCTTTTTTTGCCGCTATATTCAGACCTATGGTGAGAAAGAATGATGCGCGAGGATATATCTACACTCTTCCAGCGCTTTTGCTTGTAGTGCTGTTCTATTACTATCCGTTTCTGAAGTCCTTTCTATCATCATTCTTCGTCTCAGGCACATTCGTGTTCCTGGACAATTACATCACGCTGTTTCAGAACCAGTATTTCATACAGAGTGTGAAGACAACCTTTTTAATTGCCTCAATATTCGTACCGGTAAACACTTTCATTACGCTCCTTGCAGCATCCCTGGTAAGGAGAAAGAGCCGCTTTAACGAGATCATGGGCTCTCTTTACATCATCCCCCTTGCATTCTCCATGGCACTCTATGCCCTCGTTTTCAAGCAGATGTTCAATCCTGTGAATTCTGTTATAAACAGGATGTTCTCACTTGATATACCATGGCTAAACGACAGATCAAGTGCCATCGCTGTAATAGTAATACTATGCGTATTTCTGGATTTCGCACTGGACTACATACTGCTGTTATCTGCATTCAGGAAGATAGAGAAGAACATAATCGAGGCAAGCTTTATAGATGGAGCAAATGAGCTTCAGCGCTTTTTCCACATAGAGCTGCCTCAGATTATTCCAATGCTGCTGATGGTCATCTTCATATCGATCAGGGATGCCCTTCTTATATCTGCACCCATCATGCTTCTGACAGAAGGGGGCCCGTTCAGAAGCACTGAGACTGTGATGTTCTACTACTACACTGAGGCCTTCAGGGGCTCTAACAGGGTAGCAGAGAGCACTATAAGCTCAATAACAGTAATCTTCTCAGCACTCTTATTGCTCTTTTGCTCGCTTCTTCAGAAAAGGAGGCACCATGCTTAAGAAAGCACTTGCAATAGCACTTGCCCTGATTGTGCTCTTTCCCCTTCTCTATACTCTCTCGCTCTCGCTCTTTACAGCAAGGGATTTCAATGTGCTTCCTGCGCGTTTTTTCACATCAGAGCCGCATTTTGCTAATTTTCTTGATGCTGTAAGCCGCCGCTATTTCATCACTTACAGCCTAAACAGCATAATAACATCCTTCCTTGCTTCCTTTATAAGGACTGTTGTCATTATCCTTTCTTCCTACGCGTTCTCATTCCTCCGCTTTAAAGGAAAGAACGCTATTCTCTTTGTGCTCCTCTTAAGCGCATTCATTCCGCAGGACTCACTTCTTTATCAGAACTATGTGACTGTTTCCCGCCTGCATTTAATCAATACATACGCAGGGATAATCGCCACGAGCCTCTTCAGCGCAACTCAGCTCATGATGCTCCTGGCAGCCATGAAAAGCCTCTCCAGGGATACATTTGATGCATCGCGCACAGATGGCGCTAATGATATTGCAATCCTGTACCATATTATCATTCCGCTGACAAAGAGCATAATCCTTACTATATTCATCCAGACATTCATAAGCGTATTCAACGCATACCTCTGGCCCCTGCTTGTTACCCAGAGTGCCGGCATGAGGACGATACAGGTTGGAATAAGCCTCATGGGATACCAGGATGATGGAAGAATGGGAGAGCTCTTTGCTGCGATGACTGTCACCCTGATGCCATTTGTCGCTCTTGTAATTGCATCAAGGAAGATGATTATCAAGGCACTGACAAACTCTTTAAGCTACTAAGGAGAAGATGAAGATGAAAAGGCTGCTGGCACTATGCATATTGATTCTTGTTTCCATTTCAATCTTTGTAATGGGAGGAAAAAAACCGGATGGGAGGGAAGTTGTCACTATATGGCACTCATCGAGTGGCAACGCAGAAAAAGCATTCAATTACCTTGTAGAGCTTTTCAATTCAACTAATGAGAATGTCAGGATAAACGCAATCTACCAGGGAAGGGCCAACGATATCCTGACAAGCGTCAATGCCGCATCCCTTGCAGGAAAAGGACTTCCTGATATCGCACAGCTTGATGCAACTGCAGGCCTCGATATGATGTACTCTCCTTACCTGGTGACTGTTGAGGAGCTTGGAATAGATACAACAGACATCCTTCCTGCAGCATATGCAGCATATGAGAGCAGAAGAGGACACCTGGGAGTGCCTTTCAGCGCATCAGGCCTTTTATTCTATTACAATAAGGATCTCTTTGAGAAAGCAGGCGTGGATGCTCCTGAGACTCTCGATGACTTCATTGAGATTGCTCCCATCATTCGTGAAAAGACCGGAGCCTATGCCTTTGCAGGAGTTCCTGCAACGTATGAGCTTGTGTCATTTCTTGGAAGCCAGAATGGCGGAACATATATAACGGATAACAGAAACGGTCATGACGGGGTCTCTGAAAGCGTCCTCTTTGATGAAAATGGCACTTTCAAGACATTCCTTGAGAAATGGAAGGCCCTCTATGACACAGGGGCAGTCAACAACCTTACAAGCGGAGTAACGAGCGCTTTCTACTCATCCCAGACTGCAAGCATGCTCGCATCCTCATCTGCCCTGACATCCGTCCTGGAAAACACTCGCGGCCTCTTTGAAGTGTGCGTTGCTCCTCTTCCCCGCGTAAATGAGGGCGCCACAGGGGGCATCAATATCGGGGGAGGATTTCTTGCATCCTTTACTTCCTCTGATGCAGTAAAGGAAGTCATTGAGTTTCTCATAAGCCCGTCAAGCCAGGCATACTGGGCTGAGCACACCGGCAACATTCCGGTAAGCATCAAGGCTCTTGAAAGTGATGAGTGGCAGAGCTTTATAGAAGAAAATCCCATTTACAGCACAGCAGTCAGAGAGGCACTTGCATCCAGTGAGAAAGTAATAGGACTATGGATTCCATCAGCATACCAGGTCTATTACTCATTCCAGAGCACTATTGCAGATGTTCTGGATGGCATCATGAGCATTGATGATGCTGTTAAGAGCATGGCAGATATGATCAGCTCAAATCTTGCTGAGTACAGAAGGCAGAACAGCCTCAGTTTTTAAAGAACGTGCACTTATCCTTGAACTGACAGCCGGTGCAGAGCTTTCCAGGGCAGTCCTGGAAGCTGTTCTGAACCTCCTCAAGCTGTCTGATGTGCCACTCAAGCTCTGCTATGTGCTCTTCAATCTTCCTTTTTCTCTCCATGCTCTCTGAAAGCTTTGCCCTGTAGGCATTAAGGAGCTCTATTCTCCTTTTTCTCCCGCTCTCATCTTCGCCTTTGAGCTTTATGATCCTCTTTATCTCATCGAGCGTGAAGCCAAGGGCTTTAAGCTCCATTATCCTCTTGATGCAGATTATGACATCATCAGAGTAATATCTCTGCTTATGAGATGAGCGGTATGCGCTTATAAGGCCCTCCTCCTCATAATAGCGGAGGGTACGTACCGTCAGGCCTGTCAGCTTTGATATTTCCCCTATCCTGTAGCGCTTCATGGATATATTATCTGAAATTTGTGAACAAAAGTTAAGCTTCCCTTACTGATTAGATATAAGGAGAAGATGAACATGGAAGCAAACAGAAACAGAAAAGCGCTAGAAAAGAAGAAATTCGAGTACGCTCAGATCAGGGAGCTTACGGATTATGAGATTATAAGGAACCTGATTTCACCGCTTGATATCGCCTCCGATAAGGAAGACGAGGTCATACGCAAGATCCTGAGGGCCCTTGATGGAAGTGCTATCGACAGATACTCTTTTTTAAGCGGCAAGGAAGAGGACCAGATGCTTAAGAATGTCCTCTCCTCTGCTCTTGAGGCAGGACGCAGATGGCCATCAAGAAAATTGAGGCAGGTAAGGAAGCCTGAGGATGCATATTTAGAGATAAGGCACTATGCATCGCGTCCTCAGGAGCAGATAATCGTCATCGCACTCAATGGTGCACATGAGATATTGTTCACTGAAGTCGTTACAATCGGGACAGTATCCAATACGCTTGCGCACCCGAGGGAGATATTCGCAAACGCAATCCTTAACAGGGCAACGGGGATAATACTGGCTCACAACCACCCTTCGGGCTGCCTGAAGGTAAGCCCTGAGGATGCTTCCGTTACACGCCGCGTCATTGAAGCCGGGCTCATTCTCGGCATTGCAGTGCTTGACCATCTTATTATCAGCCAGGAGGGCTTTATATCCCTTAAGATGAAGGGCCTCATCCCCTGATATATTCAGTTTTGGTCTTTTCATGGGAAAGCTAATAATATATGATGGAACCGTATTTTCTAGCTAAGGATTAACAGATGAGCCCGACACTATCGATACCGCCTTTGACAAAGGATTTAAGCAGGATTTTAGTCGATGCTGATACCATCTCAAGAAGAGTGGATGAGCTTGCACATAAGATTGATGAGAAATACAAGGACCTGGATGAGCCTCTTATATTGGTAGGAGTTCTGAAAGGTTCCTTTATTTTCCTTGCAGATCTCTCGAGGAAGCTCTCGATCAAGCATATCGTAGACTTCATCGCAATCTCATCCTATGGGGAAAAGGGAAACAAGAGAGGGGAAGTAAGGCTTTTAATGGATACAAGGGAAAACCTTGCAGACCACCATGTCCTGATTGTTGAGGATATCCTTGACAGCGGGAACACCCTGGCATACCTCATAAAGACATTCAAAAGCCGCGGAGTCAAGAGCATAGAGACTGCTGTCTTCTTAGACAAACCCGAGCGCCATGAGGTTGATATCGAGGTTGAGTACGTCGGCTTTGAGATTCCGGATGTCTGGGTCGTAGGATATGGCCTCGATTTCAAGGAGCAATACAGGACACTGCCCTATATTGCTGAGATGTATCCGGCGAATTAAGGGGGCTATCATGGAAAGAGAAAAACTCTATGTCAGTTATAACACGGTGCATAAGCTGATTAAGAAGCTTGCAGAGCGTATCGAGGCATCAGGCTTCGATCCTGATGTGATAGTGGCTATCGGCTCAGGCGGCTTCATTCCGGCAAGAATCATCAAGACATTCATCAACAGGCCCATATATGCAGTCGGGATCTCATACTATGGCATAGACCATAAGCACAAGTCCCATCCGACTAAAATACAGTGGATTGATGAGGTGCAGGAACAGCTGAGGGGAAAGAAGCTGCTTTTAATCGATGAGGTTGATGACACAAGGGCAACGCTTGCATACTGCGTCGGAGAGCTATTAAGCTATGAGCCTGAGGAAATTGCAGTGCTCATACTGCACAACAAGATAAAGCATAAGGATGTGGAGTTTCCTCCAGAGATAAAAAGGTACTATCCTGCGCTGGAAGTTGAGGATATCTGGATTAAATATCCCTGGGATGCTGAGGATATCGATGAACACGAGAGGCTTGAGAAAGAGATGTTTGAACGCCTGAAGAAGGAAGGAAAGGAGCTTGATATATGAAAAAAACGAATGTATCTGCAATCGTTGGAGTCCAGTACGGGGATGAGGGAAAAGGAAGGATTGTAGACTACTTTGCCCAGGAAGCGGATATCGTAATACGCTACCAGGGAGGGGACAACGCAGGACATACTGTCATAAATGACAAGGGAAAGTTCGCGCTTCACATCCTTCCGAGCGGCATCTTCAATCCTGAGACGATGAACATCGTAGGAGCAGGAACAGTTGTCAACTTCGACACCATGCATAATGAGCTTGAGAGCATAAGGGAAAAATCCGGCCTCGAGATAGACAATGTATTCATCGACAACAGGGCACATCTTATAATGCCATACCATATAGCACTCGATGGCGCAGAGGAGTCCAGGCGGGAAACATCTGCCAAAATCGGCACCACAAAGAGAGGAATCGGGCCATGCTACACTGATAAATCAGCGCGCATCGGCATCAGGGCAGGAGATATAAAGGATGAAGAGTTTCTTGAAAAGAGGCTTTCAGCGCTTCTTGAGAGGAAGAACAGGGAGCTTGAGTACTACGGCCTCGCACCCTGCAGCCTCACTTCTCTGATGGAAATGTGCGCAAAATGGAGAGATGAATTCAAGGATCACATCATAGATACTGTCCCTGTAGTGAGGGAGGCTGTTGAGAGCGCTAAGAAAGTCCTTCTTGAAGGACAGCTTGGAATCATGAGGGATAATGACTGGGGCATCTATCCATATACGACATCGAGCAACCCTACCGTTGCAGGAGCGGCAAACGGCTCTGCAGTACCTGCCTGGGCAATACAGAAGGTCATCGGAGTTGCAAAGGCCTACTCTACCAGCGTTGGCGGAGGTCCATATGTAACAGAGCTCTTTGATGATACAGCCGAAAAGCTCAGGGAAATCGGGGGCGAATACGGTGCAACTACAGGAAGGCCAAGGCGATGCGGATGGTTTGATGCAGTTGCTGCAGACTATGCATGCTACATGAATGGCGTAACGGACCTGGCCCTTACGAAGATGGATGTCCTTGACAGCTTTGAGAGCATCAAGGTCTGTACGGGCTACATGATTGACGGCGAGTATTATTCACACCTTCCTGAGACGAGCATGCAGGAGAGGGCAAAACCGGTATATGAGGAATTCGAAGGATGGATGGAAGATATAACAGGATGCAGAAGCTGGGCCGATCTTCCTGAGAAAGCCAGGATATATGTAAATGCTCTTGAGAAGCTTTTGAACACCAGGATAAGCTATATCTCGGTAGGCCCCGAAAGACAGCAGCTGATAATCAGATAAGACACAAGGTCCTGGCTTCAGGGCCTTTTTTACTACCTTGAATGCCTTGCCTTGAGGACGTCCACTACCTCAGAAAGGGAAGCATCTTTCTGCACAAGCAGTACAAGAAGGTGGTACATCAGATCAGATGCTTCTGCCAAAAAGAGGTCCTTATCATCATCCTTGCTCTCTATTACGAGCTCAACAGCCTCTTCCCCTACCTTCTGTGCAATCTTGTTAAGGCCGCGGGAAAAGAGATGGTTTGTATAGCTTCCGTCTATCGGGTTATCCCGTCTGTCCTTTATGACGTTCTCAAGATAGAAGAGGAATTCGGATGGATTTATCTCAGATGGCTGGTTCTCTTCTCCAAAGCACGTATCGCTTCCCGTGTGGCAGACAGGGCCTGATGGAATGGCCTTGACCAGGAGAGTATCGCCATCGCAGTCTGTAAGGATCTCTCTTAAGTGCAGGAAGTTTCCGCTCGTCTCTCCCTTAGTCCAGATTCTCTTGCGGCTTCTGGACCAGAATGTAACGAGCCTGCGGTCAAGGGTAAGACGGTATGCCTCCTCATTCATATAGCCAAGCATCAAGATCTTTCTTGTTATCGCATCCTGTACGATTGCAGGAACAAGTCCATCCCCCTTCTGAAAATCAATTGTCATCTCTCCCTCCACTCTAGATTCTGACAGGCACCGCTCTGAGCTTCAAATACGTTTTCAGCTCCATGATATCGATTTCATGGAAGTGGAAAACGGACGCAGCGAGGGCCGCATCAGCAGCGCCAGATGTAAATACATCGAAAAAGTGTTCCATCCTTCCTGCTCCACCTGAAGCAATTAAGGGAATATCAATATTAGTACTTATTATGTTGTTCAAGTCAATAGCAAAGCCATTTTTTGTCCCATCATGGTCCATGGAGGTAAGCAAAATCTCACCAGAACCCCTTTCTTGGGCTTCCTTTGCCCAAAAGAGCGCATCAATGCCAGTTCGCGTGCGCCCGCCATCAATTACGACTTCATAGCCCGATGGAGTCTCATCGCTTCTTTTCACATCCATTGCAAGGACCACGCACTGCGAGCCGAAATTGCCTGCCATCTCATTAATAAGATCAGGACGGCGAACAGCTGCACTGTTGATGCTTATCTTGTCCGCACCGCTGCAAATGACGCTGTATGCGTCCTCAAGGCTCCTTATTCCGCCCCCTACAGTAAACGGAATGCTTATAGTCTCGCTTATGTCTTTTACGAGGCTTGAAAGGTTCTTCCTGTTTTCCACAGTTGCTGTAATATCTAAAAAGACAAGCTCATCTGCGCCAAGGTCACTGTAGAGCCTTGCCATCTCAACAGGGCTTCCTGCATCGCGCAGCGAGAGGAAGTTTATCCCCTTCACAACGCGTCCGTCCTTGATATCAAGGCATGGAATTATCCTCTTAGCAAGCATCCTCAGCCTCCTTAAGGTCCTCCAGGCTCAGGTATCCCTCGTAATATGCCTTTCCGACAATTGCAGCACAAAGGCCCATCCTTGAAAGCTCTATGATATCTTCCTTTCGCGTCACTCCGCCAGATGCAATCAAAGGAATGCCAGAGGAGGAGAGTATCTTCTCATAAAGCTCAAAAGAAGGCCCTGAGAGCATCCCGTCCTTTGTGATGTCTGTTGATATCACATATGAAAATCCAAGTCCTTCATAGCTCTTTATGAATTCAGTTACATCAAGGCCGCTTTCTTCCATCCAGCCTGAAGTCCTGATTAATCCTGATGCTGAGTCTGCACCGAGTATCAAGTGTCCCTTGTATTTTTCCAGGAGTCTCAGCGTAAGGCTCCTGTCCTTTGCGCTTATGGAGCCAAGTGTAACATACATTGCACCTGCACTGATTGCATCAGCAAGGCTTTCTTCATTTTTTATGCCGCCACCGAAATCTATTACAAGGCTTGTCTTCGATGCAATTTCTTCAAGGACATGAAGATTTCTTATGTTATTTTGCTTTGCGCCATCGAGGTCTACCAGGTGAAGCCTCTTCAGTCCTGCTCCCTCAAAGACCTTAGCCATCTCAAGAGGGTTATCTGAATAGCTCTTTACGCTCTCATAGTCCCCTTTTGAGAGGCGCACGCACTTTCCTCCTATTATGTCTATGGCAGGAATTACTATCATATCTTCATCTCCAGGAAATTAGAGAGTACCTTAAGTCCCGATTTCCCGCTCTTCTCAGGATGGAACTGAAGGCCATAGTAGTTATCCTTAGCCACTGCGGCAGAAAAGCGTACACCGGCGTAGTCTGAACTTGCAATCGTATGCTCAGAAAGCTCAGCGTAATATGAGTGCACGAAATAAAAGAAGGTTTCATCATCTATGCCATTAAAAAGAGGAGTCTCTTTTTCAAGCCTTATCGTATTCCATCCCATGTGCGGTATCTTATAGCCCCTGTTTTTCTCAAATGCAACTACATGGCTTCCTGTTATGTCCAGGCAATGAGTGTTTCCTTCCTCAGAGTCACTTGAGAGAAGCTGCATGCCAAGGCATATTCCCAGAAAAGGCACCTTGATGCTTTTAAGGATTTCGTCCATATTCCTTTTTCTGAGGTATCTTATGGCAGAGCTTGCTTCCCCGACGCCTGGAAATATTACATGGTCTACACTCCTGATAACATTCTCATCATCTGTCAGAACAGCATCTGCAGAAAGCCTTTTAAGTGCGCACATCACGCTCTGGACATTGCCTGCATTGTATTTTATGACTGCTACCATCAGAGCACTCCTTTCGTGCTGCTTATCTCCCTGGATCCGGGAATGAAGCGGCATGCCTTCCTGAGGGCCCGTGCAAATGCCTTGAACGCAGCTTCTGCCTGATGGTGTGAATTTCCATCACTTACGCTTATATAGATGTTCATCTCAGCGCTGTTTGAGAAAGACTTGAAGAAATGCTCTATCATTTCAACAGGGAATGAGCCTATGCACTCTCTTTTAAACGGAATGTCATAGATAAGCTCTGCGCGGCCTGAGAAATCAAGGGCTGCGGTTGCAACCACATCATCCATAGTAAGGATCTCATAGCCATAGCGCTCTATGCCGGCCTTGTCTCCAAGAGCCTTCCTGACAGCAGTGCCAAGCGTGATTGCAAGGTCTTCAACGCTATGGTGCTCATCTACTTCAAAATCCCCCCTGACCTCTCCTGAGATGTCAAAACGGGAGTGCTTTATTATCTGCTCAAGCATATGGTCAAAGAATGCAATGCCGCTTTTGAGAGTCCCTTTTCCAGAGCCATCGAGGTCTACAGAGATTTGTATATCCGTTTCCCTTGTCTTTCTTATGACTTCTGCCCTCCTGTGCCTCAAAAGAGCATCATCAGGACATAAAAATGAGAGTATGTCCAGCCAGGAGCCAGTCTGGAGGGCAACTGTGTCCCTTAACTCATCTGGAAGCGTTTCCTTGTCGTTTAGGAATATTCCCTTAATTCCGAAGTCCCTTGCAAGCATCATATCCGTTATCCTGTCTCCGACGAAATACGATGATGCCTTGTCGTATTCAGGGCTGTCATAGGATTTTATCATGAGAGTGCCCGGCTTCCTTGTAGGGCAGGCATCCTGTGGGAAAGAGAAATCGACATTTATATCATCAAAATATATATCTTCCCCCTCAAGCGTCTTAAGAATCCTGTCCTGGCACTTTATGTAGTCCTCATACAGGTATGATGGCGTTCCAACTCCATCCTGATTGGAAACCATGACAAGTTCAAAATCCGTTTCCCGCCTGATCCTTCTCAATGCTTCAAATACATGGGGGATGAATATGATCTTCTCGTAGCTGTCAACCTGGTCATCAGCTACCAGTATCCCATCCCTGTCGAGGAATAAAACGCTCTTACCTTTCACCTAAGGCCTCCAGAAGTTTATCATTCTCACTCTTTGAGCCGATTGTAATCCTGAGAGAGTTCTCTAAATGCAGCTCACTGCTGCGGTTACGAACGATTATACCTTTCTTGATAAGATAAGAATAGAGCTCTGCAGCATCAGAGACCTTCACAAGGATGAAGTTCGCATCGCTTTCATAGACCTTGCTGACAAACGGAAACTTTTTAAGCTCAGAGCTGAGGCGCTCCCTCTCACTTAAGATCTCATTAAGAATCTTCTTTCTCTCTGATGCATCATCAAGCGCCAGAATACCGTCGCACTGTGCAGAAAGTGAGAGATTGTATGGCGCCTTTATCTTGTTAACAGCCTTTATGACCACTTCATCTGCAACGAGAATTCCAATTCTCGATGCAGCAAGGGCCCAGTACTTGCTGAATGTCCTTAAAACTGCAACGCGTTCGCTCTTGAGAGTATATGCGCTTATGAAGCCGGGACTAAAGTCCGCATAGGCCTCATCAACTACAGTAAGAGATGGATTATAGTCTGCTATCTCTTTTATCTTCTCGATTTCAAAGGCCTTTCCTGTCGGGTTATTAGGTGAGCATATGAAGATGATCTTGGGCTTGCTTTTATCTATTTCCCTCTTGATAGCGGGAATGTCCAGTTCAAGATTCTCAGTCAGTGGTACATCGATTACCCTGACTCCATTGATTTCGGCAAATGCCTTGTACTCACTGTATGTCGGCCTTTCAATCAGGATTGAATCCTCTCCTGGCGTGCAGAAAATCCTGATGAGCATGTCTATAAGCTCATCAGATCCGTTTCCAAGCACCGTATGTTCCTTCTTAAAGCCCATTACGCACTCTATCTTCTCTCTTAAAGCTGTTGCGTACGGGTCCGGGTATCTGTTCTTGCCTTTTTTCGAGAAATCTTTCCAGTTCTCATTTGCATCGAGATACACCTCTGCATCTCCTGAAAAATCATCGCGCGCAGACTTATAGCTCTCAAGCGAGAGTATATGGCTTCTCATCATCTTCTCAATCACAGGCGTACCCTCATAGCCATGCCATGGGCAAAGAGGCTCTCAGCTTCTGCCATGGCAATCACGGTCTTTCCAATGCTTTCTGCTCCCTCTTTTGTGAGCTTCTGAACAGTTATCTTCTTTATAAATGAGTCAAGAGAGACTCCCGATGTGCTCTTTGCAAAGCCGCTTGTCGGCAGTGTGTGGTTAGTCCCGCTTGCATAGTCCCCTGCGCTCTCAGGGCTGTACGGGCCTAAGAAAACGGATCCTGCAGACTCAACCATGCCAAGAAGCATCTCCGGGTCTTTTGTGTTTATTATAAGATGCTCTGGTGCATACTCATTTACTGCATAAAGCGCATCGGATTCATCAGAAAAGGCAATGATTCTTGAGTGAGAGAGGCTCTTCTTCATGTACTCGCTCCTTGGAAGGCTCTCAAGAAGAAGCTTCACCTCTTTAAGGACAGCATCCTTCTTTTCCTCTGCTTGCCTCCTATTTCCAATGAATACCATTATCCCCTGGCTGTCCGGCCCATGCTCAGCCTGAGAAAGAAGATCAGTTGCAATAAAGAGAGGATCTGCGCTTTCATCAGAGAGTACCATCACCTCGCTTGGACCTGCAAGCATATCAATGGAGACAGTTCTGCTTGCTTCCATCTTTGCAAAGGATACATACCTGTTTCCCGGTCCGAAGATCTTATTTCTTTTTTCCACGCTCCTTGTGCCGTATGCAAGAGCAGCTATTGCATGAGCACCCCCTACTTTCAGGATCCTGTGGATGCCGGAGACCTTTGCAGAGTAGAGCACTGCAGGGTGTATCTCATTGTTCCTGGCAGGGGTAGCAAGCATTATATCACTGCATCCTGCAACGGACGCAGGAATTCCAAGCATCAGAACTGTTGAGAAAAGCGGTGCTGTTCCCCCGGGAACATAGAGACCCGGCTTTGAGATCGGCACAATGCGCCTTGAGCATGTGATGCCCTTCATGGTCTCAATGCATTCAGAAGGCGGCATCTCATTCTCATGAAAAACCCTTATATTTCTCGCAGCTGTATCTATTGCATCCTTAAGAGTGCGCGATATCCTTCTCTCAGCATCTTCAATCTCTTCCTCTGTTACAAAAAGGCTTGTCAGCTCCGATGAGTCAAACTTCCTGGCATACTCATATAGTGCCTCATCGCCCCTTTCTCTTACATCGCGCATTATCTCTCTTACGCTCTCGAGAATCGCACCATCCTCTTCATGATTCCTCTGAAGGATCTTCTCAAGCTCCTTTTTTCCTGGCTCAAAGTAGAAATCAAGCATACACTACTCCGTCATCTTCTCAATGTTCATAACAAGTATCCCCTCTGCCCCGATTTCCTTTAAATCCTCAAAGACGGACCAGAACCTGTCCTCACTTACCACAGACTGCACGCTCAGCCAGTCATCATCAAGCAAGGGCGTAACTGTAGGACTCTTCATGCCCCCTATAATCCTTGCTGCATCATCAAGCCTCTCTCGCGGAAGATTAAACAGTATGTACTTCTTTTTCTTTGCTCTCTCAACTGCATCCATCCTCTCAAGAAGCCGGATAAGGATATCCCTCTTTGCTGAGACTGTGTTGGTAAAGCCCGGGCGGGCAATCATGATGGCAGATGAGTAATAGATTTCCTCGACTTCCCTCAAACCGTTCATCTTGAGCGTGGTCCCTGTTGATACTATGTCGCATATGCAGTCTGCAATTCCTACCTGGGGAGTTATCTCAACAGAGCCTGAAACGACTACCGGAGTTGCATCAATTCCCTTCTCCTTTAAAATCTTCATCATTATATTAGGGTAGCTTGTTGCAATCCTCTTGCCATCCAGGCTCTCAAGGCCCTTATAGTCAAAATCCAGGGGAACTGCGATGCTCAGGCGGCAGGAAGCGAACTTCAAGTCCTTTATCACATCAAGGTAAAAGCCCTTCTCATCGAACTCGTTGCGCCCGACAATGCCGACATCTGCTACCCCGTCCTTCACATATGTGGGGATATCATCATCGCGCACGAACAGAAATTCGATGGGGAAATTAGATGACCTCTCCTTAAGGACGCGGCTGTCGAGCGAAAACTCAATGCCGCAGCTTCTTATTATATCCAGGCTCTTCTCGCTTAAGCGTCCGCTCTTCTGAATAGCAATTCTCAATACTTCTTCCATACCCACCTCCCGGGCAAACAAAAAAAAGGCCGACCCAGAAAGGACGACCTTGCGATATGACAAAAACCACCTGTTCTGGCACTTCATGCAAAAATGCGGTGGTGATGATGTCTCTCAGCTTTTCTCATGGCCTTTATTAAAAACCAAAGGGGGCACTTTAGTCAATCTTTTCCTCATACTCTGCAATCATTTCACAGCCATGCTTCCTGTACTCAAGGATGCTGCAGATTATGAATGTCAGCGAAAGAACCAGGATTACTGAGCGAGAGGCATATGACAATCAGAGAAGAGACCAGGCTGATCATATCCTTTATGATTCCCTTCTTCTTCATCCCTGATGATAATCCCCTCACATGCAAAATGAAATACAGATCGCTAAGGGCACCGTAGAGTATGCAGGCACCGGCTAAGAAGAAGAGGATGGAAGAGGCGCGATTCGGCTTTATGAGCATCAGAAGGGCCAGAATGGGAGCAAGCAGTGCAAAGCCTGTGCTTGATATAAGCTTTTTCATTTAACACCTCTTCAAAAGAATAGCATGATTATGTAGCATTAGGCCATGCTGAATCTTCTATTTGACGCAGACGGAACGCTTTATGACTTTGAAGCAACAGAAAATATAAGCCTGAGAAAGGTATTTCACCGCTACGGCATTCCCTATAGCTGCGAGAACGTAAGGCTGTACCATGAGAAGAACATGAGGCTCTGGGATTTATATGAGAAAGGAGAGATCTGCCAGGATGTGATCATAAGCAGGCGCTTTGAGGATCTCTTCTCTTGTCTTGGCATTGCTGCTGATGCAGCAGGGGCCGGAAACTACTATGTTGATACTCTCGCAGAGAACGGGATCCTGATTCCCGGAGCAAGGGCCTTCCTTGATGCTCTCTGCACCAGGCACAGGATGTACATCATCACAAACGGAATTGCAAAAACCCAGCATGGAAGGATTAAAGGAACAGATACTGAAAAGTACTTTGAGAAGATCTATATCTCAACAGAGATGGGCATCCAGAAGCCTGATAAAGCCTTCTTTGATTTCGTCCTTTCAGACTCCTCTCTTGAGAAAAATCGTTCGATAGTAATCGGAGACAGCGCTAAAAGCGATATCCAGGGGGCCGTGAATGCAGGCCTCAGGAGCATCTACATCTCCTTTTCTGGAAAAGTGTGCCCTCTTGCAACAGCAAATGCCTCAAGCTATGACGAAATCCTAGAGTATATCGACAAGTTCGACCTCGAAGATTAGAAGCTCATTCGGTCCTATTACCGACATGCCGCTTTCTCCGTAGCCACGGGATGGATGTATCCAGAACCTGAAGCGCTCGCCTGTTTTCATCAGCTGCAGTGCTTCCTGCACACCTTCGATCAAGGCATCAATGCTGACAACTGAGGGCACTCCGCTGTCATAGCTTGACTCCACGATCTGGCCATTTAAAAGCGTCATAGTGTAGTAAAAGCTCACAGTATCATCCTTGCCGGGACTTCTTCCGCCCTCCGCTCTGCGCAAAATCTCATACTCAAGGCCGCTTTCACTCGTTATTACACCGCTTCTCTGTGCATTTAATTCAAGAAAGCTCTCTGCCCTCATGAGATTTTCCTCGCTTTGTCTCCTGTAGGCCTCAGCTGCCTCCTCAAGCATCCTGTTCTGATACTCAATGAAGATTTCGCTAAGCTCACTTTCAGAGAAATACGACGTGCCATAGTAATCTAAAAATCCCCGCGCAAAGTAGATTGCATTCACATCCTGCTTGGCGCTATCAAGGCTCTGCGCAAGTAAATTGCCATATGCATAGCTGAATCTCTCACTGAGTGTGCTTGGTGCCTCAAGCTCATCAATATCGTATTCTGTTACAGCCATCTCCAGCCTGGCTTCTGCTTTCGGCTTCTCAACATAAGTGCTTTTTCCCCTTGAGCAGGATTGAAAGAGAAGAATGAGGAGAAAGAGGAATAAAATGGCTTTTTTCATAGAAAAGAGATTACCATGCCCCAGCATCTAGGACAAGAAAAAAGGACTAAATCCTGTGCTGTCTATTACAGCGATTGCCGGGAAATCCTTGACTTCAAGCCTTAAAAGCGCTTCAGGACCAAGATCCTCAAATGCAACTGTCTCTGCCTTCTTTATGCACATTGAGTAAAGCGCACCGCAGCCTCCGAAAGCCTGGAGGTAGAGCCCTGAGTACTTTTCTATTGCCTCTGCAACGCTTTTGCTCCTTGGCCCTTTTCCTATCATGAGGAGAAGCCCGTTTTTCATGAGCTCTGGCGTATACGGATCCATCCTCTGACTTGTAGTAGGACCTGAGGCACCGAGCGCAAAAGGCTCTATCCTTGGGGAGGGGCCCATGTAGTAAATGCCATTGCCCTTAAACGGAAATGGAAGAGCATCTCCGTTTTCTATCATCCTGCAAAGCCTCTTATGCACCTGGTCGCGCCCTACAAAGAGGGTCCCGTCTATTACTACCTCATCCCCTGCCTTTATCTCTTTAAGAGCAGAAATGTCATCATAGGGCAGCGTCAGCCTTCTTTTCATAGCACTCCTCCTATCTCGATATGTGCTCTCCTGTCTGCCCAGCAGGAGAGAGAAAGGGCCACAGGAAGCCCTGCAATATGAGTTGGTTCATATTCAATATTGACTTCCAGTGCTGTAAAAGCACCTCCAAGCCCCCCTGCCCCGATCTTAAGGCCATTTACGCGCTCAAGAATCTTATCTTCCAGGCGCCTGTAACGCGCGTCTTTGTGCTCTCTTTTTCCAAAAAGAGCCTTCTTGCTAAGAAGTGCTGCACGGTCAAGCGTTCCTCCGATTCCCACCCCCAGGAACACTGGCGGGCATGGCTTTCCCCCGGCCTTTCTCATCATGGAGACAACTGCATCTACAACGCCCTCTTCTCCCGCTGTCGGATTAAGCATCTGAACTGAGGAGCAGTTCTCACTTCCAAAACCCTTCAGAAGCACATCGATATAGCTTTTATCCCCATCAATTAACTCAATGTTGATAACAGGGGGAAGATTGCTTGAAGTATTTTCTCTCTCATACACAGGCTCAGAGACGATGCTCTTCCTGAATGATCCTTCGAGAGAGGCACTGTAAAGAGCACTGTTAAGGGCCTCTGCAAGATCAGAGAGGGAATGCTCTGAGTCCTTGCCGTATGAGATGAGGCACCAGAAGAGCCCTGTGTCCTGGCAGAGGGGAAGGCCTGTGTCCTTTGCCGTTTTTATATTCTCGAGTATCGCATTCAAGACAATACAGGCAGCTTCGCTTCTCTCTTCCTCATAAGCTTTCTCTATCTTTTTCAGAACATCATCATCAAGTTCCCGGGATGCCCTGATAACAGCTCTCTTGATCTCTTCTTCAATTCTTCTCATACAGTGATCCCTCCACCAAGCCTTCTCTCTCCATCTTTTTCTCAAGAAGCGCGATGAGCTTTGATTTATCCGGAAAATCCCGGGGTGCTATCAGGCGATGCATGGGCGTCTCGCTTATAAGGCGCTGAACTATTACATCGGGCCTCAGATGGGCAATGAAAACAGATGCCGCCTCCAGGTATTCATCAACGCTTAAAAGCGTAATCTTTCCGCTTTCATACTCATCTGCAAACCTCGTTCCTCCTGCGATATTCAGATTATGTATCTTGACTGCATCCGAGTACAGGCTAACAGCTTTAGCTGTATTTATATAGTCTTCCTTTTTCTCTCCCGGAAGCCCCAGGATCACATGAGTGGATAGAAATATATTCCTTTGCTTTATCATCCTGGCAGCTTCTATGTAACAGGCTCTGTCATGTCCCCTGTTTATGTACCTCAGCGTCTCATCATTTGCGCTCTGCAGTCCCAGCTCAATCTCAACATCCACGCCCTTGTCGGCATAGCCTGCAATCAGGTCAAGCTTCTCATCATCAAGTGCATCAGGACGCGTTGAGATTATAAGCTCAACGAACGGGCCGTAGCTGAGTGCCTCATCATAGACGCTCTTAAGGTATCCAGGGTCCCCATAAGTGTTCGTAAAGGACTGGAAATATATGCTGTATGCCTCTGCGCCATAACGCCTTTTAAGAACTTCCTTTCCCTTCTCTATCTGCCCCCTGATATCCAGTCCATAGGAAATATCTCCTTCAGCTACGCTTTTCTCATATTCTGAATCGTGACGGAAAGATCCTTCTCCTTTCCTCTGATAGACTGCAACAGAACCTGTTCCATCGCAGAATGCACATCCTCCCTTTCTATCCTTGGTCCTGTTCGGGCATGAGAATGCTGCATCAAGCCCGATCCTGAAGACCTTCTTCCCATACTTCCTGTTCAGATAGTCTGAATACGTATTCCATCTCATCTCAGCCTTACTCCGAGAGAAAAGGCACCACGGTGCGTAATGTCTGCAAAAACAGAGATATTGCCTGCCTGAGTATTGTAGCCAAGAGCAAATGAGAGCCCAAGAGCCCAGTCGTTTATCATGGAAAATGGAATGAGGCTGTAATCTGAGACCCAGAGCCGGCTCTGATAATCCCTTGTCTCATACAGCTCGAAAAAGAATCCGGCCTGCATATCGAACTTCTCCATAAAGAGATATCTTGTTCCAAGAGAGAGGGATACATAGTCCCTCGTTATATTGCCGCTTCTGTTTGTCCTGTAGCTTGAGCCTATGGCCTCATTGCCCCTCAGCGTTGCTGCCTCCGCGCCGATATACAGCCTGATGGCATCTGAATTCAACGGGATGATGCTCTCGAGTGCCAGGGATAATGTGTACATCAATGATGCTTTCAGATAGATATCAGCATCAAAATCTATGTTTATTCCGTTTTCAAGGCTTGCATAGTCAAGCGCGTGGTATTTAAGGTTGATATTGAGCTTCGGATCAAAGACAACAGTGATGCCGACTTCATCCACAACTGTATCATAGGACTTCAGAGGCCCGAGTGCAATCAGGTCCAGATCTATTGAGGCTTCTATCCTGAGCTTGGCCAGACTCTCAAAGGCAGCGCCTGCTTCAATGGAGAAAATGAAGTCCGATGTATCGATTCTGTCTATCCTGTCGGCAATAGAGAGCATGGAGATATCTCCAATTCCCGCCATGGCTGATGCAAAGAGCGAGAAATCATTCTCAAAATTGTAAAAATAGGATGCAAAAAGCGATGCGTAGTCTTTAAGATCAAGGCCTGCCTTAAGCGTGCCATAGCTACCGGGGAAAGTCAGGCTTAAAACAGCGCTTGCATGGGGCATGAAGTAAAAGAGCGTGGATGAGTCCATGATCGAGCCCTTGACTCCTGCCTCGAGATTAAGCCCCAGGGAAATCTTCTGCATCATGCGCGAGTATTCCTCGAACCAGAGTATAAGCGTGCCATCATAGACATCGTATCCGATGCTCTTAAGATTCTCCTGCCTCTTTATATACAGAAGGAGAGCTTCAAGATCCTCTGCAGTCTCCTTGTCTGCAGTCTTTCCGACAAAGCGGTTGAACTGTGGCGTGTATCTTGTAAGGCCCTTGCAGATTATGCTCTTGATGACAAAGGGCTCTCTCTCAGAATAGGAAAGAGGCTTTATCCTCCCGTTCTTCTCAAGCTCCTCTTCAAGGCTGTCAAATAGTGCCTGGCTCTCCTCTACTGCATTTCTTCCTATTTCAAGAATCTCTTCAACCTTGAGAAAATCCATGATCCCGTAATCAGAAAGATCAGGGATTATCATATAGTCTGCATACTTATAGTTCTTCGCCGCATTCGGCTGCGTTTCAAGATCTATTAACTGGAAAACAACACCTGTAAGGGTCTCGACATCATTGTATGGGGACAATATCCCATGGCTTCTGGTAACATCGTTTAAGTCAACAGCCAGAACAACATCGGCCCCGAGATCTCTTGCGATATCTGCAGGAAGGTTATTCACAAGGCCGCCATCAACGACATAGTGACCCCACTCATCCTTAAAGGGAGTAAAAACCAGCGGAATTGCCATGGACCCCCTCATTGCCCCATAGAGGGAGCCGGATGAGTATACGATCTCCTCTCCTGTCTCCAGATCCGTTCCTACGGCCCTGTAGGGAATCGAAAGCTCATCAAAATCCCTGATTGAAAGGACCTTTATCAGATTCGTGCGGAAGAACCGGGATATGTACAGATCATCGATCAGGCCATTGGCAGAGCCGACTGAGTAATCTGAGAAATTGATGGTGATGAGATTTGTAACAGGGGACTCATCCCCGCCCTCTAGATACTCGTTGCTTCCGCCAGTGTAGATTGTCGTAAAGAGCGAGAGCATATCCTCATTCCTGATTAACTTTTCAATCTCCTCTCCTGAGTACCCCGATGCATAGAATGCGCCGATTAATGATCCGATGCTCGTTCCAATCACATAGTCCGGATAGAGCCCTCTTCTGTCGAGTTCCTTAAGCACCTCTATATGCGCAATTCCCTTTGCACCCCCTCCTGAGAGAACAAGTGCAAACGTCTTTTCCTCTGCAGCCAGGGAGAAAGAGAGAAGCAGTACAAGGAAAAGAGCAAGCATTCTTCTCATACATCACCCTTCAAGCCGAGAACAGATCCTATTATCGCTCTCTCTCCGTTAACAAATGAGAGTGCATCCATTTCCTTCTTGCCTGGAAGCTGCAGGCGAGCTATGTAGATGTATTTATCCTTCGTTGCAACCTTCAGTCCCTTTTTCTTATCAAGGGAGACCACTGTACCCGGAGCCTCAGAGCACTTTTCACTGATTTCAAAGACACTGCCATACACAGATGAGATTATAAGATTGGCACCCTTATAGCGTGTATATGCCCTTGGCCATGGATAGCATGCCCTGATCTGGGCATGGACAGCCTCTGCTGAGCTTTTAAAATCAATCAGGCCATCCTCTTTTTTAATAAGGCGTGAATATGTGGCATTTCCTTTCTGCTCAGTTTTTGTATAGCTGTCGATTCTGGAAAATGTCTCTTCAGCCAGAGCTGCAGCATATAAAGAGACTTTTTCCTCGAGTATTGCAATATTCTCAGTTCCGTCCAGGTCAAAGCCCATCTTGTTGATGATATCCCCGCTGTCTACCTCAAGCGCGATTTCCTGAATCGTTATGGCAGAAGTCTTCTCTGCATTCCTGATAGTCTCATAAAGGGGGGATGGCCCCCTGTAGAGGGGAAGAGCAGATGGATGTATATTGTATTTCCTTTCAAAGAGCGAGAGGAACTTAGGGCCGAAGATCTTTCCGTAGCAGAATGATAGAAGAGTGTCGCATGAAAGTGTCTTTACATGCTCTCTTTCCTCTCTTCTCAGGTGCTCCGGCTGGTAAAGAGGAAGCCCGAGTTCCCTTGCCCTCTCCTTTACAGGAGACTCTATGATCTTATTACCGCGCCCGCCGCGCTCATCAGGGGATGTCAGGACTGCTTTCACAAGATTCATGCCATGCAGTGTGTTTAAAACCGGGACTGCAATCTTTCCTGTTGCAGCAAAAAGTATCTTCACCCTCTGACCCTCTTTTTCTTCCTGTTTTTCTTTCTGAATGCCTTCTCAATCCTCTCTTTTTCTTCTGCGCTCAGATGGTCTATGAAGAGGATCTTGTTAAGATGGTCATTCTCATGCTGTATGACACGCGCAAGAAGACCGGATGCATCGAGAGTGAAGTGCTTGCCCCTTACATCCTGTGCCTGAATGGTTACACAAAGAGGCCTTATAACCTCACGGTAAAAGCCCGGGATTGAGAGGCATCCTTCCTCATATGGCCCTTCCTCAATGCTCATCTGGATTATCTCGGGGTTTATGAATACGTATTTGCCCTCATCCCCCTTTCTCAGGTCAACTATGAAGATTTTCTTGCTTATTCCGACCTGGGGAGCAGCAAGGCCCACCCCGTCTGCTTGCTCAAGGGTATCGAACATGGCATCAACCAGGCAGCTCAGTGCCGGGTCAAATACAGTTACCTTTTCTGTATCCTGCCTTAAAACTTCATCATCGAGTGTGTAAATATCTAGCATACTCGAAATATAGCATTAAAGCACTTTTTTTGCACTAGAGCATGTCCAGCGGATCAGTATCTATCTCAACAGAACATGATGAGGCTATCCTGTACGAGCTTCTGAAGCTCTCGAGGACCTTGAGGGCATAGGAAAAGGCCTCGTCAGTTACAGATATAAGAACATGGTAGCGGTAGTAGCTGTTAAGCATCTCAATAAGCGCACTCGTTGCACTGTTCATCTCAATTCCATCGTGGCCGTCAAAATAGAGAGAGAGGTATTTCTCTATGCTCTCAGCCTCACATCTTGCCTTCTCTTCCTTGCGGCTGCGCACCCTTATGTTTATCAGACGTGTATATGGAGGGTATGAGAGGCGGCGCCTTAATTCCATCTCAGTAAAGTAGAACCCTTCTGCGTCATTTAATTCCACTGCCCTTATCGCAGGATTATTGACCTGCGTCGTCTGGATTATGACCTTTCCATCATCACGGTAGCGGCCAACGCGCCCCGATACCTGCTGCAATAAGTCAAATGTGCGCTCATTGGCTCTGAAGTCCGGCAGGAACAGTCCCTGGTCTGCATTGATGACACAGACCAGCGTCGCCTTTGGAAAATTAAGGCCCTTGGCAATCATCTGAGTGCCAAGGAGGATGTCCACATCACCTTTTTCAAATTCGCTCAAAGTCTGGGCAATATATGCCCTGTCATGCTCTGCAACATCTCCATCGAGGCGCTTGATGTTTGCAAAAGGATATAATCTTCTCAGCTCCTCTTCTATCTTCTCAGTGCCAAAGCCAAATGATGAGATATCATGGCTCTTGCAATGTGGACAGATTTCAGGGGCATCAGTTACATAGCCGCACTGGTGGCACTTAAGGATTCTGTTTTTCTTGTGGTATGTGAGGCTTACAGAGCAGTTAGGGCATCTGATCACTTCCCCGCAGCTGTTGCATGTGATTGCATTTGAGTAGCCCCTGCGGTTAAGAAAGAGGATCACTCCGTTCTTTTTATCAAGCTCTGCCTTTATCTGGCTCTGCACTATAGTGCTTATATTCCCTTTCTGCCCGAGCGTGTTTACTATCCTGATTGAGGGAAAGGCTCCCTTTCCAATGCGTCTTGGAAGAGAAAGAGGGACAATCCTTCCTTCCTTTATCAGGCGATAGCTTTCAAAGGACGGTGTTGCAGAGCCCATTATCAGGGGCGCATCATTATATCTGCTTCTCAGCTGCGCAAGCTGCCGTGCATGGTAGCGTGGAGCATTCGAGGCCTTATATGAGACCTCGTGTTCCTCATCCATTATAATGAGCTTCAGATTCTTAAATGGTGCGAATATGCTGCTTCTTGCCCCTATTACGATATCCACATCCCCGTTCTTTACAAGGCGCGCACTCTTAAGGCGCTGTGCAGGCGTTAAGGACGAATGGAGAATCTGAACGCGTGATTTGAAGCGGCTCCTCACGCTCTTTGATATCTGCTCGGAAAGCGTTATCTCAGGCACCATGTAGAGTACCTGCCCTCCCTCTTCAATCACTTTCTCTGCAATCCTGAGGTATACTTCGCTCTTTCCCGATCCTGTCACGCCATAGAGAAAGAAAAGCCTCTTTCCCTCCGCCCTTTTTGCAAGGAATTCTTCTATCGCCTTCTTCTGGTCCTCACTGAGCTCTTCAATCCTCGTAAAGTCCCCTTCCTCAAAGAAAGGCGCAGCGTCAGAGTCCCTCTTTGCATTTGGAACCATCAGAGAGAGGCACTTGCCAACAGAATTCTTATAAAGGTAGCTCATGTCGCGTGCCAGGCGGATAAGCTCCTCGTTTATGACTTCATCCTTATCAAGAACTCTCTTTATGGCCTTTATCTCATAATCAGCGGAAGGAGGCTCATCACTTACGCTGATTACGAAGCCCGTCATCTTGCGGTGATGAAAATCCACAGAGACCCTCTTATAAAGAGGATCCATCGCACTCTCATCATATGAGTATGTGAACGTGCTGCTATATAGCGGAACTGCAAGCGTTACTGTTGCATACTTCACGCCAGGGCCTGCCTTATTGCTTTCAAGTCCTCCCATACAGATCTCTTGAGGGAAGGATTCCTGATGCACTCACGCTGTGAGTATGTGACGAATGTTGTTATGCCGTTTACGCGGAAGCTTCTCTTTGCTGCCCTTATATCATCATAGGGCCTCTCAGTATTCAGGATGTAATGCGCAAGGTCCATGCCGAAGAGGATCATGATGCGCGGACTGATGGATGCCATGTCCTCTTTCAGGTATTTCCTGCACTGATCTGCATAGTCCTTGATGAAAGCATCACTCGGGCATTTCAAGAGCGATACCAGTGCTCTTTCAGACCTGGCTAGCCCTATTGCCTCCATCTGTTTCTCATACATCTCGTTTGCATCATTTCTTAATATGCCCTCACTGGATTCAAGAAAAGCAACTACTGAAAGGACATCAGCCTTCCTGGGATTGAAATAGAAGAGAGCCTGCGTCCTTTTTTCCCATAAGGGGCAGCTGTGGCAGTTAAATGAGTCTGAAGAAGTGTCTTTAACAGACTCTTTCCTTTTTTGTTCCTTCACGCTGTATGCATAGATTCCGGCCTCCCCCAATGGATCTGAGAATGCTCTTTCAATCTCATCAGAGAGAATTAGGATCTCTTCAATGCTCTCTTTCAAACCACTCATACTTCTTCCTGTCATAGCTGACATCAGCTAAATACAGCCCGTCTGAGGCTGCTGTCTTATGGACAAGGGACCTGTCCCTTTTTTTCAATATAGATCTCAGCTCATCCTTGGTCATGCCCTTTTGCAAAAAAGAAAGCATAGTGCCCACCATGCTCCTGACCTGATGGTATAAAAAGGCATTCGCAGCTACACGGTAGCGCAAGATGGGGCAGCCATATGAATCTCTTATCTCATCCCATTCAGACAAGTAGACATCCCTCATCCTTGAAAGGCTCTTATCGCGCGATGAAGAGAATGTGGTAAAGTCATGTGTTCCCTTAAGCACTGAGGCCAGGTCATTCATCCTTTCCAGGGGGAAGAGTGACCTTACTGGCGTTATGTGCTTATCATCAAAAGGAAGCATGTCCTCAGTTCTCTTTATAAGATACCAGTACTCCCTGCTCTCAGTTGAGAAGCGCGCATGAAAGGCGGCGTCTGCTTCATCACTTGAGAGTATCCTGATGTCCTTTGAAAGATTCGTATTGAGTATGATCCTGAATTTATCAGCTGCGATACGGCTGAAAGTGTCAAAGTGCGCTGCCTGCCTGAGGGCATGGACTCCCCTGTCAGTCCTTCCAGAGCCAAAGAGTGTAATATCCTCATCAAGAACATGGGAGAGCGTTTTCTCTATCTCGCTCTGAACTGTTCTCACTCCTTCCTGACGCTGCCAGCCGGAGAATGCTGATCCGTCATAGGAGATAAAGAGCCTTATGCGCCTCTCTCCTTCTTCAAGGCCCTTAAAGGATGAAGGCCTTCTCCAGTCAGAGCGTGCCATCGATGACCACCATTGCGACAGAATAAACCCTCTCATGGCTTATTGAGAGGAAAACACTTGCATCAGGGATGAGATTTTCTATCTTATCTGTAATGACTATGTATGGCCTGCTATTCTCATCCTCAAGGATTTCGACTTCCTGAGCGCTTATTTTGACAAACCCGGTCCCCAGTGCCTTTACAAATGCCTCTTTTGCTGCAAAACGTGATGCATAGTACTCATTGGAATTAAGAGATGGTGCAAGGGATATCTCACGCTCTGTGAATATGCGCTTCAAAAAATCAGAAGATTTAGAATCAAAGCGCCTGTTTTCTACAATGTCCACTCCTATTCCCTTAGTCATCTCAATCCCCATTATGAGTGAACAGGATCCTGACAGAAGAAGGCTGTGCCTTGATGCTCACGCTGCTTTGTGTAAATACATCCTGGTTGAAATCCAGCATGACCGGCACTCGTGCTATTCCCCCGGTGCTGACATCAGAGAAGTCTGCATACGCTCTGATATAGGAAGGATCTATCAGATAGATCAGGTTCTCACTGCCGCTTATTATGACATCAACGGTATCAGGGACTAAGGATTCTGCCCTGCATCCTTCTGGAAGTATTACTTCAAGAGGAATCGTTACACTGCGGTTTGAGACATTGGAAAACTCAACTACGAGCACTACCGTTATTGCAAGGAGGAAAGACAGGATCTTAGGACCCCAGGAAGAGAAAAACTTAAAATTCTGTTTCATGCTCCTACTCCCCTCCCTCAGTGCTCTCTACTGCGGAAGACTGCTCCTTAATCTCAGATGGGAGTATGTCACGGTAAGTAAAGAGTGCAAGAAGAACTTTCTTGATAGTCTCATTCGACAAATCATAATAGATGTTCGCATTATATGCCAGGCTTATTGCACCCGTCTCTTCTGATACCACGATGATTACTGCATCGCTTACTTCTGCAAGGCCCAAAGCCGCGCGGTGGCGGGTTCCGAAGCTTGCCTTGATCCCTGACTGCTCACTCAGGGGAAGATAGCATGCTGCATACGTGATCCTTCCATTCTGAACTACGCACGCGCCATCATGAAGCGGCGTGTCATGGTCGAATATCGTAAGGATTAAAGTCGATGAGAGATCCGCATTAAGCTTGGTTCCCGAATCCAGTACCCCCTTGATATCTATATGGCGCGGGAATACGATCAGAGCCCCTCTCTTCTTCTCAACCAGGATATTGCATGCATTCAGGATTGAATCTATCTGCTCTCCCGTAGTCTGCTGTCCGATTCTGAAGAACCTGTTCTTCTTTATAAGAGACATCGAGAAGGCTCTTCTGAGCTCTGGATGATAGAACACGAACAGAAGCATCAAAAACGGAAGGAAGAGATCTTTCATTATCTTCGTAAGGACATCGAAAGATAAGAGAGAGAAAAGAGCATAGCAGATTGCAAAGTAAAGCAATACCATCACAAGCTGCTTTGCCTTGGACTGGTCCAGGGCTATGTATACCCTGTAGAACACAAAGGCCAGAACCAGCGTCTCTGCAAGCAATCTTACATAATCTGCGACATCCAAAGCTGAGAGGGCATCAATCATTTACTTCTCTTCCTCCTGTGCTATATCCAGTCAAGCGTCCTGGATACTGCCTTCTTCCAGAATCCTACCCTTTTTTCCCTTTCCTTGTCATCCATCGTAGGAGTCCATCTGATCTGTTCGCGCCAATAGGATTTAAGCTCATCAATGCTTTGCCATACTCCTGCAGTCAGTCCTGCAGCGTACGCAGCGCCCAGTGCTGTCGTCTCCACTATCTGAGGCCTTATTACAGGAACCGAGAGTATGTCGCTCTGGAACTCCATTAAAGGATTTGAATTAGTCATGCCGCCATCGACTTTCAGGCTTTTAAGCTCTATCGAGCTGTCCAGCGCCATGGCGTTGAATATATCATATGCCTGGAATGCAGTTGCCTCAAGAACTGCCCGGCATATATGTGCGCGGCTTGCAAAGCCTGTAAGGCCGGCAATCACCCCTCTTGCGTCGCTTCTCCAATAGGGTGCAAAGAGCCCGGCAAAGGCAGGAACGATATAGACCCCGGCTGTGTCCGGAACACTCTCAGCAAGGACATCAAGCTCCCTGGCATCCTTTACCATCTTCAGACTGTCCCGGGTCCATTGCACTAAGGAACCGGCTACTGCAACAGATCCTTCCAGTGCATATACCGCGTCCTCTCCCTCCCTCTTGTATGCGACAGTGGAAATAAGCCCGTGCTTGCTGTAAAAGAGATTCTTTCCTGTATTGGAGAGCATGAAGCAGCCTGTGCCGTATGTACACTTGCTCTCGCCGGGTGCAAAGCATGCCTGCCCGAAAAGCGCTGCCTGCTGGTCTCCGAGAATCCCGCATACTGGAATCGATGCTCTAAAGGGCCCGTCCTCACTCGTATAGCCATATATAAGTCCTGTAGAGGATACTATTTCCGGAAGATTTACCTCACTGATGCCAAATAAGGAGAGCATCTCTTCATCCCACTTCAGGCTCTTTATATTCATCAGCATGTAGCGGCTTGCATTCGTAACATCGGTTACACAGCGCCCTGTGAGCTTATAAGCCAGGAATGCATCCATCGTCGCATAGCATAAATCAGGTTTCCCATTGAGATTTCCTATCCCGGGAACGTTGTCTATAAGGAATTTAATCTTGCTTGCACTGAAATACGGGCTGTACAGAAGTCCTGTCCTTTCCCTGATATAGCTTTCAGGAACACTTTCCTTCATCTTGTCCAGAATCTCTGAGCCCCTGAGGTCCTGCCAGACTATCGCATTATGAAGAGTCTTCCCGCTCTTTCTCAGAACGGGCACCACTGTTTCCCTCTGATTCGTTATTCCGACGCCCTTTAAAGCCGAACCATCAAGACCGGATTTCTCCAGGGCATCCCTGATTACGGCACATGTGTTTTCCCAGATCTCATCAGTATCATGCTCTACCCAGCCCGGGCGGGGATAGATCTGGCGATGCTCCTTTTGAGAGATGGAGACTATCATGCCCTCGCTGTCAAAAATAATGAACCTGGTACTCGTCGTACCCTGGTCTATAGCTCCGATATACTCCTTTTTCATGCCTGTTTCCTCAATAAGGAAATTATACGGCAGGCAATGTGCTAAATCAAATAAAAACGGGCCTCGAGAGCCCATGAAAACTACCTTCTTTTCATCTCCTGTTCATACTTGATGATCTCCCCCGTAGTACCATCGATTTCAACCTCATATTCAATTCCATCATAATATGCCTTGGCCTCATACTTATACCCTCTTCTATTGTAATCCCTTGAGATTCTCACGTTCTCAATGCCCCCTGGAAGATATGACAGAAGGCGCACCTCTGCATCACTGCGCGATAATACAGCCTGATTGCTGCCCGGCCTTCCATAGCTTCCACGGCGTTCGATAGAGCACTTCAGAATCTCACCGAAAATAGAGATATCATACTCATATGAAAAGGAGCCGCTTCTGAATTCTATCTCGTAGATGTCAGCGCCATGGTCCCTCTCCAGCTTGACTTTCAGATTGTTTATCTGCCTGTCAGAAAGTCCTGCGTTATCCAGTGCAATTGAGAGTGCCTCCTCACGGCTTATTCCGCCCTCCTGAGGCCTTTCCATCATTCTCCCTGCCTCTCTCTCAGAAGACAGGATTCTCCCGTCTGAGAGCGCAATCTCATACTCATACTTAACCCCATCTGCATAGAACTCAACGTCATAGACCCTTTCTCCCCTCTCCCAGTCAAGATGACTCCTGATTCCTGCTAAGCTCTCTCTGGAAACCCTGCTGTCTGAGAGTGCTATTTCCTCAGCTTCTTCCTTTGTAACAGATGCAAAAACACTGAATGTGACAATAAACAATAAAGCAAAAACGAAAATCTTCTTTTTCATATCCTTTCTCCTTACAAAGCCATGATAAATGAAAAAGATGAGAGGAAAATTAAAAAGTGGAAAAACCCCAGCAAGTAAAAAAGCATCATCTGAAACTGCCTGCAGGTAGCATAAGACCTGTCATCTGAGGGTCAATCAGACAGCCTTTTATTAGTTCTGCTTCCTGATATCGCTCGTAGTCGATGATTTCAAGTTGCTTGACATTTTCGGGATCCGTGAGGTATCCTTTCAGTGATGCAGATGTTTCTGTGTAAGTCGAGAAC
>CAZHQL010000002.1:33000-35402 GCA_964534915.1 uncultured Spirochaetaceae bacterium | reverse complement strand
ACTTTTTTATCAAGCCCTATCTCAGAAAGGTCTATCTGCACAGAGCCATCGCTTTCCCTGTAGAAAACGCCCCTCTCAAGGCCCTTTAGAACCTCGCTTTTTCCGTATTTGTATGTTTCACTTTCATAGTAATAGCGGTCAAAGGAGATGCCCATGTTCTCATAGCTTTCAAAAAGGCCATCGAGCGTCCATTTATTCATCATCATCCAGAGCTCAATTACATCTTCTTTTCCCTCTTCCCATTCTTTAAGCATATCCTGCGCTTTCCTGTCAGGGTGGCTATCCCTAAGGCTCTGCGCTTTCTCTATTTCTCCCTTACTCTCAGCTTTCCTTATCTCTTCATCTCTCTCTTTTGCCCAGGATGCGAACTTGACATAGTAGCGCCCGACAAGATGGTCCCCTTTTTCTCCAGTGCTCTCAGGCGTCTCACCGCATCCGAACTCCCTATATGCAAGCATGCTCTTACATATGTGGATGCCTCTGTTGTTTATTAAGTTTACTTTCACAACCTCAGCGCCATTTGCCTTTAAAATGGATGCAATGCTTTCTCCGATGCTGTCATTTCTCATGTGCCCGAGGTGCAGGGGCTTATTCGTGTTCGGGCATGAGAACTCAAGCATTATCTTCTTGTTTTTAAGGCTGTCGTTCTTTCCGTAGCTCTCAGCCTCACTCATTACAGTGCTGTAAAGAGTTGAGAAAAGATCAGAGAGAGTAAGGCGGACGTTGAAATATCCTCCGCTGAGAATTACTTCTCCCTCCGGGTGCTTATCCTCTAGAGCAGCCTTTAAATCCTCTGCAATCTGAGAAGGGGCCTTCCTGGCCACTTTGGCATACTGAAATAAGGGAAATGCAACGTCCCCAAGCTCGCTCTTCGGGGGCTCAGTCATAGCAAGGGGAGGAATATCATCTGTGTTAAGTATCTTTTTAAGTCCTTCTGTGAGGCACTCTTTCCAGTCATTTTTTAACTTGTTAAGCATAAGTGAAAATATAATTGGAATTGCATTTCGCTTCAAGAGTTATGGAGGCTCACTTCAGCACTTGAAAGGACATCTGTAGTTCCATCAGGATACTCAACTACAAGGCGCGCCCTCTCATCTATATCCCTGGCAATTGCAGCTCTGAGCTCTCCCATCCTGTTAATCGTTATCTTCTTTCCAAGGATGAAGCACCTCTTTCTGTACTCATCAAGGTAGTCCTTCTTCTGATGTCTTACTACAGAGCAGACTGCTTCCCTTAAAAGAGAGAGGCGGCAGAATGTGCGCCCTGTTTCCTCTTTAAGCGTTGTAAGCGTGCCCTGAAGGGCTGCCGGGTAATCAGAAGGCATCGTGTTTACGTTTATACCGATTCCGATTACTGCACCAGTTAAGCCCCCGAGCTCTAGATCAACAATGCCCTCTGTCAGGATTCCTGAGAACTTTCGCCCTCCCATATAGAGGTCGTTTACCCATTTGATATCAACGCTTCTTTCTGTTTGCTTTTCAACTGCAAGGGCAACAGCAAGGGCAGCGTTTGTGGTTATCAAATCCCCCTCTGAGAGCATATCGCTGGGAAGATAGAGAGAAAAATAAAGCCCTCCATCCGGGGAGGAAAAAGACCTTCCAAGCCTTCCCCTTCCCCCTGCTTGCGTGCGGCAGACTACACAGAACGGGTCCTTAGCAGAAGAGGCTGCTATAATCTTAGCCTCGTTATTGCTACTTCCCCTGAGCGCATCAGAGTAGTAGACTTTCATGATGCCGGAAAGCACCTCTGTCACCATCTCCTTCTTAAACAGGTCAAATGCTGATAAGCTGTAGCCCTTTCTCTCGTGTACTTCTACTGGATAGCCATCATCACGGAGAGAGGCCACAGCCTTGCTTATGGCCATACGCGAAAGGCCTATTTTCCTTGCAAGAGCCTCTCCTGAGATTATCTCATTCTCATGTGAGAGCAGCTCATCCAGAACCCTTTTCTTCGTCATATTGCCCTGATTATAGCAAAAAGGAGGATTGACAACTATATTGAAGTATTGTAAACATAGTTTTCATGTTGAGGTTTACATAAAATGAGAAAACTGCTTATACCCCTTTTCGCAGCGCTTTTATCAGTTGGAGCATATATAAGGATTCCACTTCCTCCTGTTCCAATAACGCTTCAGACCATGTTCGTCTTCATTATGGCCCTTACTCTTAACTGGAAGGAAAACCTCATTACGAGCATCCTCTGGATATTCCTTGGCCTTATAGGACTTCCCATATTCACATCCGGCGGCGGCATTGCAGCCTTAACAGGCCCTACTGCAGGCTATATCTGGACAATCCCGGTTGCAGCGGCGCTTACATCTGCAATAAGGGGAAGAAAGAACAGCTTCGTCCTTGATCTAATCCTTCTTCTGCTTGCAAATATAATCATATACACAGGAGGAA
>CAZHQL010000002.1:0-32990 GCA_964534915.1 uncultured Spirochaetaceae bacterium | reverse complement strand
CTTATCAATAAGGGATGCACTGGCCATTGCTGTTCTTCCATTCTTAGCCGGGGATGGGATAAAGATGGCAGTTGCCCTCGTTATAAGCCCGCGCCTGAGGAAAGAGATTGAGCGCCTTGATGAGAAGGAAGAAGAGTAATCAGCATGAGATGATAAGGGGATTGATGGAAGTGACTCTTCCCTTTAAAAGATCTCCTTCCCTGACTATCTTATCCGTTACTATCTCAGCCTTGAGGTAGTTTCCTGTAGTGCCATAGAGCTTTTTTTCCCTGCTTCTCTCAGCAATCACTTCAAGAGTCCTTCCCTCCTGGCGCGATACATAGCGCCTTGAGTGTATCTCGCTGAGCTTCCTTAATCTTTCAGCTCTTTCATCACGCACTCTCTCTGTGGCCCTGTCTTTAGCACTGAAGAGCGCTGTTTTCCCGCGCGGAGAGTATGGAAAGACATGGAAGGAAGAGAAGTCCATCTTCTCAAGAAATGATAGCGTTACTTCAAACTCATCATCATCCTCTCCTGGAAGGCCTGCGATTATGTCGCATGCTATGAACGGGTCCTCCTTATACTCCCTTATTTTCCCTATTATGTATTCAATGTGCTCAATCGTGTATTTCCTTCCCGCTCTCTTAAGAACCTTATCACTTGCACTCTGGATGGGAAGATGGAAGTGAGGAAAGATCCTTTCGTCCTTGAAAGCAGCAAGAAGCCGCTCATCCACATGGTCTGCCTCCAGGCTTGAAAATCTTATTCTCATATCCGGGCCAAGGGAAGACAAAAGCCTCTCTGTAAGCTCACCAAGTCCTCCCTTATCGTGGTTATACATCGTCAGGTTAACTCCTGTGAGCATGATCTCATGCATGCCAGACTTCTCAATCTTTCTGGCCCTGCTGACAACCTCATCAATATCTAATGATACTGAGGGCCCGCGCACAATGCTTGTCAGGCAGAATGCGCATGAGTTATCACAGCCATCCTGGACTTTTAAATATGCTCTTGAGTGGTATGTGAATGAGGATGCATCGAACACAAAGGGATCTGCTTTCTCCCCCTTAAATGATGATATCGCATCATTAAGATCAGCTGATGATGCTTCTTTAAGAAATTCTGGGAGCTTCAAAAGGCTTCCCTTCTCCTTAAGGCCATAGATGTGGATGTTATCCCCGAGCGCTTTTATCTCATCCTTTTCAAGCTCTGCATAGCATCCTGTCACTATAACGCTCCTTGCGCTCTTTGAGAAAAGGCGGATCATGCGGCGCGCCTTCTGCTCTGCTTTCGATGTGACTGTACATGTGTTGACTACTATGATTTCGGCGCCCTTATAATCCTCAGCCTTTTCAAAACCGGCCTTTAAAAAAGAATCCATCAGGCTCTCGCTCTCAGCCTGATTAAGGCGGCAGCCGAGCGTGTAGATAAGAACAGTCAAGATTCCTCCTCTTCCATGAGGCGATTCAGGATCTTCTCTATTGCAACCTGGAGCGAAAGCCTCATTTCCTTTGCATAAGGGTTAAAGCGCTGAAGATCGTAAAAGAGAGTGACAGGGTCATTGCATGTCTGGTCAACTATGCTCATAAGTGCCTTATAGCCATTTGTAGCTATCTCAGTATCCTCAAGATTCATAGCATCCAGAACGCGCCCGACAAAGTGCGTCACCCCCTGGCTGTACGCAGCTTCCATGTCATGCTTTTTCGCATTCATCTCAAGAACCTTCAGGCCAAGGGAAGTAAAATATTTTTTTATCCTTTCATAGCGCTCATCTATTTCGCTTATGCTGCACATAACAAGGGGAAGGCCCTTTACTCCGTTCTTCCCGCTGTCAGGGCCGAACATGGGATGCGTTGCTATCTTGTAAGTGTCACTCCTTAAGTGCTCCTTCATCCACGCTGCAGGATATGTCTTGACAGAGCATGTATCGAGGACTACAGTGTTCCTGCCGATAAGATCCCTTGTCCGCTTGAGAACGCTCTCAAATGCTGATATCTGAACGCAGAAAAAGAGATAGTCTGCATTAAGCACTTCTTCCTCGCTTTTAATCTCAACTCCCTCTGGAGCGCTATGAGGGCTTCTTGAATATGCAATGACACTTGCGCCTCCCTTTGCAAGGGCAGAAGAGAAAAACGATCCGAATCTTCCTAAGCCGTATACTCCGATGACCATGAAAGCAATTTAACTGATGATGAGGAGGTTTATCAAGACCTTTAAAAAAGAGGCAAAGGGTAATATAATCTGAGCGTTAAGAAGCATCTTGAAAAACAAGGTTAATTTTTTGATAGGAGAATAAAATGAGTGCATTCAGTGACAAGATGAAGAGCCTTGCGCGCGCAGCTGAAAAGACGCTTGTGCTTGCAGAGGGTCTTGAAGAGAGAACAGTAAGAGCTGCGCGCATCATAATCGATGAAAAGCTTGCAAAAGAGGTAATCCTTGTGGGGCCTGAAAAAGAAGTGAAGGCCAACGCTGCCTCCTTGGGAGTGTCCCTTGATGGAATAACAATCTCTGATCCTGAGACAAGTGATAAAAAAGCAGAGTTTGCTAATGAATACTATGAGCTTAGAAAGCATAAGGGAATGACAGAGGAGCAGGCTGCCTCAGAAATTGTCAACATGCTCCGCTGGGGTGCAATGCTTGTACACCTGGGATACGCAGATGCCATGGTAGCAGGAGCCTTAAGCACGACTGCAGATGTACTTCGCGCCTCTTTTAATATCATAAAGTGCAAAAGCGGCATCAAGAGCGCATCCTCCTGCTTTGTAATGGCTACGGACAAAAAGGAATATGGCGCAGACGGGTCCTTTATCTTTGCTGACTGTGCAACAATTCCAAATCCGACTGCTGAGCAGCTTGCATCCATTGCTGAGGCTAGCGCAGAGAGCTGCCGTACATTCCTGGAAACCGAGCCTGTTGTTGCCATGCTCTCATACTCTACTAAGGGAAGTGCCAGGGGAGAACTTGTTGACAAGGTAATTGAAGCAACGAATATGGTTAAGGCAAAGTGCCCTGATTTAAAGATTGACGGAGAGCTTCAGGCTGATGCTGCGATGGTAGAAAAAGTTGCTGCTCAGAAAGCGCCGGGCTCTGCAGCAGCAGGAAAGGCCAACGTACTGGTATTTCCTGACCTGCAGGCTGGAAACATCGGCTACAAGCTTGTGCAGCGCTTAGCAGGTGCTGAGGCATACGGCCCGATCCTTCAGGGCTTTGCAAAGCCAGTATCGGACTTGAGCAGGGGCTGCAGCGTGGATGATATTGTAGTAACGGCTGCAATCACGCTTGCTCAGGCTTCAAAGCTCTGACAGATTTTAAAAGGCGGATGATATCATAAAGCGTGAGATTCTCCGCCCTTTCTTTTTCATCAATTGAGGCAAGTGAAAGTGCTTTTGAGGCACTTTCCTTGTCTATAAGCCTTGAAAGATTATTCTTTATAGTCTTTCTTCTTTCAGCAAAGAGAGCGCGGATGAGGATAAAGAAATCCTTTCTTTCATCAGAGTCCAGTAAGGATTCCCTCTTTTTTGTCATAACAACTACAGCTGAATCCACATTAGGCTCAGGAAAGAAGGCATCGGGCGAGATAGTAAAGGCCCTCCTGATCTCATAGTCAAGCTGAGCAAGAATGCTGAATGATGAGTAGTCCTTGCTTCCCTCCTTAGCTGCCATTCTGTCAACTACTTCCTTTTGTAATGTAAATACCATTTTCTCAGGAAGAAAGGCCCGTTCTATTATGTCTGCAATCAAAACTGATCCTACATTATACGGAAGGTTTCCAACAATTAAGGAAGGAACAGTCCCTTCTGCTTTCATAGTCTTAAGAGCGTCGCCTTCAACTAATGTAAAGCCTTCTTCGTCATGAAATGCCCTGGTCCTCAGTACATCTGCAAAGCCATGGTCTATCTCAAAGGCCTTTACATTAGCACCCCTTTCAAGCATAAGCGCAGTAAGGGAGCCAAGGCCCGGCCCTATTTCAAATATTTCCTTTTTCCTTATTTCTCCCATCAGAGAGACTATCTTCTCCCTGGCAGAAGCTCTTATAAGGAAGTTCTGCCCGAACTTCTTATTCATGGCAAAGCCGTTCTGCTCTAAGAAGAAAGCAAGCTCTTTTTTACTCTCGTAATTAAAATCCCACACTGCTTCAGGATAAATAGAATGTGCCTGCTTTTCAAGGAAGTGGCCGCATAGAGAAAAAGGAATGCAAAAAGGAGAATGAAGTAGTACTTTAAATCATCAAAGGAATGGCTGAGGAAATTTAGTGAAAGCACTTTCTCAATGCCTGAATACACAAAATCAAGAAGGAAGGGGAAGAGAGGAAAAAAGAGAAAGAGAAGAGAGAGTGCCATATAGATTGTGACAAGGAAGTTGACAAGGGGAGCAAAAATGAGACCTGAGAGGCTGTAGGATGAGAACAGGTAGTATGAATACGGTATTGTAAATATTAGGCATGAGATGCTCGTAAGAGTGTGAGAAAATGTAAATCCCGTCAAACGCTCAGATCTTTCTTCCATCTTCCTTGAGAGCATGAACATGCCGGCAACCGATATGTATGAAAAGACTGCACCGGCTCTGATCAGGCTCTCAGGAAAAAGGGATGCGTGTATTATGAATGTAAGAGCAAATATCTCGCCCTCATCGGATTCGGGAAAGATTGTAAAGAGGCTCCTCAGGATTAATGCCCGCAGAAGCGATGCCCTGAAGCCTGAGAGGAATGTGAAGAACAAAAGAGGCAGAAGTATTACCTTCCTTGCCCTCCTCTCTCCGATAAAGGGAGAGAGAAAGGGAAGAAGGAGGGATGCTATCATGCCAAGGTGCATCCCTGAGAGTGCAAACACGTGCGTAACGCCCTTTTCCCGGCTTAATTTAGATAAATCGGAATCCCCGTCATCGCTTATGGCAAGAAGGAGCATCAGGGAAAGGTTTGCAGATCCTTCATCAAGCATGGCCAGCCTCTTACGGATAAAGCCCTCTGCCTTCTTCCTGACATCACGCATGAATGCCTTCTCAACAACTCTGATACTGTCAGAGATGAAAAATGATGGGCCTGAGAAATAGCCCCTTGCAATGAGCTTGTCCCCTGCGCGGACATTCTCCTTGCTTGAATATATGTAGACTTCTCCCTTTGATGATGAGTAGATTTCAGACCCGTCGTAGGAGAATGCAAGTGCTGCAGGAAAGCCATACATTCCTCTCTTCTTCACCGACCCGTCCTCAATTGCAACAGCTCCGATGTATGCTGCACTCTCTTCAGTGTATGAATGACGCGTCAGAGTAACATCTAAAACAAAAGAGACAACAAGAGAAAGAGAAAGAAGCAGGAGGGCATCAAGATAAAAGCCGCGGCGAAAAAGAACAATTGAAAGCGCAGCAAAGGCTGTCAGATAAAGCGGGGAGCCCACAAAGGAGGGAAAGAACACCATCAGATAATACAGCGTGATGAAAAATAAATATCTCATACATAACAAAGCGCAAAACTTCAAAAAGTGTAAGAAAATATCCTGAAGGCTCTGCAATTGCGCTTAGTATATCCCTCTCTTCAATTCAAAAAACATACCCGTCAAACTGAAATTGAGGTATGATTGATGCATCAAGGGTGAATATAAGGAGAAAAAGAAGATGAAGAGGATTCTTGCAGTATTTATGGTACTCTGCGTGGTATTATCAGTCACATTCGCATCAGATGATGAAACGCTCTTCAATGTAGGTATTGCTCAGTCTATAGACGGAAAGATTCTTATTTTTACAGGAGGTCCGATTGTAAGCAAGGAATCATTCTATAATGCATCTGAGCAGCTTCCTGAGAGGCATCTGAATCTTACATATGAAGAAGGGTTCACGGGTAACGAAATATCTGAGCTTTTAGCTCTGTTCGAAGAGATGACCGACGAGAATCGCAATCGCTATCGCTATGATTCTGACTATGTAATCAGATCTGTGGCAGCTTCCACGTCAATCAGAAGCACGGAAACAGAAGTTATGGCTATAGTGGCTGCATACACACCGGAGTGCAGCGACTACATCGACAGCTTCATCAGTGTAGCTACAAACGGATTATTCATCTTCATGGTGGAATACGAGAACTATGAGAAAGATGAGAAATTCTGATTCAGGTTCATGAGAATGCCTTCTCTTGCGCATTTGAATCTTACAAGAGAGTAAATATCCGACATCTGATATATCTGCAACAGCTACTTAAGCTTTGAGAGCTCTTGGGCTGTCATCCTATTATATCTCTCATATTCTCTCATTTCTTACTGCCATCCGCGCAGGGCTGACTAAAAGGATTACAGCGCCATCGAAAAGGACGCGGGACGAATGCTGTAAAGCAGAAGAAAAGCCTCTCCCGCTCTCTTTGCTTCTTTATCAGAGGGCGCTCTTGAAATCCTCTATAATCTGTCCCAGGCGGCCCTCAAGTGCCTTGCGCCCGTCGCTTCCTTCCCTGAGGAATACATAGTATTTGATCTTGGGCTCTGTTCCAGAGGGGCGCACTACGAGCTTTTCTGTGCTCTTGAACCGGATTATGATTACATCACTCTTTGGAAAGCCCGTGTTCTCCTCAAGGAGGTCTTCTATTGTCTCGATAGTCCTTCCAACCAGGACATCCCCTTCTTTCATGCTCCTGAACGATGCCATGACCCTTGCCATCTCCTCTCTTCCGGAAGCACCCTCGTAGTCCTTGCTGAATACGGCTTCTGTATAGTAGCCATAGCTGGCATAGATGGCATCGAGCCTCTGAGTCAGGCTTATGCCCTTTGATGCGTAGTAGCACATCATCTCAACTGCAGCTACTGCTGATGATACTGCATCCTTATCGCGGACGCTGTTGACAGTCAAAAAGCCATAGCTTTCCTCACATCCGAAGAGAAAGTACTTATCCGATGAAGGATCATCATCGATTGCCTGCATCTCCTCGGCAATATACTTGAATCCTGTAAGAACATCCTTGCAGAGGGCTCCATTCTTTTCAGCAATCTTCCTGACAAGGTCTGTTGTTACAAGGCTCTTTACAACAAGAGGAGTCTTGGTCCTGCCCTTTTCAAGGCTTGTCACTAAAAGGTAGTCAGCAAGAAGGACTGCTATCTGATTGCCAGTTAAAAGAGTATACTCCGTTTTCTCACTGTTTTTGGGAATTGCGATGCCAAGGCGGTCTGCATCAGGATCAGTTCCAAGGACAATATCTGCCTTTATGTTCTTTGCAAGCTCTATTGCCTTGCTCATTGCCTCAGCGCTCTCCGGGTTTGGAAGCTTTACAGTCGGGAAAGCACCATCCGGCATCTCCTGCTCCTTAACGACCTCCACATCGATTCCTAAATCGCTCAGCATCGTACAGAGGGGAATATTCCCGCTTCCGTGAAGCGGAGTATAGGAGACACGGATCCTTGAGCTTGCAATTATCTCAGGACGCCTTAAGCTGTTTTTCACCATCTGGTAATAAGCTGCATCCACTTCAGGGGGAACTGATGTTAATATGCCGCTTTTTCTGAGAGATTTCTCATCTGCATCCTTAATATCCTCTGGCCTTACCTTGTTGGCAAGAGAAGCTATCTCAACATCATGGGGAGGAGTAACCTGCCCCCCATCTGACCAGTACACCTTATAGCCGTTGTACTTGCTCGGATTATGGCTTGCAGTCACTACAATCCCCGCTGTTGTCTTTAAGTATCTGAGAGCAAAAGAGAGCATCGGAACCGGGTGAAGCTCATCATAAAGGTATGTCCTTACCCCGTTTGCAGCAAGGACTATTGCCGCAGAGCGTGCGAACTCAGCACTGTAGTGCCTGCTGTCATATGCGATTACGCATGAGGGCCTCTCCATCCTGCTTAAATACCCGGCAAGACCCTGAGTGACTTTGCGCACCATGAAAGAGTTGATCCTGTTGGTTCCCCCTCCGATTACACCGCGCATTCCCGCAGTGCCGAATGCAAGGCTTGTGTAGAAGCGGTCATACAGCTCCTCATATGCCTTATTCCTTATTGCATCCTCTACTTCTTTTCTGAAAGCATCATTCTTCTCGCTTTCTATGTAAGCCTCGGCCTTAGCAAGGGCATCATTAATCATTTCTCTGGTTATTTCCATCTCCATTCTCCCTTTCTATGTAAGTACGATTTTATCACATGTGGCGTGCAAACACTAACTCTTCTAGCCTCATCTTCAGCTCTTTTGTGTCCTTTACAGTGCTTTTTACCCCGCTTTTTTTGAGCTCATCAGCAGTTCTGAAGCCATAGCTTACAATAATTGACTCTGATCCTGCGTTCTCAGCCGTCTGGTAGTCCACTTCACTGTCTCCGACAAAGAGTGCTTCAGCGCTTCTTATTCCCCTCTCGTTTAATAGTGAGAGCGTGAGGGCCTTATCAGGCTTAAGTGCCCTGTTTTCTCTCTTTCCATCTACGAACGAAAATCTCACATCTGCAAAGAATGCATCGCAGAGTGCCCTTGCAAGGCGCTCATCCTTATTAGTAAGAACAGCTACCTCAATGCCCCTGGATGTGAGGGTAAAAAGGATATCCTCAATGCCTGGATATGCACGGGTCGTTGTTGCAGCATTGCTCTCATAATAGCGCCTGAGAAGAGTAAGCATGATGGCAAATTCAGCTTCATCCACGCAGCATTCATTCTTTTCCTCTATTGCACGGCGAAGTGCATTTTTAAGCCCGGAGCCAACATAGCGCCTTACCTCTTCTCTCGTGCACTCCTTCAGGCCGCTGCACCTGAGTGCATAGTTGATTGCATTCCTGATATCATTAAGGGTATCCAGGAGAGTGCCGTCAAGATCGAAAACAACAAGTCTGATTTTTCCCATAGCTGTTGCAATTATAGTCTCAAAAAACTATGTTTTGAACTATGAATTACAAAATCACGATAAAAGAGGGAAAGGAAAAGCAGATGATGCGCCATCACCCCTGGGCATTCTCAGGAGCAATTAAAAGCGTGGACAGAAAATTCGACACTGCATCATGGGCTGATGTATATACAGAAAAGGGAGAGTTCATCGCAAAGGGATGGTACGATGAGAAGAGCCACATAGCACTTCGTCTTATATCATGGAATGAGAAAGAGAAGATGGGAGAGAGCCTTGTCAGGCGCCTTGTAAGGGATGCTGTTGTAAGAAGAAAGGATTTCTTCAGGAAGGAAAGCACTACAAACGCTTTCCGCATTGTCCATGGGGAAGCAGACTTCCTTCCTGGCTTTGCAATAGATGTGTATGCATCTGTTATCAGGATTGTAATCTCATCGCGCTTTGCCGCATCCTTTTTAAAGACTGTCGTAGATGAGCTTGAAGAGATCCTTAACCCTGCAATGATAATAGCATCATCTGATTCCCAGTTCACTTCCCTGGAGGCACTGAGCGAGAGAATGAGGTATTTTATCAAAGGAGAGGAAAAGAAAATTGCTGAGGACAGGCTTGACAGCCTGAGGATCCTTGAGAACGGCATCTACTATGAAATTCCAGCAGCAAGGGGACAGAAATCCGGCTTCTATGTGGACCAGAGGGATAACCGCGTTATTGCAGAGCAGTACGCAGAAGGAAAGACATGCCTTGATGTCTGCTCTTACACTGGAGCATTCACGCTTCATATGCTCAAAGCCGGATGCAAGAGCGTTAAGGCACTTGACAGCAGCGAGAGCGCGCTCAAGCACCTTCTTTTTCAGGTGCACCTCAATGAGCAGAAGAATGCAATTGCTCCTTGCTCCCGCACTAAGGTTGAAATAGCTTCCGGGGATGCTTTTGAGCTTTTAAGAAAGGAAGATGATGATAAATACGAGCTTATAGTTCTTGATCCGCCCAAGCTTGCAAGGAGCAAGGCTGTACTTGAAAGCGCAATGAGGGCATACAAGGATTTAAACCGCCTTGCAATGAAGAAAGTTAAGAACAACGGGATTATAATGACATTCTCATGCTCTGCGGCCTTAAGCCGAGAGGATTTCAGGAAGGTAATTGCATGGAGTGCCAAGGACTTAAGCGTTGAGGCCCAGATACTTCGCACCCTCAGCCAGGCAGAGGATCACCCGATAAGGCTCTCATTTCCTGAGAGTGAGTACCTTAAGGGCTTTGTTCTCAGAATTTTGAAATAAGGCCTAGTCCTTGTCTTCCCCTTTAAGCACCTGGCGCTTTCGCGCAAGGTATTTTCTCTCAGACGGCGTCTTTTTCCTAATGTTGTTTGCCTTAAGAAGGAGCTTGTTTCTCCTGTCGCTTATCAAGGCAGAGCCAAGAACAGCAACTATTATGCATGCAGCAGTCAGAAAGAGCCATGCCCAGGGGCTCTGGGCTCCCGGGATATGTATGTTCATGCCAAAGAATCCTGTGATGAATGTCGGGAACATGAGGGAAATCGAGATTACGGTAAGCCTCTTCATTATGACGTTCATATTGTTTCCGATTACCGAGGCAAAGGCATCCATTGTTCCTGTAAGGATATCCGAGTATGTGTTTGCCATCTGGATTGCCTGCCTGTTATCCGTTATGGCATCCTCTAAGAACTCTGCTTCATCCTCGCTGTTGAGCCTGAAGAACGGCGTCTTCTGAAGCTTCTCAAGAAGGATCTCGTTTCCTGCAAGGCTTGTTGTAAAGTATACAAGTGACTTCTGTATCTGCAAGAGCTGGATCAGCTCATAGTTCATGATTGACTTCTGAAGCTGCTCCTCAACGATGTCCTTCTGCCTGTTGATGTATTTCAGGAGCCTGATATAAACAAGTGCGGCCCTTCCGAGAATGGATATGACGAGGCCCTCCTTGGTATCTACAGGGCATGAACGCACCCTTCTCTTTGCAAGGTCATCTATGACTACGCTGTCTTCCTTTACTATCGTGATGACCTTATCGGGAAATAATACGATTCCAAGGGGAATACAGGTCCTTACCAGGGGATTGTCCTCATCCTCCTCATCGCTTGGAAGACGGCAGATGATGACTACGTAATCATCATCCTTTTCAATCCTTGCCTGCTCGTCCTGGTCCATGATATCAGCAAGGATTTCAGATGAGATCATGTACTCATCTGTAAGCGTTGCGATATCCTCACGGTCAATATTCCTGACATCGACCCAGGTATAGTTCTGCTTTTCTGATAAATCTGTTCTCTTTACAATCATTTTGCGCCCCATCTGCCGCAGGACGCATACAGGAAGATACGTCCGACGGCCTAGATTAAATAGTTCCTGCCTGGTAAAGGATAACTACCGTCGTCCATATTCAACTCCTTTGATCAGATATGGCTTTCAAAAGCCATTTGCATACTAGCACGTATGAAGAAAAATGGAAACCTTTTTTACTTTCTTTGCCCCAGAAAGGCCGGAAAAGTTAAAGAGCGTGTTCCCCTTATAATCTCTGTCACTGCATTAACAGCATTCAGGACCCTTGAGATGTTAATATCCCTTTCATCCGTGCAGAGCACAATCTCTGCAGCAATTGAGATGGCATTTAGAGGGCTGATGTCCATCTCCTCTGAGCAGAGGAAGAATGCACAAGCATCAAGCAAATCTTGAGCATCATTTTCGCTTAAGAATGCATCCACATCTAAGCGCGTTGAAGCTTGCGATAAGCCGTACTGGAGCGCTAAGGGAGAATTAAGGAAGGTTGAAATGAGCGCATCCTTATATGGGCTTAAGTCAATTCCATTAGCTGTCAGGTAGCTTTTCAGGCCATCACGATTAAGATATATCCTGATCAGGAGCGAGCTGTCCGCAAAAGGAGAGCCAGAGATGCAGATGCCCTCTGTTTCTATAAGGATGTCCAGAATTGAGTCTGTGAAAAACGAGAACCTCACATTCACATTTCCATCAAGGCTAGCTCTTCCGTCGCTGTAAAAAAGAGAGACGCCATCATAAGTGATCCCGATGCTCGCACTCCCTTCTTCGCAGAGCGCACCAAAGCTGTACTTTATATCCCCTTCTCCTGCTATATACTCAAAGTTCCTGTAGTCTTGGTAAATAGCAAACATCTTCCATAGAAAAGCTCCAGATCTTATCGGGTTAAGGGAAAGTGCATCATCAAGCTTAAGGCCTTCTTTCATTATTCTCTCAGAAAGGGTCAGCATGAAAGCCTCATCGCTGTATAGCTCACTTGCACTGAGGGCTATGCCTGCTGGATAAAAGCCTGAAAAAAGCGCAGGAGAAGAAAGGGAGGCAAGCACTAAAGGCTCTGACGCAAAGAGCGATGAAATAAACAGGGATGCCAGAGTGACAAGCAAAAGTATCTTCTTCATATGCAAGATTTTCCACTATTTCTCTTAAGTTGAACAGCTCTCTGATAACTTGAACAAAGGAATCAAGAAATTATATTATTCACACTTAAGGATATATAGGTAGAGATTATGAAAAAACTTATCAGTGTTTTATTAGTCATGCTTGCTCTTACATTTACTGTATCTGCAGCTACGGATGTTGCACTCTCATTCGGTGCATCCTCAAATTACCTCGAGCTCGGGCTCACGTCAAAGGATAACAACACAAGCTTCAGCGGCCAGATAGGACTTCAGGCAGAAGCTGACTTTACATTCTCAAGAGGAAGCGGCTTCTATGTAAACTTAGGGTATGTACAGAGCACGATTGAAGTTGGCGGCGGCTATGCATACACAACCCGCGTCGGAAGCTTTGATATGTATTTCACTGTAGGCCCTCACTTCTACATTCAGAATACAAGTGCTGAATTCGGCTTGGATACAAAGTGCATGTTCGTAAACTACTTCTCAGGCCGCAGCGGCTTCTTTGTAAGCTTCGGAGCTGGTCTTGAAATGGACTTTATAAAATTTGGCGGAGGCCAGCAGACTGAAGGCTACTTCGATATGAGCCTATTAATTCCTGAGTTTGCAATCGGATATAAATTCTAAATCCACTTAAACGGCCTTACAGGATAGCTGTCCTGAACCTCATTAAAGAGGGCTTCAGATACATCCGGCAAGGAAATTGCCCTGTCCTTGAGGCCGTAAATTTTTATCACATTGCCTCCAAATAAAGATTCAAGAAGATTTTTGTCCACTCCATCGCTTTCAAGCTTTTTAAGCAGGAGCAGCATGCCAGAGAAGCATGGAATTCCGCATGCTCCCTTCTTTTTGTCTTCAAGCGTATGCGGAGCATGGTCGCTCTCAACATTGTCTATTATGCCGCTTTTGAGTGCATTATAGATATATGCCCTGTCTTCCTCTGCTCTCAGCGGCGGATTCATCTTTAGAAAGCGAGTCTTATCCTTTGCATCCTCTGCTCTTAAAAGCGCATGATGGGGAGTTGCTCCCATGCTGACAGAAAGCCCTTCCTTTTTTGCAGCAATCACAAGCTCGGCAGCCTTCCGTGTAGATATATGGCAGATATGAAGGTGACCCTTGAAAGACTCATCCCTTACGATTTCTATGATGTCCTTAACAGCTCTGATCTCGCTCTCAGCAGGGCGTGCAAGAGAGTGCGATGAATAGTCCTCCAGCTCTTCCTTTGCGCTCTCATTAAGGCTTTCCTTCTCTGCGTGCACTGCAAGAACTCCCCTGTAGTCTTCCCTCACAAGCGCCCTTATTACTTTTCTCTGCTCCTCTTTCTCTACTATCCCCATATTCCCTGTGCTGTGAGAGAGGAACATCTTGAGTGCAACAAGATCAGGATAGAGCTCCTTATAGAGATTTACTGCACTCTTTATTTGCTCTGCGTCATTTGTTAATCCTGCATAGACATGGTACTCAGATCCTGTTTTTCCTGCTTCTTTCTTTCCCTCTTCTATGCGCTTTATTATAGTTTGGCGGTTAACTAAGGGAGGGTCCGTGTTCGGCATGTCAAAAACAGCATCTATTCCGGCCATCCTTGCAACAGAAAGGCCGTGGCGGATGCTTTCCTTTTCTCTCTGATTCCAGTCTCTTAAGTGTACATGGGGATCAATCACGCTTAAATCTCCAGATTGTTTTTAACTATGTATTCATAGGATACGAAGGTTCCTTCCTTGCACGTAAGCTTTTCTCCGCATACGCACTCGCCGCAGAGCCCTGCGCCGCACATAGTATTTTTCTCCAGGCTAATCATTATGCGGCTCTTATCAAGGCCGAATGAGGAGAAGATCTCTGCTGCCTTTTTCATCATAACCGATGGGCCTACCACATAGACTGCAACATCTCCTTCAGCATCCTCAGCCTTGATGCTCTCAAGAACGCGCCCTGGCTTTCCATCATCAGCAATTACCCTGTAGCTTCCCTTCTTTTCAAGCTCATCCTGCATAAGGCCCCTATCCCCTTGCCTGAAAGAGGGAAGGCCGACTCTGATGTCCATAGCTGTGCCTTCTTTTTCAAGCTTATCAGCAAGGAGATTCAGAACAACAGTCCCTGTTCCGCCTCCGATTAAGATGGCACGCTCTGTCCTTATGTTCTCTATCTCCTTTCCTGAAAAGCCGCGCATATAGACATCGCTGCCCTTTTCAAGAAGGCTCAGAGCCTTTGTAAACGGACCGCGGATCTTGATTATAAACGTCAGAGGATCGTTCTTGGCAACTGAGAAAGGCCTTTCGCCCTCTTCAGAGATAAAGAGGAATGCAAACTCTCCTGCCTTGCAGTCTGCCTTTCCATCGAGGGTCAGGATAAATGTGTCCTCTGAGTACATTTTTTTATCAAGGACAACGTGCTTCTCATACTCAAGAGCACTGTGGTCATCTGAGAGATATGCACTTACATCCTTGCCGCTTTTAAGAGAAGCAAAGTAGGCTTCATAATCCTTTGAATCGATGCGGGAAAGCGCAGATCCTATTCCAACGCTGTCAGCGCCTGCTTCTATCATGGCAATGACATCGCCTGAAGTGCTTACTCCTCCCATTCCAAGGATAATTGCATCATCTCCTACTGCATCCCTGATCTTTCTTATAGCCTCAAGCGCATCCTTCTTAATCCACTCTCCGCTTGCGCCTCCCTTTCCGCCAAGTGCATTGTGTAAAATCGGCTTTCCATCAAGGTAGTACTCCTTAGGACCTACTGTGTTTATAGCGGCAATGCCATCAGCTCCCGCCTCTCTAGCAGCCTTTGCAATTGCTCCGATATCGCTGACATTGGGTGTAAGCTTTGCAATTAAAAGGCTCTTCTGCTCAGGATATGCCTTTCTTATCCCCTTGATATATTCCCTTACAAGGTCCTTATCTGCTCCTATTGATGCGCCATAGCCCTTTGCAGCATGGGGACATGAAAGATTGAGTTCTATCATATCAGCAACAGGGTCAAACTTCCTGACGAGCGTGACAAAGTCATCAACGCTGTTAGCAGACACAGACACATTGAGAATGCACCTGATGCCCTCCTCTCTGATCTTCTTTAACTCCTCATAGGCTGCATCCATTCCGGGATTACGAAGTCCTACTGAGTTTCCAAAGTCTCCAAGGCGCGGGCTTGTGATTACTGGTATGTTGTTTCCCTTATTTGGATTCACCTGGAAGCTTTTGGTCGTTATGACATCCAGTGATGGAATCTTTTTATCACAGAACTCTATCATCTCTCTCTTTGTCGAGAAAACCCCGGAGACTGTAGAAAGTATTACGCTTTTTCTCTTGTGGTTAAGATGAAGTTTCTCATATGCCCTGTTCAAAGGGATGCCTCCTTGATAAGGGCTCTTATGCTCTCAGTGCACAAAGAGAGCCAGTCCTCTGGAGCATCGCCCTTCTTCCAGGGGTGTGTAAGGCCGCTTGATGAGTTTATCCTTGCAAGCCTTATGTCATAGCCCTCTTCTTTCATAACCCTTATGACATCTGTAGCGCTTCCGCCCTGGCTTCCAACGCCGGGAATCAGCATGGGGATGCTCTTGTCTGCATAGTACTTTGTAATCTCGCTAAACTCTTTCATGTTCGTTGCACCCACAACAGCACCGATGCCATCTGCATGAGAAGTCCATGATGCAATCATATGGCTTATTGCAATGTACAGAGGATAAACATCGTGCTCATCTACATTGTCAAGCACGAAGCGGTTCTGAACGCCTGCTGCTCCCGGGTTGCTCGTGCGATTAAGGATATATACTCCTTTTTCATCGCGCGCAAATGGAAGAATGCTGTCACTTCCCATGTACGGAGAGACAGTAACTGCGTCTGCGTTCCACGATGAAAATGCCTCATCTGCGTAGTTATCACTGCTTTTTGCAATATCCCCCCTCTTGCTGTCCAGTATTACAGGGATTTCTGGAAAATGCTTTTCAAGGAGCGAAAGAACATTTGCAAGTGCAACAGAGCCTGAGAAAGAGCCTTCACGCGGCCTGTCGAGAGCCGAATAGAATCCTAAATTCGGCTTGAATGCTGCAGGAGCAAGGCCTTCCTTTGCCATGGATGAAAAGAGTGTCTCAAAGTATTTTGTAATCCTGTTTGTGACATCGAGTTCCTTATATGGAAGGGCCGAAACAACCGGGTCAAGACCCATGCATACAATATTATTTACTTTCTCTGCGCTTTTAACGAGTTTATCCTTATAGCTCATACTTCCTTCCTTGAAAATCCTCTCTTTTCTCCCCATCCGAATGGATCGGTCCTCCACTCTCTGAGAGCATCTGCATCGCTTGCGCTTATATAGCCTGTTTCCTCTGCGACCTTTATCATCTGATCATATGATAATATCGTATGGTAGCAGCATGATGGCTTAAGGCAGGCAAAGGCATCATAGCTTGCCTCAAGGCCGTATGTGAATATGCCAAGGCATGTGTCGCACACTCCTCCTGCTTCCCTTATTGCCTTGACAGCCTTTATTGAGGAAGATCCCGTGCTGATAAGGTCCTCTATTAAGAGAACGTTTGCACCGCTATAGCTTGCATCCCTTCCAAGGCCCTCAATCTGATGTGCAAGCCCATGATCCTTGCTTGATGACCTGACATATGAAAGGCTCTTCTTCAGGCGGTCTGCAAGGCTCGTTGCATGCGGGATTCCTGCAGTAGCAGTTCCTGCAACATTGTCAATCTTGAGAGAGAGGGACTCTATCATGTCTGAGAACGCATCGCATATCAGGGCACGGTAACTGCTTGATGCTAAAAACTGCCTGTTGTCATTGTAGATCGGCATCCTGTACCCGCTTGCCCAGGTAAAGGGGTCCTCCACGCTTAAACGGATTGCACCCAGCTCAAGGGCTGCCTTTGCAAGCTGGGAGCCATAATAAGCCTGTATTTCATTAAGTGTCTTCATCGTTTAATCCTTCCTTATCACTATAGCATAAATGAACTATCTTTTGTTCCAGATTTCCTTGAATGAGTGAACGGCTCCGCAGTATGCGCAGCTGTACTTGTCATCCCTGGTGCGGTAGAACTTTGCCTCAAGGCCTTCCTTATTCACGGGATTCGAGATGCATGCCTCGTTCTTGCACGATATGTCCTCGAAATTATAGATTCTCGGAGGCATATGGGTTCTGAACTTCTTATAAACATTGCCATCCTTTATGATATTAAGAGTGCAATGCGGAGCAATGGCTGCAAGGCGCTTCAAGTCCTTTCGCGTAAGGTCCGTAACTCCGGGGCGGAATATTATTCCCTTGCAGGCTCCATCCTTTCCCTGGCTGACCCACTCACCGCCGCGGCTCTCATCGAGCCCGACAACCGATGAAATCAGGTGCATGTGCTTCCTGATTTGATCAGGGCTGTCTCCCTTGCAGATATGGTCTATTACAATCCCGTTCCTTATGGGCCGGACTCCTTCTGAGATATTTTTCTCTTTCTTGTTTGTATCAGGCTTTACCTCTACGATGTACTCCTCGCTCTTGTAGTCCTTCTCAATTGCGCTCTTTCCATCAAAGTCATCCCCTGTTTTTCCTGCAATGAGCGAAAGGAGTATTATCCTGCAGTACATTCCGTTGATTGCCTGCTCCTCCCAGCCATTAAGGCTGGTCCTGTCCAGGAATGTCGGGATCGTAGGATGCTCCTTATGGCGCGGAAGCGGATGATAGAACTTCGTTCCCTCCTTTAAAAGACTCATGAACTCCTTTTTGAAGGTCACTGCCTCCCTCAGCTCTGCCTCTTTCTTCAGAATGCGCTCTCCCATCCTCTCAAGCTGAGGGCGTGTGAAGTACCAGACCTTTGCAGTATCTCCTTTCTCAAGATACTCGCTGATGGATGAGAATATGTTAACCTTGAAGCCGTTTTCCTTCATTATCGAGATGTAGTTTTCCGGCATCATGAGCTCTTCGGGAGCAATCAGGTCCACAGTGACGCTATCAAAGATCTTAAGGCCGTCAGCCTTTGAATGCACTGTACGCCCATGATAGAGGTCCCCGACCAAGGCCAGGTGTATATGCGAGAAGTCCATATCCTGGCGCTCAAGGAATGAGAACTCATCTAAAAGTTCCTGCGTCGGATGCTCATGCTTTCCATCCCCTGCGTTTATGAACGCCGGCACATATGGAAGCCTGTTGCGCTCTGCGTACTCCCTTGTCTCCTCGCTGAGCCACTTCGTCAGGCCCTCAACCTTGCTGCGCACGATGAAGATCCTGTTTGAGTACCCGGAGAGCATGTTGAATGTGTCCGCATAGCTCTCGCCCTTATTGATGCTCGATGTATCCGACATCAGCTCGGAAACCTTGGCATGATGGAAATTCGCAGCGTTCCTGAAGCTTTCCTTTGTTCTCGTGCTGTCCTCAAGGAATACCTCGTAGATGCCAAAGTCAGGATCGTTGATTCTGAATGAATCCATCTTTTGCTCATCGCAGGCTAAGATTGCCTTCTTCAGCTCAAGAGTCTTCTTAAAGAAATACCTTCTCTCATCGATTGAGAAATCCTCAATCACAGACAGGCTTCTGCCCTTAAAAACGTTTGCCATCCTACCTCCCGGTCAAAAAAAACGACTCACCTGGATGAGTCGAGTATTTTCAAGAATAAAGAAACAGACAGACCTGACGTCTTGAGAATACCATCATTAACCTTCAGCTCTGTTCTGTCCATTTCTACAAGAGGATAATACAAAAGAAAAATCTAGTCTACTCTTTTTTCCCCGTTGCATTCTCATCATTCTCAATACTTGAAAGATAGTCAGAGAATGTCTTTAAAACCGTCTTTGTCCTTGCATTCCTTTCCTGCTCATCCTGAGGGGCAGAAAATCCCTCAGGGAATGTCAGCGGAGCCTCAGTCCAGGCCTGATCATCCTTCCTCTTTGCCCTCTTCTTAAGCTGCGCCTTATAGATCTTGCCGTACCTGTTCTTCTTGGTGACATAGACCTTCTTCAGCTTTTCCCTGTCAGCCTTGGATCCTGATGCGGAACCATAACCATAACCATAACCATAACCATAACCATAACCATAACCATAACCATAACCATGGCCATGGCCATGAGCACCAGAAAGGCTGGTATCTGCCAGAGAAAGTCCATTAAGGCAGATTCCTATTATATTCGCACTTACATGCCTTAAGTCATTTACAAGAATCTTCAGCTCATCACTTGTTGAGATTCCTGCACGCGTTATGATGATTACCTCAGAAGCAACACGGACAATCGTCAGAAGCTCTGATGCATACGAAAGCGGCGGGGCATCGAAGAATATGTAGTCATAATGACCTTCTACCTGAGCAATGAAGTCTTCCAGGATTGAAGTCTGTATTACGATTGAAGGAACCACGAGATTCGTTCCCAGTCCGATTATATTCAGATTCGGAAGCTCCTCATATGGTGTCCTTATTACCTCATCAGGCCTGGAATCCCCGCAGAGCACGTCCACAATGCCCTTCTCTGCTTTCTTGACCTGGAATGTATGCTCGACATTCGGCATCCTGAGGTCCATCTCAACGACCAGGATCTTCTTGCCATTCAAGGCAAGTGCGTATGCCAGGTTTGCAATGGAAACGCTCTTTCCGTCGTTCCTTCCTGGAGAACATACTGTGATGAACCTGCTTCCAAGCTTCCTGCCATAGATCATGGCAGATGCAATCTGCTTATAGCGCTCGGAAATAAAGGACATCGGATTGACCTTAAGTGCAATGCCGCGGCTCTCATCAATCCTGTTAGGCCTGACAAGAGGTATCCAGCCAAGAATAGGAATCTCATCATCTACTGCATCCTCTAAATCCTTGCGTGACATGATCCTCTTATCAAGAAGGCCAAGGACGACCGACGCTGCTACTCCGATAAAGATTCCAAGGAAACCGCCGATTAACAGTGTCATTGCCTTTTTCGGGCTTACAGGCTCTTCTGGAAGCCTTGCAGAGTCTATGACAGTGACGCTGTTTGAGATGCTTGCCTCTAAAAGCGCTGTCTCGCTCTGTGCCTGCCTCAGATAGAGCACGAGCTGACGATAGACTTCAACATTGCTCTCAAGCTCCATCTGCTGCCTCAGAAGTTCAGGAACCTTCTCAAGTTCAAGATCTATGCTATCAAGCATGCTGCTTATTACTTCCATCTCCCTCTCGCCAAGTGCAAGCTGAAGATAGTACTGTATGTAGCTGAGGGCATCGGCAGTGGAGAGGATGTCAGAAACGCGGAGCGAGAGATAGTTCTCAAGCTCTGTCTGAGTGCTCTCCATCATCTGCGTAAGGACAAAGTACCTGGACTGCTGGGAAGTGCTGAGAACGGAGACCTGTGTGCGTGACATGCTTGAGAGAACATCATAGAGAACGGATTCCCTGTACCATGTGATTATGCTGTCAATGCCTTCAATCACTCCAAGGTCTGTTCTGAATGACTCCCTCTTTTCTCTGAGAGCAGGATACTCCTCTTCAAAAAGTGCCAGATAGTGCTCAGCCTCACTCAGCTCGAGCCTCAGCGGCTCACGGATCATCGTAAGGTAGCTCATCTGCTGAAGAAGGATCTCATTTTCCTCAGTCATCTGCATGACGCTGTTCTCTCTCTGGAAATCGCTGAGGGCAACAGTGGCCTCCCTTAAGCCTTCCTCAAGTGCTGGAATCTCATCGGTTATGAACACAAGCTGGCTCGATGCGCTGTCGCGTGAAATTCCTGTGAGGATCTCAGCAAAGCTTTCTACGATGGTATTGCAGAAATCGTTGGCAAAATCAGGATTTGAGCTGCGCACTGTGATGTTCAGAAGCGCTGTTCCCGCGATGTTTTCAACTGTTACTATGTTCCTGAGGCTCTCATAGTCAAGAGGCTCCTCCAGATCTGAATAGCGTATGCCCTCTGAATTCGTGTACCTGGTAAGGTCCATCTTGCTCAGCGCATTCTCGAAAGTGCTCCTGCTGCTGAATATCTCCATCTCTGCTGATATATCCTGCTTGTTAGAAGCAAAGCCTATATCAAACAAGCTCGATATGCTCATGCCGCTCAGAGGTTCCACCATAATCACTGATGTCGCCTCATATACCGGCACTGTATAGATAAGATAGACTAGTGCCAGAAGCACACACACGAAAAACGAAAGTATCGTAATCCACATGCGCGAGAACACGCTCTTGATAAGGTCGGTAATATCAATTTCAATATCTTCGTTCTTTTCTTTCTCGCTCATATCCTACCCCTCTTCTTTGATCAGCTGCCCCAGCCGGCAATGTTAGAGCTTACCGTGACAACGGAAGCTACGATGCCGATTATGCTCGCCACCAGACCTACGATTGCAACTGTGCTTTCGAGCTGAGTATCAAGGTCATCCCGTTCAACGCTTATAGTGGTTTCGGGACTCAGCGGATCGCCAAATGAGTAATGAGTGCCGTCCTTTGCCTCAATTATCGTGGCCTTGGCGCCCTTGCTGTTTGCGCTGTATCCGCCTGCAAGATTTATATAGTAACTGGCATCCCTGCCTGGAACATAGCCATATACTCCGGGATTTACTACTCCTCCGATTACAGAGACAAGCATCTGATTGAATGGAATGTAGAACCTATCTGATGCCTTTAACAGAAGCGATCCGCTCTCAGCCCCGTTATAGAGGATTTCATTGAAGTCAAGCATTATGGTCTCGCCGCCGCGAACCAGATATGCTCCGCTGAGGTTTGAGGATGCTATGAAATAAGAAGAGAGTGCAGAGAGCATGTCATACACAGTCTCTCCTTCCACAAAGCGGTAGTAGTAGAGCTCTGACCTATCGCCCTGGATCATCGAATTTGAAGTTGATGAAGACTTGAGAGCCCCCTCAATCGAAACGGATCCCAGGCTGTCAGTTACGGGCTCCACATACACTATATCCCCATCCTGAAGGACATAGTCCTCCCTTATAGAAATGCGCATCGTCTCATAGTAGCCGTCTGCGCGCGAGCGCTGGATCATCACGCTCTCTGATGCGTACGCATCGGGTCCTCCAGCGTAATCGCTGATGAGGGATAAAAGGTTTTCACCCTCAAGAAGCTGATATGTCCCGCCATTGTGGATGGCACCCGAGATTGTAATGGCCCTGTCCTTCCTGTGAAGCGTGATGGTATCCCCCGGCCTCAGGCGCGGGTTATTGCTCTTGTCTCCCTTCCTCATGCCAAGGTATGGATCATACTCACGCACAGTCCCGTCCTCGCTTGTAATTGTTACGTGGCGGCTTGATGCAGTCGCTGCTCCATAGTAGAGGATATCAGAAAGGAATGAGTTTCCGTTTATCCTGATGTTCCTTGAGGATGTAACCTCACCATCGATGCTTACGCGGAAAAGCCCGAGACCCTGGATTGTGACAACAGGGTTTGCATACCTGTTGTACTGGGTAAGGAGCTGTTCAATCTCGGCCCTTACGTCCTGAAATCTCCTGTCCCTGGTCTCAACAGTCGCAATGCTTCCGATGTTCACAACTCCTCCATATGGAATGGTAAGAGAGAGGCTCACGGGATTTGTTCCGGTTCTCTCCATATAGCTTACGCTTATGGTATCCCCGGGAGAGAGAACGTATTCAGGATCGGATATGGCAACGAGCCTGTCCAGCTGCAGCTGGGCCGCAACCGTATCCGTATCCGTTGAGAGTATGATTGACTGTGCATCGAGCCCGAGCTGCACGTACAGGGAATCCGGTGTAGTCTGCATCGTATACTCAAGGCTCTGCATCTTAGGACTTACGACGACCTCTGTAGCACTCAGAGTACATATCGCCGCTATCAATAAACTTAGATATATAAGTGTTAACTTCTTTTTCATGGTACCACGCCCAGCCCACGCTAAGGCACCTCATAGTACAGCATAAAGAAACTAATTACAAGAGTTTGAGATGCCCCCAGCAAAACGAGTTAAAGCAGCGCAATCACCTCGATCTCAACCATGACATCACGCGGAAGCTTCTGTACCGCTACTGCGCTGCGTGCAGGAAGAACAGCAGAGGACTTGAAGAAATCTGCATAGACCTCGTTCACTGCTGCAAAATCATCCATGCTCTTTAAGAAGACAGTGGCCTTAACAATCTTAGTCTCGTCCGTTCCGGCTTCCGTAAGCACTGCCTTGATATTCCTGAATACCTGCGCAGCCTGCGCCTTGACATCACCTTCTACGATATCCCCTGTCTCAGGGTCAAGCGGAATCTGCCCGGATGCAAACAGCATTCCATTTGCCTTTACAGCCTGGCTGTATGGTCCGATTGCCGCAGGGGCATTCTTAGTCGTAACACGCTCAATCATAACATTACCTCCAAAAATATCTAACAGTTCTTCCGGACTGTCCACATGTCTGAGAGAGGCACATCCATCGGGAAAGCCAAAACCCCAAGAGACTGCTATGAAGGCAATGCCTGCCTCCTCTGCACCTTTCCTGTCGTTCTCGGAGTCCCCGATCAGGACTGCATCCTCCGCATCTACACTTAACTCATTTAGAGCAAGAAGAACTACATCCTTCTTACTCAGTGTCTCTGCATCATCCGAGCCATGGACTGTATCGATATAGGGGCCAAGAAGGGAGGAAGCAATCATGACTCTTGCCGCCTTCTCATTCTTAAGCGTCGCAACAGCAATCAGATAGCCACGGCTTTTCAGCGTTTTCACGACATTCAGAAGTCCGTCGTAATAATCATATTCCTTAATTCCCAGTTTTGGATAGAGGCTTTTGTATATTTCTGAGGCTTTACAGGCCTCTTCTCCTTCAAGGCCGTAAACCTTATTAAAGCCTATGTGAAGCGGAGGCCCTATGAAAAATGCATACTTCCTATAGTCCCTGCAGAGATCAAGAGAGAGCCTTGCTGCTGTTTCATCGGCAGTTCTGAATATCCCGCGCGATGTGTTTAAAAGCGTCCCGTCAAGGTCAAAGAGAATGGCCTTAGGCATCGATGGCCTCCTTTGTCCGGGCCAGAAGGCCCTTGCTGGTGGCAATGATGTCGATATATTCCCCGCTCTGCCTCGTCTCTATCTCGGCACCTGCCTCCATAGCAATCAGAACTCCTGCTGCAACGTCATAGATATGCAAAAACCTCTCGTAGTAGCATGATGCGCGCGAGGAAGCCACATAGCAGAGGCTCAGGGCTGCAGAGCCGATTGAGCGCATATCTGAATAGATGTCATAGAGCCTTCTCATCTGAGAAAGGTAAGCATCAAGGTATTCGTGTCTTCTATGCGGGGGCACAGCTATTGCAAGAGCCTTCCTTACATCCATTGAGCTTACTTTTATCTTCTTTCCGTTCAGGCATGCGCCCTCTCCTCTTATCGCACTGTAGATTTCTGAGTGCTCCGGAACGCTTACAAGACCGAACTGGCATTGCCCTCCCTCATAGTATGCAACAGATACTGTGTAGCACGGAAAGCCGTTGAGAAAGTCGACAGTGCCGTCAATCGGATCGATTATCCAGAGACAGGATGTGCTCATCTCTCCCCCGAACTCCTCCCCGAGGATCTCATCATCCGGATAGCTTTTCCTGATCAGGGTCCTGATCATCATCTCAGAAGCCTTGTCTGCAGAGGTGACAAAGTCATTAAGGGCCTTTTCAGTCACCTCAAAGCCATCCCTTCTTCTCTCTTTCAGCATCTTGGAGACACTTCTGACCATCTCAAGTGCAAATTCATATTTTGCTCTCATCTCTTTCATCCTGAGCTCAGCTCATTGCCTTGTTGACTACTATTTTCCAGTCCGAAGGATTAAACGAGGAAGGAGTAATCCTGATCATCCTTGCATCCTCAACTTCGTAATTCCCGTTTATATACAGAAAGAGCACATTCCACTCTGATTTTGCCCTTGAGTACATCACAGAGCCTGCACTGTTCATCAGATCTGCCTTTTTAAGCTCATCATAGCTCCTTTCCTTTAAGAGGATTAAGGACATGTCGTACTCAAAGACAGAGAACATCTTGTCCTTCCTGTCTGTCTGCATCTTATCCCAGCACTGATGAATCGTCTTCTCAAACTGATCTATTACGCTTTCATCCTCTTTCTCAAGGAATGAAAAGAATGCACCTGCTTCTCCAGTAATCCTTGCAGAGATCTCGCTGATGATTCCAGCGTGCCTGCTCTCATCAGCATTTTCATCTTCATCCAGGTGGGAAAGAGGAGCATTATCTTCAGGCACCTTCCTCTCTCTTTTAACGAACTCCTTTTCCTCTTGCTCTTCAGCATCCATCTCATCTATGGCTTCTGAATAAAGCTCTTCTTCCTCCACATCCTCACCATCAGGCTCCTGGCTCTCCTCTTCGCTTGCGTATGCATCCAGAAGGTCCAGAAAATCAAGCTGGCTCGGATCGTCATATTCATCCTCTTCATCAGCCTCTTCTGGGTCAAGTTCATCCTCATCCACTACACTGTACTCATTGTTATCAACATCGAGCTCAAGCTCCAGGAGAATCCTCTCATGGTTTATCTCATAGATTTCCTCGTTCTTCTTTCTCTCATCTGCACTGAGGCGCCTCATCATTGCCTCAGAGGGGTCTGAGTAGCTCTCGTACTCCTTCTCCTCTTCATCGCCTTCAGCCTCTTCAACATCATCATCGTCAAAGTCATTCAGAAGGAGCTCATCTGAGTCAAGGGAATCATCCTCCTGTATATTTGATGATGTCTCATCATCGAATAAATCGTCTGAGTACATGCTCTCTTCCCTTTCTTCTGCAGAGTCAAAGAGACTCTGGTAGAATTCCTTGCGAAGAGATGAATCATCAAGAAGTCTGAGCAGGTAGGAAAGGGATGTGAGGAAAGTATCCTCATCACTTTTCTCGAGCTCCTCATTGCCATCGGGATTGAGGATGAGCATCTTATGCCCCATCTGCGGGCGGGATGTCATCTCGCGGCTGCGTCTCTTCTTTCTCTGCTGCCATAGCTCGCTCTCGCTTACGAGGTTTATCTCGCCAAGGCTTGAAAGGACTTCCACGTCTATCTTCTTTCCCTCATACGTATAGACACCGACTACATCCGTTGCGCCAAAGAGCGCTGAAAGTGCATTGTCTGCACTTGCGCTGATGAGCGCGCCAAGGTGCATTGAAGTTGCAGAGAATCTCTGATAGATGGCTAGAAGATAGGGCGAGACAAAGGAGAAATACATGCCGCTCAGCTTTATAAACGGATAGCATGTCGCACTCCAGATTCCCTCATCAAAGAGAAGGGAGATCATATCGATCTGTCCTGGCTCTGATGAGAGCTTCTCGATAGCAGCACTTCCAAGATCTGAATAGAATTCAGGGCGGAACATGTCAAAGTCATCCCTGAGCCCTGTAAGGCGCGAATTCTCCCTTGAGATTTCCTTATCGAGGTAAACACGCCTGATGGCCTCATCATCTGAGAGCATCGGATCTTCATCCTTCTCTTTCTTAAGTGCCTCTTCTACTCTCTCCTTGAATGCGCTGGCATCAGCATTTATCCTGTCAATCAAGTCCAGTGCACTGTCTGAGATTTTATAAAGCTCCTGTACAAGGCGTTCAGGCGTTGTGCCGAATGCTTTCTCAACTTCAGGCCTGTCCCACTCCAGGCTTGATGCTGCAATGGCCTTCTCCTTTAAAAGTATCTCATGAGTCTTTGTTTCGGGAAAGAACTGCCCATAAAGCTCCTCGCGGTAGTCAACCACGTCCTCCCTTGTAACCTTGCCTTCATTTACCTTGATGATGGCAAGGTTATCTATATAGCGCGCAAGGCGTCTTGATACATCCTCAGAGAGCGATATTATCCTCTGCCAGTCCCTGCTTTTTACTGCGCGGTTATTGCTAGATGGTACGCAGAGATCCGATAGAATTACTGACTGGATCAGCACTGGCATCAGGCGGCTGGAGATTCTGGAAAAAGAGGCGCTGTCCTGGCTTCTGACTCTCCGCTCTTCCCATACACTCATCCTCGCAATCTCAAGAGGATGGTAGGAAGAAAGGATAGCTGCTATGTTCCTTAAATCGAGGATTATATAGTTCCTGGCTTCCTCGAGGTTCCTGTTAGCCTTCTCTCTTGAGATGGAAAGCATGGAGAGAAAATCGGAATTGCTGACGTCCACTTTTAAACTCCTTGGTCCGATTATAGCGGAAAAAACTGAGAAAAGAAAACATCAGAGGTGCATTACGCTTTTGCGGTATTCCTTCAGACCCTCTTCAATGCATTTTGCAGCCATCTTGAGCTCATTCTCGTTTATCACGTACGCAAAACGCGCCTCAGTCCTTCCAAGGCCCCTGGTAACGTAGAAATCCTCAGCAGGAGCAAACATCACAGTATTTCCCTTATAGCTGAAGTCACGGAGCATGAAAAGAGCGAATTTCTCTGCATCATCAACCGGAAGGTCTGCAACGAAATAGAATGCTCCCTTAGGCATTGAGCACTTGACGCCGGGAATTTCCTGCATGGCCTTTATCAGGGTATTCCTTCTCTTCTCATAGCTCTCGCGCACGCTCTCAACGTAAGAAGGAGGTGCATTAAGCGCAGCTGCTGCTGCCTTCTGCCCTACCATCGGAGGGCATAGCCTTGCCTGTGCAAGCTTGAGGGCATTCTCAATGACCTGTCTGTTCTTCGTAACGATTGCACCAACGCGCGATCCGCACATGCTGAAGCGCTTTGAGAACGAATCTATGCAGATTACGCGCTCAGAGTAAGATGGGAACGAGAGGACACTTGTAAAGCTCTTTCCATCGTAGCAGAACTCCCTGTAAACCTCATCTACAACCAGGAATATGTCATGCTTCCTGCAAAGCTCGAGAATCTGTCTCAGCTCAGATTCTGTATATACATGGCCCGTAGGATTATTGGGAGAGCAGAGAAGGATTCCCTTCGTCTTCTTGTTGATCTTTTTCTCGAACTCGCTGATATCAGGGAGCTGGAAGCCATCATCCATCCTTGATGTAACTGGAATGAGCGTCACCATCGCGATATTCGCAAAGGTTCCCACATTAGTGTAATAGGGTTCCGGGATAATAAACTCATCGCCTGGATCGCAGAGCGTCATGAAAGCAAACTGAAGTGCCTCGCTTCCTCCTGTGGTTATAAGGATGTCGTCCTCGCTGAGCTCCTCAATTCCGAAGTTCCTGTAATATGAGAGAAGACCTTTCCTGAGCTCTGCTTCCCCTTCGCTGAGGCCATACTCGATAATCTTTCCTTCAAAGTTCCTTATCGCAGAGAGAGCCTCGTCTGGAGTCAGGATATCGGGCTGCCCGATATTAAGATGTATTACATGGATTCCCTTGCTCCTTGCCTCCCTTGCATATGGGACCAGGCGCCTTATCGGGGAGCACTGGAAAGATGAGATACGGTCAGACATTTTCATAAAAACCTCACTATAAAAAAGACCCCTCGCTCTGAGGGGCAAGCAGAAACATGCTCTTCCTCAGTCCATGAAGTTATCATGATCGGCCGGGATGGCTGCATTCGGATTGGCCTGGGATGAGTCAATCAATCTCTGTATGAACTTCCTGTTATCCAGGAGCGGGCTTATGGAGCGGCCGTGGTGCAGGCGGCTGATCGTGCGTGCAAAGAGCTCTGTCACATCTGCCTGGACAAACCACTCCTTCTCTAAAAGCTCCTTTCCCTGGAATACTGCGTTCGTTCCTATTACGCGCCAGAACGTGCCTTCCTTGTACGCTGCATCGAAGTTCTCAATCGCGTTGCCGTTGAAGAACGGAAGGGATACGATGCAGATTATCCTCTTGGCACCCCACTTCATGAGCTCCTTCATCGCAAGAAGAAGCGTTCCGCCAGTAGCTATCATGTCATCTGCCATGATGACAGTCTTGCCCCTTACATCTCCTAAAAGATGAATGCTCTTGATATTAGTATTCTTCACATCCTTGCTTACAACCGAGTAGTCCCTCTCCTTATAAAGGATTGCAAGAGGCCTGTGGAGCCCCTGGGCATAGAACTTATTGCGGTTGACAGCGCCCGTATCAGGTGAGACCACAACAATCTCAGGATCTGAGAAATCTATGAGCTTGCGAAGTGCAATCAGCGTCTGATAGGACCCGTGGAGGTTCTCAAGATGGCACTTTGAGAACGCATTCTCAATTTCCCGTGAGTGGATATCCAGCGTGATGATCCTGCTTACCCCGAGCTCCTCGCAGAAGCGCGCAAAGAGAGATGCAGTAAGTGCCTCACGTGCAGCCTTCTTATGCTGACGCGCATACGGGTATGTTGGAAGCACGAGCGTGATGGACTCAGCTCCTGCAAGCTTGACAGCATCAATTGTGGTAAAGAGGAACATCAGGTGGTCATTAACAGAAAAAGGCCTGGCCTCATCCAGGCCTGCGACCTTTATCGGGAACATGTTCGAGACATCATATACAATATATACGTTCAACCCTCTTACAGGGTCTATGATCTCTGCCTTAACTTCTCCGTTTGCAAAGCGCGTATACTTCACGTTTATGGCAACATCCGGGCAATGGAACTGAGCAGGAAGATTGCCTGTAGGAATCTTTCTGGATTCCAGATCATCAAGAAGAGTCACTATCTTTAAAAGCTCCTCTCCTGAAATGCCGTGCCGCCTGGTCAATGCGTCGCTGAGCTTGCTGTAGCGGTCGATGTAAAGCTTTCTAAGATGCTTCACTACCCTCGATGTGAAAAACTCAGAACCAGGTCCTGCTATTATCCCTAGCTTATGTGGTTTGATGATGCTCATAGTGACATCAGGTTATAACAAAAGGAAGAGATTATCAATAAGCTACAGGACGACCTCATCAAGGCCGATGAGGGCTCTGTAATGAGTGCTGAGATTTTCCATCCTCTCATCATTGGATTTCCTCAGATTCTTCAGAAGCGTCTCAGAGTAGCTGATATTCAGATTTCCTGAAGTTCCCGTGCTCGTCCTCTTTTTAAGCGCAGAGACAGGATCTGTATCCTGAGCAAGCTTATCGAGGTTCAGACCGACATCCAGATAGCTGTCGCGGAAGGAGCCCCCATTAAGGACATCCTCCATTACCTTATCCGTCGCATAGAGCTCGCTTACGCAGCCTTCAAGGAGCCTGTCCCTGTGGACCTCAAGCCCTTTAATCATATGGTTTGTGATGTTAATGAGCTCCAGAGCTGTCTTATAGCCCTCGATTAATGGCTCCTTAGTGTCCTGGAAGTCCCTGTTATAGCCCGAAGGAAGGCATTTTATTATGCTCTTGACGCGCTCTGAAAGGGAGATAAGAAGTGCAGTGCGGCTGCGAGCAAGCTCAAGGCCATCGGGATTCTTCTTCTGCGGCATGATGGAAGAGCCTGTTGTAAGCTCCTTGGGAAGTGAGAAATAACCAATCTCAGGAAGGGTGAAGATCATGAGATCCTGGCTGATCTTGCTGATGGTGATGGCAATGTATGAGAGGAAATCGAGAAAGAGTGCCTCAAAGCGTCCCCTGCTGTTGTTTGCATAAAGAACATTGTTCTGCACTCTCTTAAAGCCCATCAGCTGTGCCGTGTACTCCCTGTCCAGGGGAAGAGGTACGCCGTATGATGCGGCAGAGCCAAGGGGGCTCTGGTCCAGAATGGAATAGAGGGAAAGAGAAAAGTCTGCACTGTCAAGCATCTCCTCAGCAAAGCTCAGGGCCCAGAGTGCAACGCTTGAAGGCATCGCAATCTGCATGTGCGTACGCCCCGGCATGGGAGTCTCTGCATTGTCCTTTGCCAGTTCAATCAGGCTCTCTGCTGCATCCAGGAGGGCATCCACAGTCTTTACGAGCGCTTCCCTCATATAGACCCTGAGCGCAGTCTGCACCTGGTCATTGCGGCTGCGTCCCGTGTGTATCTTCTTGCCCACATCCCCATAGTGCTCTGTCAGATAGTTCTCTATAGCAGTATGGCAATCCTCATCACTGAGAGAAATCCTGAAATCTCCATGGAGCCTTAATTTTACAATCTTCCTCAGGCCCTCCCTGAGAGCTTTCAGCTCATCAGCTGTCAGCAGCCCTATCCTCTCAAGTCCCATGGCATGGGCTGTTGAGGAAAATGCGTCGGAAAGCACTAATTCCTGATCGAGGATGTAGTCATTCCTGACTGTAAATGATTCCAGAAGGGAATCAACCTGATAATTCTTCTGCCAAAGTTTCCTAGCCATAGCAAAGAAAATAGCAGAAACGAAAGTATTTTTAAAGATTTCTTTACACTTTGCTTACTTACACGATTAATAGGTATGAGACAAACTGCATTATTGATAATTATAGTCAGCATTCTTACATCGTGTCCTATCGAGAGCAACGACCTCGTCAATGCAATCACCAGCAAGGACAGGACTCCGCCAACTCTTACTGATTACACGTTTACGGAAAACAAAATCCTGATAGTGACATTTGATGAGACAGTGAGAATCACGGATGCCACGATGGAGGATAACTACGTATACAGGCCATCTGCAGAGGCAAAGCTCCTGGAACTCAGGTTCTCAACAGAGCTCGAGGCAGGAATTGAGAAGACGCTTTACTTCTCTGCTGAGGACACAGCGGGAAACACAAGCCGCTATGCCATCAAGCTTACCGGAATAAACCTGAACCAGGCATCGCTGCTCATAACCGAGGTCTCAATGAAGGGAACCGAGTCAAGCCCTGACAGGATAGAGCTCACAGCAATAACTCACGGCTCTACCCTTGGCTATGCCATACAGGATGCAGTAATCGGAGAGGAGGATTTCCGCTACTACCTGCCGGATATCTACCTCTATAAGAACGATATCATCGTAATATACTGGGACAGATGCTCTTCCCTTCCATCCACCTTAGTCAGGGACCAGGAAAAGACATACTATCTGTTTGCAGAGAGTGACACGACGCTAACCAGCAATAATGGCGCAGTCGTTCTGTATAACCACACGAATGGAAAGGGAAAGGTTCAGGATGCATTCCTGTATAACGCAAGCGATGCGAAGAATAACAACGGATACGGCAATTCCAAGAGCGAGAACAGCGCGAACTATCTTATCTCGATTGAAGAGTGGAATGGCGAGACTTTCAAGAGCGACCTGGTAACATCAAGCCGTGTTGCAGCGCGTCTCTACCCGTATGAGGATACTAATACAGAATCGGATTTCTACATCACTGCCGCACGCAACAGCACGTTCGGCTATCCTAACTCAAACGTCATATATGAGCAGTGATGAACGATTCTATGACATCACTTGATGTGCTGCCCATCCTCTGTGCTATGAGATTCCCATCCTTGAACAGAAGCATCTTGGGCACTGAGAATACTCCGTAGCGGTGGCATGTATCCACGCCTTCGTTTATGTCCATCTTGAAGAAATCGACTTTTCCGTCAAAGTTCTTCTCTTGCCTCTCAAGCGGTGCCTCCGCAAACAGGCATGGCACCTGGAGAGGAGAGTAAAAATACAGCAGTGTGGGATGGCGGTTCTCCAGAACACGCTCTTTTAAATCATTGTCTCTTATCGTTTTCACAAATCTTGTCCTCCTTCAAAAATTATAAGCTCAAGGGATGGGGATGGAATAAAGAGTATTATGTTTGTTTCTTGTTCGTATTCCGTAGTTTTAAAATAGGAATAAGCTTTTTCACCTAAATCATGGCCAAATCTGGTAACGAAAATATGAGCCAAGAGTAGCCGATAATCTGCTGAAATTGCATCTTGAAAGCAACAGGGCCCTGAATGGTGTGGGAAGACAACAACAGACAGGCAGGATTTATGAAAATATTATGCCGGCACTTGTGGAAACAGGTTCTTATGCCTGCAAAAGAGAAGATAGTGTCTTCGCCGTTCCTATACGCATGCTGGCTCCGTGAGGGAGCCCAGGTCATTGATCTGAGGCAGGAAACCAGCAGGCCAAAGAGCCCGCTGGCGCCAGGAATTAATACCCAATGCTTGCAGCAATGTCATTTACTTCAGATAAAGGGATACCGAAGAGCTCAG
>CAZHQL010000001.1:0-53733 GCA_964534915.1 uncultured Spirochaetaceae bacterium | reverse complement strand
TCATTTTCATTTCCTCTGCTTGCCATCAGTCACAAACAGCGAAAGACCTCGTTTATTAAGGTCTCCTACTTTTTAATCCAAAAAGGCTGAGAAATGTTAAGGAGGAATCCGAAAAAGTCGTTCTCTGCGCCCTTATAATGCCACCTGGTCGATTCAAAGGGTCAAAAGGGTTTGACGTCATAGGACTCTGTGAGATATCTTTTAGTTGCGTAGAGATTTCTGCGTAAGTCGAGAACAGGCTGCCATCCGGCAGACGTTCTGGGCGCCCCGCGAGGCTTTCTAACTGAAGAGCCTCGTTGTTTTTTATTCACAAAGTCCTTAACCCAGATGGCGCAAGTGATGCTCCAGCCATCGCAGTCTTGACGATATCGGGATTTCTGATGTATTCTTCACTTGTAGAAACCAATTCTACATTGCCCGAGATACGCTCTGGGGCCCAATTGAGGAGTTCTGAATTGAGCTCCTTATTTTTTGTTCGTTTCCTGTTACAGGGTTTTATGACTTTTTGAGCGCTAAGTGCTCATAACTGGTTAATGTACAATGAATTAGTCTCTGCGCATTGAACGACGGACATGTATAGCTATGAGAAAGCATTCAAGGAATCTGCTCGTTTTCCACTGTCTTCAGAGTGAATGTGAATGTTGAGCCAATGCCAGGATTGCTTGAACAGGAAATGGAAGCATCATTGAACTCTGCAATCTCCTTTACCATTGCAAGCCCCAGGCCGGAAGAGGTGCTTGTCCGTGCTTTATCAACCTGGAAGAAGCGGTCAAAGATCCTCACCTGGTCCTCTTCTTTTATTCCAATTCCGTCATCCCTTACTTCTATTACTGCCCTTTCTTCTTCCTTTCTGAGATTTACTGAGACTGATCCTTTTTCCTTTGAGTAAGAGATTGCGTTATCTATAAGATTAATCAGGGCACGCTCTATCATATCCTCATCAGCATATACATAAATGCCTTCTGCCAGAGATGATGTAAATGCAAGGCCCTTATCCTCTGCTATCTCCTTCATGCCATCAGAGACACGCCTTACTGCGCTTGAGAGAGAGAACTTCTTCTTGTCTATGCTGATGCTCTTCTTATCCATTCGTGAAAGCTCTGAAAGCGTGCCTATAAGGCGCGTCATCCTGTCCGCTTCCCTTTCAATGCTTTTAAGAGAGGAAGCAACTTCTTTTTCATCATTCAAAACTGTTAATGCATACTCGCTCTCAGCCTTTATGACTGCAACAGGAGTCCTGAGCTCATGGGATGCATCATCAGAGAACTCCTTTTCCCTCTTAAACGATGAATCAAGGCGGCTGAGCATCGAGTTGAATGCTTCGCTGAGGGCCCTTCCCTCCTTTGTCTTCTCCTCTTCAAGGCGGAGTTCCAGATCATCTCCATCTGCGATGACGGATGCCGTCTCTATCAGTTTATCAAAAGGTGCGAATGCCCTTTTGACGATTAAATAGCCTCCGCATATGGATATTAGGACAAGGAGAACAGCAGATACCAGAAGAGGAAGAAGATCTGATAACAGCGCTGTGAAGAAAGCCGGCAGCTGATAGGCAGCTCGTATATAGTAGCCATCCATCATCATGTCGCTGATTACCCACTTTGAACTTCCCGCACTGAGCATCCTCTGTCCTTCCTGGTAAGAGGCAGAGAGTACTTCAAGCCTCCTTCCAAAGAGCCTTGTTCCATCCTCAGAGAACACAAAGAGATATATCCCGTCATCAACTTCCTCAAGCGATGAAAATGAGAGAAGGCCATCGCTTTGCTGTATTTGCCAGGCGGCAATGCTTAAGGCCCTTTCTATATCATGACGGATTGAAGTGAGAAAAAGATAACCTGTAAAGGCAATGAACATTATAAGAATCAGGACAATCAGGAATACGATCCAGATTGTATACCATGTTACGATCCTCTTCTTAAGTGACACCTCTGTCTCCCATCATATAGCCGCGGCCGCGGTATGTGTGGATAAGGGGCTTTTCTCCAGGAATGTCTATCTTTTTCCTGAGGTACCTTATATAGACATCCACCATGTTCGACTGGCCTTCATAGCTATAATCCCATACATGACTTAAAAGCATCTCACGGCTTAATATCATATTGGAGTTGATCATCATGTACTCGAGCATCGAATACTCTTTCTGCGTGAGATCTATTACATTCTCTCCTCTTTTTACAACTCCGCATCTCATATCCAGCGTAAGAGTGTCAATCTGAAGGATGCTTGAATTGAAGTTCCTGGCACTTCTTCTCAGAACGGAGCGAAGACGCGCAAGAAGCTCATCAAATGAAAAGGGTTTTACAATATAGTCATCCGCGCCTGCATCCAGGCCTTTAATGCGGTCACTGACACTTGCCTTTGCAGTAAGGAATATTATCGGAGTCTTTCCCCCTTTCTTCCTGTAGCTCTCGAGAGCCTCTGTTCCGCTGAGAGATGGCATCATGATATCCAGTATGGCAGCATCGTACTCTGCAGCTTCAAGATACGAAAGCGCATCAAGGCCATTATAGACGCAGTCAACTGCATAGCCTTCCTTTTTCAGCCTCTTCTCAATAACGTCTGAGAGCGCTCTCTCATCATCTGCAATAAGAATCCGCATAAGACCTCCCAGTCAATCTATAGCATGGAAAGATGAGAAAAACATTAAAGAGCCAGGAACTCCCTGATTTCGCTGATGCGAGATAACGTGTCATCACGAGCCAGACAATACAGAGCAAAGACCTTGTCCCTGTTCTTCTCTACCCTTTTAACCCCGAGGTCCTCTGTTGGTGCAAGGACAAGTACTTTCCCCTGTTTCTCAAGCTCATCCACCAGATCCAGCTCACGGTTATACTCTTCGCTTCTCCTTTCCAGAGCCGATATTATTGCCGGCCAGTCCCTTAATGCTCTTCGCACCAGGGGATTAAGCCTTTTTGCCTTCTTCCTGTAGCCCCTGGGACGCGTAAGGATCACGATGATCTTCTCATAGCCCTTTGAGAGCATGAACTCTATTGGAACTGAGTCAGAAATTCCACCGTCAAGTATTGTGTAGCCGTCGACTCTGACAGCCTTTGAGACGCCCGGCATCGATGCTGAGCCTCTCATCCATTCAAGGTCTGATTCATTTCCTTCCCTAAGCTCATGGTATAAGGGTTTACCGGTTAGGGCATCGGTTGCAACTGCATAGAGCTTCACGGGATTAGCTCTGAATGCCTCGTAATCAAACGGGTCAAGGACATTCGGAATCTGGTTGTAGCAGAAGTCCCTGCCGAAGAGGTCGCCGGTTTTAATAAGGCTTCTGATGCCTGAGTAGCGCGGGTCCTTAAGATAACGGATATTATAGCGGATTGTCCTTCCTGCCTGACCGGACTTATAGTTTGCGCCAAATACAACGCCAGCAGATACTCCTGCATACCCGTCGACTTCTATCTCCTTCTCCATCAGGACATCAAGGCATCCTGCAGTATAAATGCCCCTTAATGCGCCTCCTTCTAATACCATTCCCTTCATCAGACTACATCGGAAGGAAAAAGATCTCGTAGCCCTTATTCCTTAACTTTCCGGCCTCCTTTTTATCAGTGATTATCGCCACAGGCGTTGATGCATCGCCTACTAATGATAGCAAAGGAACTCTGACGCTCTCAACCATCTCAAGTGTCACCTCGTTCAATTCCTTTCTGAGTTTCAAGCGGTATTCATCGCTTACATTGAAGAGCCTCCTGCGAAGGTACGTCAGTGCCTTCTGCGACGGGCTCTGAGGTTTCCTGTCCTGGCTTTTGATGTTTATCTTGACATCCTCAAGCTTCTTCTCATCGAGCTTCTCAATCTCGATTGAGCGTACAAAGTCCTTGAAGCTTTTAATGCCCCTCGGGTCCCGGTATGTATAGAAAAAGAGCCTGTCTTCGAGATTGTCGAGCATGGCCCCGGTTCCATAGGCTCCACCCTTGGCCCTTATCAGATCCCATAGCGTATCTGTTGTGAGTATGGATAAAAGTATCCTCATTGACAGCATCTGAGGCCATGGAGTATTGCTTGTTGAACAGCTTAAAGCTGAATAGGAAACCGGAGTACTTAAGAGGAATGCAGTCTTTTTGGGAAAATCTGCTTCTATGGACGCACTTTTTTCCACAATCTTTTCATCAAATGATGAAAGGAAGAAAGCAGCCTCCGCTCTCATAAACTCAACATTTTCCTTATCAGAGAAGGTCTGAACCTTTATCCTTGCTGCATTCAAAAGCTTCTCCTTGATGCATTTCAGTCTCTCTGCTTCCTTTCCTATGTCCTTCTTCTTCTCTTCAACAGTGTACCAGAATGAAAGTCCTGAAAGCTTCTCTCCTATATAGAGCGAGGGAGAAAGGGATGCGGATGCTGCGCTTATTGCATAGCTCTGCCCTGACTGCGTAACCCCGGATTTATAATCAGTTGAGATATCAGTAAGGGCATTGGAGATCTCGCTCTCATCTATAATCCCATCCTTAAGAAGCCCTATGAACTCAATGAGTGCATCATGACATGTCTCCTTGAGTGCTCTCATCCTGAATAGAAGGTATGTCCTTACATCCCCTTCGAGTGTCTGTCCGCTCTCAATGTAGAAAGCATATCCCCCGGAAGTGTACCTTATATCCGTCTGCACCTCGTTCATTCTCTTGTTTTTTGTTGAGCACATCGTAAGAAGGCGTGCATAGACATTCAGGCTCTCAAGCTCTGACAAGCAAAAGTCTGAGACATCGAACGCAGCATCAAGGTATACAATGCCGTTGGAGAACTTGCCAACAGATACAATTCTTTCGCCTGAGGATCCCGGGTTTTTCTCAAACCTGACTTCCTCTACATCGCCAAGCGACAGCGGGACGAAGCTTCTGAAGGCATCCGGGCTGTCAATGCTCTTTGAAAACGCGATGAAAAGATCATCCTCACTCCTTGGATGCTTCTTAGCTTCCTCTCTGAGGATAGCATCCAGCAAGGCCTTCTCCTCTTCGTCCTTTCTCTCATCCACGGCGACTATGGACAAAAGAGAGTGCGTATTATTCAAAAAGTTCTTCTCGATGTAAGACTCGAAATAACGGGGGTCTTCCTCGCTTCTTCTCCTGACTTCTTCTACATCACGCTCAGGATAGAGCATATCCAGAAGATCCTTGCCATATGCAAAGGCCTTGTCGATTCTGAAAAGTGCCTTCATCCCCTGGGGATTACCTCCCGATATCTCCCTCAAATTGAACTCATTGCGCCTGAGCGCAGCTTCCTTCTCGCGCTCTGAGAAGCCTTTTTCAGCGATATTCCTAAGCGCTGAAATCAGATAATCTGCAGCTTTATCGTAATCGCCTTTCTTAACACCTGACATCCCGACTGCGAACGCGTACTCGCTGTAGTCCCAGATCATGCCGGACTCGGTGGAGATATCCTCAGCATAAGGACAGGAGGTTATCGCGCTGTATAATGGACAGCCAGGAGATCCGACGAGCAGATCCGTAAGGACAGTAAGCGCTGCTCCCTCTACAGTATCGGTGCTCGGGCCAAGACGCCATGAGTATAAAACGCTTGCCTTCCCGTTTGATGATTCATCACTTGAGGAAGATGTTGCATAAGTCCTTCTTTTCTCTTTCCAGTGCTCTGGAAGAACCACCTTCCCGGGCGGCTCTGTGTATCCTCTTTTCTCAAGGTACTCACTGTTCAGAAATGAGAGGATGCTTTCAACATCGACATTGCCATAGAGAAAGAGGCACATATTCGAAGGCACATAGAATTTCTTATATGTTTCTAAATACTCCTCATAGCTTAATCTTGCTATCTCAGCAGGAATGCCTCCGCTCTCATTCTGATACTGACAGCCTGTAAAGAGGCCGTGGCTGGAAACGGAAGAGACAACGCTCTCATGCTGGCTTACAGCTCCCTGCATCTCAGAAAAGACTACTCCGTCAAAATGCATCTGGCCCTCATACGATACCCTTATCCCCTCCTGCATGAACGTCTCCTTTCTCAAAAGGGGGTCAAACACAGCATCGCTATAGACCTTGAAGAGGTTCTCAAAGTCCTTTTTCACAGTGCTGGATGCCAGATAGTATGTCCTGTCAGCACCCGTCATGGCATTCATGAACGTCGGGCATCCCATGCTCATCTGGGTAGTGAAGGCATCCTTTACAGGATACTTCCTGCTCCCTGAGAGTACTGTGTGCTCAATTATATGGAATACTCCGCTTGAATTATCTGCAGGAGTATATACGATGTAGGAGAAGAACTGCTCGCTGTCGCTATTATTAACAGCAACTACCTTAAACTGGGTTTTCTCGTGAATATAGTATCTTGCCCTTCCGTCATAGGAGGGAACATCCCTCTCATTCAGAAGCTTGAATCCATTTGAGTCCATAAGAGAAAAATATCGTAAGATGGTATGTTTGACAATACAATGAAGAGGCCCGCATCCTGCATCAGAGGTCTATAATGAACATGTCAGCTAAAAGGATTCCTGCGCGAATGAAGGCATCGCGCATTGCCTCATCAAATGTGTTTCCATAGCCCACGGAAGAGACAGTATCGTCACTGTATGTCACATCAAATGTATCCAGATCCATGATTTCGAGAGCAGAGCGGACATTTACGATGTAAGCATCGCCTGAGATTGCGACTGAGTCATAGACTCCGAGCCGTACCAGCACGAGAAGTTCTCTGGCACTGTCCTTTGCCAGATAGTTCATTATGATGATCTCATCATCCTCTCCCTGCCCTTTTTCTGCAGCTATGCTGATAGAAGCGCCTGAAAGGGATGAGTTGAATGCATCGAGTGCATATGTGCTCTCAAGTTCCCTGCCAGATGCATCATATTCTGAGATAACGACATCAAACGGATAGGCCTTTTCATTGTCCCTCTGGTCATACTCATAGGTAACAGACTTCTCATCAAGCATCTGATAGAAGTCATCCAGGAATCCCTCTGGAGCCTTGCTCTTGATTGATGAAAGAACTTCCTCATCCAGGTCAAATGATATCGTCATTTCTCCATGCCTTAAAGCATAGGGATTCGTATTCACATAATCATAGACGCCATTCTGGATTATCATGCCTATCTCTTCGACTGAGTGCTCTCCCTCTGTGTTTCTGATAATGTAGTAGCCGCTTAAGTCAGCTGAGAGGACAGCCGGGCTCAAAAGGCCCCTGTTGCGCCTGAGAAAAACCCTTGCATCCATCCCCTCTCCGTTCTGCTCAACCCTGATCTCAAGGGGCTCAAGGTAGTACATTACGTATTCAGAGAGTATCCTGTCGCTTCTTATGCTCTCATCGGCAAATTCAAAGCCCAGCGAGAGCTCAAGTGCCTCAAGCGCGTATGAAAGTGCATCCACATCGCTGTTGGACATATAGCTTCTTCGCGCCATCTCCAGAGCTGTTCTCACGAGATCTTCTGCCTCATTCAAAAGTGTCATCTCAGCGCTCCTGAGTGTCAAAAAGCGCTCTTCACTTAAGTTGAAAAGAATGTAGCTGAGATAGCGCCCTCCGCGGTACTCACGCATATATCTGTTCTGTATATAGCCATCGAGGGCAGTAATACGCTCTGTAGTGCTTAATTCCCTGAAATACGCGCCATAGGCATCCCATCCAAGGTCAAGGCTGAGTTCTGCAAGAAAATTCTCAAGCGCTGATGAGAAGGCCTCTTCCTCGCTCTCTCCGCTTCCTTCCGAGCTGTATGCAATGCGCCCTGCCAGTACGCGGGGGTTTGTTGTCCATGAAGGAAGGGATGACTCTTCAAAGCTCAGACAGGAGACAAGAAGCAGTAAAGAGAGGATAACAAGAAAATTTCTCAAATCAGCACTCCGAATGACAGCATAATGCCGTTTTGAACTATTGTACTCGTCTCATAGCCAAGGCGCCAGTAATAGCGGCTGGATATATGGTGCTCATATGCAACAGAGAACCCGGAGCCCCATGAAAATCCATTATCATATCCGAGGTAAATCGTTGCCGATGCAATTATTGAAGCATCCTCAATAAGCGTAAAGCCGGATCTAATCAGGCGCTCCAGGGCAAGGCGCACTTCTCCGCCGAGGCCCCCGTAGTACGAGAAGGATCCCCCTTTTGATGCTGCATAAAGCGAGAGCGATGGATTGAAGTATTTGAATAATGGCAGATAGAGAAGATCTGCTGCGAATGCAAAGTTATTGAAGTATATATCCGACAGGGCTCTCACGTTAAGTGAGAAAAGAGGACCCTTTTTTAAAAGAAGTCCTGCCTTCAGATCCTTTTTGTATACTGCTGAGTAGAGGTTTATGCCTCCTTCATTATCTGTTACTTCTAAAAGTGCCCTTTTCCTTCCATCCCTGTCATATGCCTCAACATAGCTTCCTGTTCTGTACTCATCCTCACTTGCAATAATGTTATCACTTACATAGAAGAGCGTGCTCCCATCAAGGTATAAAAGGCTCTCAAGAGAGAGTGCATTGGCGATGAACTCTTCAAGCTCATCATAATCCGATGCAGATATTTCCCTCCTTTCTCCCTCAATTGAAAAGCTCAGGCGCATATAGCCATCTTCCTTGACAAAGGATGTTATTTCCATCCCCACATCCTTTCTTCCCGCTACAGCATCTTCAAAGAAACGCGTAAGAAGGGTTTTGTCACTCTCGCTTATCTCAGGAAAAAAGGAAAGGGAGGCAAATAAAGGAAGAGCAAGAGAGATGAGGAAGAAAACAAGGATGAGCTTTCTTATCATCTGCTCTCCATCAGGGCAAGGACCAGATTCGCGCTCTTATTCATGGCCTCAACGCTCAGCCATTCAGAGAGCGAATGCAGGTTATGCCCTCCCGTGAAGATATTCGGGGAGCTTATTTTCAGCTTGTCTGCGATGCGGGCCCCGTCAGTGCCTCCGCGGATTATCTCTCTGGAAGAGTCAATGCCAAGACTCTCACACGCTTTGAATCTCGCATCAACGTACTCACCCCCCTTCTTATTGCCATTAGCCATATTGTAATAGCTTATGTGCACATCGACGCATGCCTTTCCCTTATAGATGAATGCAATTGCATCAACGAGCTTCTTGACAGCTTCGATACGGAACTTGAACGCATCCTCATCGTGGTCCCTTATGAATATCTGCATCCCTGCTTCCGTTGCAGTGCCCTTGATATTCTGCGCACAGTAATAGCCATAGCGGCCATCGGTTGCCTCAGGACTCTCTGCCTGAGGAAGCGTTGATGCAATCTGAGAAAGGATTGTCAGTGCGTTTACCATTACCCCGCGGGCAGAGCCAAGATGGATGGAGACCCCTGATACTGTTACGCTGAGAGTCGCTGCGTTAAAGCACTCAGTCTCAATCTTTCCTTCTGCTGAGCCATCCACTGTATAGCAGCATGCGGCTTTAACTCTCTCATAGGGGAATGCATACATTCCAGAACCCGTTTCCTCATCGGGCGTGAAATAGATCTCGATATCCGGATGCTTGATCTCAGGATGCTCTACAAGGTATCTGGCAGCGCTCATTATAATGGCAATTCCTGCCTTGTCATCGCTTCCAAGGAGCGTTGTGCCATCACTTGTTATAATCTTACTTCCCTTGTACTTCTTCAGGCCCGGGTTATCCTCTTCTTTCAGCACAATGCCTGATGGCAGGCTGATATCGCCTCCCTCATAGTCGTGGACTATGGCCTTTACGCCATCCCCCATTACATCATCAGCAGTATCCACATGTGCCATGAAGGCCTTAGCCTCTCCCGGCGTATTCCCCTTAATGAAGCCACAAGCGACACTTGCCGGGTCAAGCGACGCCTCAATGCCTAATTCCTTAAGCTCTCTTACAAGTTCTTCAAGCAGAACTGTCTGGCCCTCCGTGGTAGGCCTTTTCTTTCCCAGCAGGCCGGGATTGCTCATGGTATCGAATGTAGTGTAATAAACAAAGTTCTTGATTAATTCGTCTCTGAAGTCTTTCATAGAAAGGATTATTGCACATGAAAAAGCAAAGTTAAAGGGCTTTCTGCTGAAAACCCTTTGCCCTCTCAGGAATAAGCCTTTAACAGAGGCTTTAAATCATCTGCGATTCCATAGATAGCGAATACTATCAGGATTATGGATGCAGTTACTGCGGATTTCGCAATCGCAGAGTTAGTTGCGATTACTCCGCTTGCAATAGCCCATGAAGCTGTGGGCTCACTCGATATCTCGCTCACCCACTCTGAGAAGGTGACACTTGAGGATCCTGTCTGCCAGTACTCTATCAGGGACATGAAAGAAGCTGCCAGAATTCCTGCTGCGATTGCAACTGCGCTTGCTGCAGTAACCTTTCCCCAGAAGACAGTGCTCGGAACATAGGCATAGACAACTGCAGCAGTAAACAGCACGGATGCCTTTACTACCAGCTTGCGAAGCTCTGAGTAGAATGTCTTCCTCTCTGCTGCTGTCATCGCGCGTGATATCACCTCAGCATCCTCGTAGAGCATTTCCTCCATCTCACTGATGGTCTCCCTGATGCCCTCGATATCTTCCTCCGGCGCAAGGGTGGATGCAAATGCAAGAACCTCATCAACGCTCTCATAGCTATTCGTATAGAGCGTGAACTCAAGGTATGACCTGCCGTTTTCCTCCCCAAGGGTCCTGGATGCGACATCCTCGGCTGAGAAGCCTCTTGCAAGGGCTTCAGAAAAGCCGGGAAGCTCATCATCAGTCATAAGGCCGGATACCTCATCAAGGTACAGCTCCAGCAGGCGCGAAGAGCGGGAGACGAGCATGCTCTCGCTTATTGCCTCAGGGCCTGAGATGTTCAGGCTGCAGGATGCGATGATTACACAAATCATCATAAGCGCGATCAGACGGTTTGCTAACTCAATCGATCTTTTCATCATTTCCTTTTCCTCCTAAAAGCGAACTCCGACTAAGAGCTCGACATAGAAATCGTAGTAGAAGGGAAAGTGGTCATCTAAAAGCGCGGTCTCAGTCTCGTTTATCCTCGCAGGATCCACTGCGACTATTCTCGGCTCGATATAGCAATAGGGAAGATCAAAGGTATATCCCATGCGGATTGATGTAAGGATCAGATTCCTCTCCTCCGGGCTCCCAAGGCCGAAGAAGCGCACATAACGCACGGCATCCACCCCGAAGAAGAGATTCAGGCGCGTAAATGGATACACATCCACTCTCAGCGCAACATCAAGTGCTGAGATATCATCATCGAGGCAGAATGAATACGAAATGGGAAGGGAGATCCTGAAATCCGCGAAATGGTACGAGAGATCAAAACTCACTCTGTTTCCATCTGCAAAGAACGAATCGACTGATGCTAGATCAAAGCCGATGTAAAACGATGAACCGAATACCGGTATGATAATGAAAAGAAGCAGCAAAATCAGATAAACCAACTTTGCCATACCCCGATTGTACGTCACTTTTTCCTGTTTGAAAAGAAAAAAATGTCACTTTCGATGCAGAAAATTGCTCTCTTCTGCAAATACCAAAAACTTCTGAAAATGACAGAAATTTCTCATGGAAGCCTGATATTGCCCTTTGTTTTCACATCTTCCTATAATTGGCTATGAGACTTTTCATCGCAATTAATCTGTCAGAAGAATGCAAGAGCTATATAGCAGATATTGCAAGCTCCTTAAAAAGGATTTCAAGAAAAGGACGGCCCGTCAGGAAGAGCAATTTCCATATCACTCTCGAATTCCTTGGCCAGATGGAAGAAGAACGGACAGCAGGGATTGTCAGGGCCATGGAAACTATCTCATCTTCCCCTTTTACTCTGAGTCTCAGCGGGAAGACAGGATATTTCAAAAGAAGGGATGGAAGAACGTACTTCCTCTCGCCTGAGAGGTCTGAAGATCTTGAGGCTCTTCAGTTCTCTCTTCACGCTGCTCTTTCAGAGCGTGGCTTTGCCTTAGAGAAAAGAAAGTTCATTCCTCATATAACGCTTATGCGTGATGCTTACATCCCTCAGGATATTCCGTCATTTGAAAGCTTTGATGAGAGCGTTACATCATTTGCACTGATGAGAAGCGACAGGATAAAGGGAGAGATGGTTTACACTACGGTTTATGAAAAGCTACTCGATGATCCAGGAATCATCTGAGCTTACAAACGAATCCTCAAAAAGGCCGCGGAGGAAAGAAAAAACATCCTCATCTCTCTCAGATCCAAGATAGACTCCGAGGTCTTCCTTCTCTCCGTTTCCATAGAGCACGATTCTGCTCTCTGCAAGAAAGCCCTTTACGCCGTACTCATTCTTAAGGTTTTTGACGCTTTTCCCGAGGGCCGCAGAAAGCGCTCTTAAATCAAGAGCCTCAAGGGAAGCTGTGAATATGATATGACTATCCCTTAGCGCTGCTACTGAGTGCGTGATTGCAACCATAGCATCCCCATGGCTCTGAGGATCCTTCATGAAAATAAGGCCGAGGCCAGTCTCTTCATCAAAGTCCTTCTTAACAACTCCTGTAGTGATATCAGGCAGGCTCGGCCACTCAAAGCCATTAAGAGAGCCCGCACTCTCCTTTTCCAGAATCATAGCCTCTCCATAAGGTTCTCAATTGAAATGTCCTTCAGGGCCTTGATGCCCTTCTCCTCAAGCTCTGCAGCAACAGCCTCACCCATCGTCTGGATATCTTCCCCATCCTTTCTCTCGCTTCCGTAGAGGGCATGGAGCACATCTATAAGGCGGATCTTGTCCAGGGGCATGGCCGGAACGAATGCAGTACGCTGGGAATTAACAGGCATTATGAAGCCGCCGCCTTCGAGGCAGTTAAGATAGCCATAGAGCTTGCTGGTCGGAACAGAAAGGCTCTTTACCATCTCATTCTCTGTTGTGGCCCCATGGCCAGAGCGATAGTTATCCGCAATGAACAGAAGCAGGTTTATTCCCATGCTTATCTGGGACAGCGGGCTTTCAGGGCGTCCTTTTATTAGGTCCTTGTCCGGGCGGAACTGATGGACATATGCTATCTCGGCTGCAACCAGTATTATGAACCAGAATATGTACAGATAGATCAGTGCGAGGAATATCGAGGCAAAGGATCCGTAGATTACTGAGTATTTTACCGAGCGCAGTATGACAAGTTCGAATACTGCACTCGATACCTCAACCGATAAAAGCCCTGTAACAGAGCCTACAAGTGCGCTTGAGAGCCTTACTCTCGTATTCGGCATGAAGAATATCATTGAGAATATCACGAACCATGAAGTGCCAAGGAGCATTATTTTCTCCCAGATGGATGAGGATGCAAGGACAAAGTCATCTCGCACGAAGTTCTGAAGCGTCCTCTCCACTCTTCCCTGCACCGTAATGAACACTACCGCAAGAAGCGCCGCTACGATTAAAAGCGTCAGGAAAGTCGTAAAGCGCCTGATTGTTCCCGTGCTGGGCTGGGTGCGGAATATCCTGTTCATCACAGTGTATATCTTATCGATAAGGAGTATGCTCGTTATCAGAAATGATATCACGCCGAATATTCCAAGGCTTAATGCATTGCCAGTGTAGGTCTCAATCATATTTATGATTTCCATCCCGCTTATCTCACCCAGTACTTCTACCAGGAATGCTGTAAGCATGGCCATGACTGTCTGAAGGACGCCAAATGCCGAGAAGATTGCAAACAAAAACGCAATGCACGGGATTAAGGAAATCAGGGTTGAATATACCAGTCCGGAAGCAAGGATGCTTACACTGTCCTTGGAGACGCGTGAAAGTGCCAGGAGAAGGACACGTGCATAGTCCTTCCACCACACTCTGAATCTGAGCACCCTCTCTGAATGCGCCCTGTCTTCCTTGTCCTTTTTCATATTAAGTCCTTATGCAAGAAAAGAAAGTATGTCGCTGTATACTTCGCTTCTGTTTGTCTCGTTGAGAATCTCATGTCTTGCGCCATCGTACAGCTTCACATCAACGTTTTCAAGCCCTCCCTTCCTGTATAGCTCAGACACCTTCCTCACGCCTTTTGAATATCCTCCGACAGGATCATCTGCTCCGCTTATTATGAACAGCGGAAGATTTTTGCGAATGCCTTTTACAGCTTTTTTATCATTAGCATGGTTTGAAAGCTCAATTAAATCATCATAGAACTTGGAAGAGCATACAAAGCCGCAAAGCGGATCTTCAATATATTTCTCCACTTCCCTGCCATCGCGTGAAAGCCATGCAAACTTCCCTTCTTCCTTGAAGCGCTTATTGTATGAGGAGAAGATGAGCATGTCCATCCTGGGGTCCCTCATCCTGGAGCCCCATTTCCTTACATGATGCCTGGCAATCATCTGCCCGGCCTTTCCCAAAAGACCCTGATGAGCGCCAGTTCCGCATATGATGGCCCCATCATAGTCAGCGCTGTAGCGCTCTATTAATATGCGGGCGATGAATGAGCCCATGGAGTGCCCGAAGAGAAAGTGCTTCACATCCGGATAATCCTTCATGATCTTGAGATCAAGAGCGTGCGCATCCTCTGCTACAAGGGACCATCCGGCGCTCTCACTGAACCAACCCCTTTCATCCTCTGCTGCCGTATATCCATGGCCTCTGTGGTCCTGTGCATAAACTGCAAATCTATGGCTGTTTAAAAATCGTGCAAAATCATCATAGCGCAGACTGTGCTCGGCCATGCCATGGTTAATATGCACAGTTGCCCTGGGATTATCAACATCCCAGATACGATAAAACAGATTATGACCATCATTCATCACTAATCGCTCTTCTTTCATAACATTACCCTTGATTAGAAGATACCACAGCAGAGAATAAAAGTCATTTAAAACTTATATTGTTTTGATGTATTTCCATATAGCGTCAACAAGGACGCCAAACCATTTACCCAGCTCAAAAAGCATAGTGTCTGAAGAGATGAAAACTCCCCTCACCCAATATGAATGAAGGGAGCCTAAGATCAAAGAGAAAAATCCTTTGGCCAATGAGGATTATTCAGAAAGTTCGGAATTCGCGACTTTTTCCAGGCTTACCACTGAAGAGTCAGCATACATGTAATCAGTGAATCCGTTATCAGATAAACACTGATTCATATCGCTTACAGCATCTGCATATGAACCAACTTGGGAGCAGGTTTCATCTGTGCCGCTGGTACCTGCACTACCAGAAAGGGCGCCACAGGCATAAGGTATAGCGACTGTTGTGTAATAGGAATTGTATACGCGGCCATGATTAATGTGATTTCTTCCAACTATCCCTCCTATGTAATTTTTTCCACTGCTGTTTTCAATTGCAGCTTCAGAATAGCAGGCATAAACATAGCCGACATCAATAACATTGCCAGGCGCACTGTCTAAATACACACCATAGTTGAATCCAACTATCCCGCCAACACACGATGTTCCATCAAGGCTTCCTGTGAAATAACATGCAGCAACAGTTGCATAATCGGTGTTATATCCGACAATGCCGCCGACATATTGACTTCCAGAAACATCAGCATCTGAATAACTGTAAAGAACTTTTCCTTTATCATTGATAATGGTATCGCCAGTGAAATTATAGCTATAGTTATAGTTATATCCAGCGATGCCGCCGACATAGTAATCACCTTCTACCTTGCTATCCTCGCTATAGCAGGCTATGATGGTTCCTTCGTTGTATCCAGCGATGGCACCAACATAACCATCACCAGATATGTCAGCCTTTATAAGTCCAAGATCCTTTACTGTTCCATCAGAACCTATATAGCCGAACATGCCAACATAATCTGAGCTTGAAGATGCCTTAATGCCCGTTATGGAGTACCCCGCGCCGTCAAATGAGCCTGTGTATGGAGCATCCTCAGTGCCTACCGGCAACCAGTTGTTATATTCATCAGTAACAAGCGTAATATCTGCCTTAAGCCTGGCACTGAGAGTTTGGTCTGTTTGTGCTACTATATTCCAGCGTGTAAGCCCCTCGGCAGTGTAAATGAGCCAGGTTTCATTGTCATCATCAATCTCATAATCTGGTGTGTCTGTGTCAGTCAGATCATCTGAAGATGGATTACACGATACAACAAGAAGAGAGGCAAGAAGGAGAATTAGGACTGCCCCCCCATCAATTTATTACAATGTAAGGATTTAATCATAAAAACTCCTTTAATTTGAATTTTCTTTTCCCTCTTCAATTCAATCTTATTCCCGGTGGCTCTGTCAACTATCATTACCTTGATGTCCAATAATTATTCCTGGAGCCTTTTCTGGTGTATAATTCATTTCTGTGAACTACCTGATTTGCTCAGATCTGCATGGGGATGAGGAGGCTTTCAAGAAGATAACAGGAATCAAGGAGCGCCTCTTTCTTGATGAGATTATCTCAGCAGGGGACTTCTGTCCGACTGCGAAAATGGAAATAGATGCAGCTAATACCTCTTTCAGAACTGTTCTTGGAAACTCTGACAGATACTGCGAATATACACTTATGAGAAGGCCTCCCCTGATGTTAGCCTTCGAATGGAATTCAAGGCGTGTTGTCATCACGCATGGAGACTGCTTCTATGAGCCTGAGCAGCTTGGGCTGAAGGAAGGCGACATTTACATAATGGGGCATACTCACATAGGCTGCCTTGAAGAGGATAGCGGAATAATATATTTCAATCCGGGAAGTCCATCGCGTCCACGGGATGGAAGAAAGAGCATCGGAATGCTGTATGAGAACAGGATAGAACTTCTTTCTTTTCCTTCCTTAAAGAGTATCAAGGTACTTACTCTCAAGCCTTGATTTTTCCTTATAGTAGCACTCTAAGAGCCTTGCAGGCTTTACAGTCGTATCTTCAACGCTTGATGAGGATGTGTAGATGAAATGATCCGGGATAGCATTTTCGTCCTCTCCCAGTTCGTTTATTATCTCAAGGCCTTCCTTTATAAGCGTCTTAGCAGGAAGGGAGAACATGGTGATATGCTCAAGGCATGAGCGGAGGAGAGGCGCGCTCAGATATGCTGCTTTCGGAATCCTTGAAATATAGGCTGCGTATGAGCCTTTCACAGGAAGACCGCGCGATGAGAGTGCATAGCGGTATATCCTCTCAAAGAGAGCAAGGATTGCACTTATCCTGTTGCTCTTAATCCGCATCGGAGCAAAGAGTGAGTAATACGGAATCTCAGAATCTCCAAGAATCATGAAAAGAGCGGCCTCCCCTGTTCCCCTGATGTCAAAAAGAGGAGAGATGCCCCCGATTCTGTATGAGTCGTATTTCTCTCCGTTATACATCCTGATTCTCTCAAGGCACTCCTCATAGCCAGGATGGGCAGAGGCCAGCATGGCAGATGCCTCAATGCTCTCAAGGCCTGCAGAGAATACTGCGTTCCTCAGCTCTGTTATTTTCTCATACGAAAATATTCCCAGCATCGGGCCAAGTGCAAGTGTTGCAGCCAGGTCTGGTGCCAGTGTTCCATCCTTAAGCATCCTCCTGCATGAGACAGCACAGTCATTGCAGGAGATGCTGTAAACACCGGCTTCCTCCTGTAAAAGAGTTCCATCTAAGAAAACTGCTCTCCTGTCATGGCGTCTTGTGAAGTTCTCTATTGCAAGAAAGCCACAGCTCTCTGCGCTCTTTATCCAGCTTGTAGTGCTCTCACGCTTGAGAGTCCTGGCAAATGATGATTTTTCTATCGCTTTCTTGTATTTCCTTCCTTCCTCGCTTTCCCTTCTCCTGGGAATCAATGACTGAAATGCTATGGCCTTGAGATTGAGGCGCGAGAATGCGAAGCCAAAGCCTGCCCTGCCAAGTTCTCCGTACTCATCATACAGCGCTGCAATTTCAATGTTCTTATCCGCTGCAGGCCCGGTTGCAATCACGATGTCGCTCTCCTTTTCCTTTATCTTGCGCCTGATGAAATCATAGGAAGAGCCTTTCAGGTCAGGACATTCCCTTATTTCAATGGCATTTCCCCTGATGGATATATAGCAAAGGACATCCGACTTTCCTGTTATTACGAGCGCTGAGTAGCCAAGAGTGTAGAGCACGAACGAAAACGATGAGCTCGTGTGGCCATAGTGAACCTTCCTTCTCAAGGGAGAGTAAAAAGCATAGACAGAGGAACTTGCCCCTTTGAATCTTATTGCATCGCTTCCAAGGGCTGAGAATGCTATGCAGTTTTCCTTTTCTTCTGTCAGGGCCTTCAGAAGAAGGTAGCCTTTTTCATCCCTGTCCTTATCTGTGCTTATCCTTTTCCTTTCCAGATCCACATAAAGAATACTCATCGGCTTTAAATTATAATCAGGAGCCTGTTATTCGACAATGGAACTTTTTGATGCTATCCTTTCTGTATGGATGAGATCAATGTAAAAGTAGATGGCGTGATGAAGAGCGTCATATTCCTCAGTGAATACAAGAGTATCGTGGACTATGGGGATAAGAAATATGAAGACAATCCCACTGTCGGAGTCCTTGTCAACGGCAAGCTCACATCTCTTTCTCAAAGAATAGTCGGGAGCGCGGATGTAGAGAGCGTTCATCTTTTCTCATCCCTTGGAAAGAGGATTTACAGAAGGACTCTTACTCTCCTTTTATCCTACGCATCGCGCATGGCATATCCTGAGAGGTCCTTAGTCATCGGGCACAGCCTCGGGGATGGCTATTTCTTCCGCTACGAAGACTCTGATCCATTCGATATCGCCTTGCTCCGTGAGAAGATGACTGAGGCCGTCAGCAGGAAAGAAAGGATTGAGAAAGTAAGCCTGAGCCATGAGGAGGCACTTGAGTATGCTGAAAAGACAAAGGAGAGTGCGACTGCACTCCTCCTTGAGTCCATGAACAGCATAGGATATGACTTCAATAAGTGCGGCTCCTACTGCCAGCTGCATACAGAGCCAGTTCTCCCTGATTTCTCCCTCTTGACCGTCTGGGAGCTCAGGGCATATGAGGACGGGCTCCTCCTGCGCTATCCGCAGTCCCGCTCAATAGGGAAAATCACACCATTTGCTGACAATCCCCTTCTCTTCTCAATATTTGAAGAAAGCCGCAAGAATGAGGAGACGCTTGCGATACGCTCAATCGGGGAGCTCAACAACAGCATTGCAACAGGACAGATAGGCCATGACATCCTCCTCATGGAAGCCCAGCAGAGAAGGAAGATCATCAAGATAGCTGACATGATCCTGAACAAGAAGAATGCGAAGATCATATTCATCGCAGGACCTTCGTCCTCCGGGAAGACTACTTTCAGCTTAAAGCTCTCAGATGAGCTGAGGATCATGGGAAAGAAAGCCATCAAGATAAGCCTGGATGACTACTATAAGCCACGCGCTGAAGTGCCACGCGATGAGAGCGGAGACTATGACTATGAGGTGCTCGAAGCCCTGCGTCTGGATTTATTCAGAGAGCAGGCAGATGCCTTCATAAAGGGAGAGGAAGTTCACATTCCCTCATTCTCATTCAAGGAGCAGAAGACAACATTCAGCAAGGAAGGATACAGGATGGATGATGATGCGTATCTCGTAATTGAGGGCATCCATGGCCTTAATCCTCATCTTCTTCCAGAGCTTGATGATGCATTGAGCTTTAAGATCTACATCTCTGCGCTCTCGCTCTTGAATATAGACTCAAATACCCGGATCAGCACTACCGATAACAGGATAATAAGGCGCATGGTACGCGACAACAGGACACGCGGCTTTGATGCCTTGGATACCCTCTCGCGCTGGCAAAGCGTTGAGCGCGGAGAGAAGAACCACATCTTCCCTTACCAGAACAATGCTGATGTCATGATCAACAGCGCACTTGACTATGAGCTTGCAGTCCTTGCACCAAAGGCGGTGCCGCTTTTAAGGATGGTAAAAAAGGATGGAAAGGATGCATATAGCCTTGCACAGCGTCTCTTATCCTTCCTGGCCTTTATCTCTCCCATAGATTCGACTTTGGTTCCCTCCGATTCGATTCTAAGGGAGTTCATAGGATCGAGCGTATACAATGCTATCTGAAGCTCTCTTTTATGATTCCTGTGTCGATAAGAAGATCCGGATTGGCCTTGATGAGGTTCATCAGGCGCAGTGCTGGCCCTGATGGACTGTTTGTTCCAGCTTCCCATGCCTCAAGAGTCTTTGCACTCACGCCAAGGACCTCTGCAAAGACACTGAGCGAGAGCCTTAAGCTCTTTCTCAGTGCCCTGACAGCATGAGCATCCATTTCTCTGACAGAAGATACGGAGAGGGACTTGTTCCTTTTCGTTATTACCCCGTTCTTCCTGGGATAGAGCGCATCCCTTACCGCTTCCTTATAGATTGAAATCATGGCTGCTTACTGTATATGTGCAAGAGCTCTGAGAGCTCTGCGGCTATCCTTTCCTTGCACTTTCCGCAGCCTGTTGCAGCTCCTGTGAGCCTTATGACATCCTCGAGTGTGGTGGCCTGATCAGTCTTTACAAGCTCTTCTATCATCTGATCGGTAACTCCCTTGCACTCACAGACAATCCTTGCAACCGTAGCCTTGTAAGGGTTATCAAGGCCATTTCTCTCAAGGTAGTCATCAATGGCTGCCCTCAGTGCCTTATCCCCGAGCACCGAGCAGTGGAACTTATGCTCAGGAAGCCCCCCGAGCTTCTCCGTCACATCATCCGGCCTCAGATTGTAGGCCTCCTCAAGAGTCATCCCTATTGCCATCTCACTCATCATGGACGTGCTTGCAATTGCTGATGCACAGCCATATGTAAGCCACCTGATATCCGTGATTTTATTGCCCTTTACCTTTATGCCGACCCTCATCTGGTCTCCGCAGGCCAGGGACCCGACTTCGCCAACTCCATCGGCCTGGAATTCATCCTCTTCACTCCAGATGTTCCTTGGATTCATAAAATGATCCTTGACTGTATCCGTATATACCCATTGTGACATAAAACTGTTTGCCATCTTATTTTACCTTCCTAGTGCTCATCTTTCTTATCTTCTCGATAACAGGAGCAAGCTTCTCCAGAACATACTCTACTTCTTCCATTGTATTATAGCGTCCGAATGAGAATCTTATCGAGCCATGAGCAAGCTCTATGTCCAGTCCGGATGCAAGGAGCACATAGCTTGGCTCAAGGGAACCGGATGCGCATGCACTTCCCGTAGATACCTCTATTCCTTCCATATCAAGATAGAGGAGTATGCTTTCTCCTTCTGCCGAGGCAAATGAGACATCGAGAGTTCCGGGCAGTGCTGTCTCATAATCATCAGAGCCATTGAAAACGACACCCTCAATCCTCTCTTCTATGCCCTTTTTGAGCGCAGAGCGCATCTGCCAGAGCATCTTTCTTTCCTTATCCACTCCAAGCCTGGCAAGCTCAGAAGCCTTTCCAAGCCCTATTATTGCCTGCGTATTATAAGTTCCTGCCCTCTCTCCTCCTTCCTGGTGTCCGCCGTGAAGGAGAGGGGTTCGTGGAACTCCACGTCTTATATACAGTGCTCCCACTCCCTTCGGGCCATAGAACTTATGAGCTGAGAGCGTGAGGTAGTCAACATCAAGAGCGTTGACATCCACTTCTATCTTTCCAATCGCCTGGGTTGCATCAGTGTGGATATAAGAGCCAGCCTTCCTTGCAATCTCTGATACCTTCTTAACTGGCTGTATGACTCCTGATTCATTGTTTGCAAGCATCACAGACACAAGTGCTACATCAGGCCCTATCATCTTCTTGAAGGAAGCAAGGTCAACCATTCCCACTTTATCAACCGGGATATACTCTATTTTATAGCCCTTGCCTTGAAGGTACTTTGCAGTCTCAATGCTTGCAGGATGCTCTACAGCAGAAAGAAGGATCCTGTCACGCTTGCTCCCGTCATCGATTAAATCGCGGAATATATTGAATACTGTGTTGTTTCCCTCTGTGGAACCTGAATTGAAGTAGATTTCGTTATCATGATCAGCAGAAAGCAGGGCTTTTACTTCCCCTCTGGCCCATGCAATCGCACTCTCTGCATCACGCCCCATCTTGTGCATGCTCGATGCATTGGCGTAGAGATCCTCATTCTCTCTCATAGCTTCCTTTACCTCGGGAGCCATTTCTGTCGTCGCATTATTATCTAAATATATATATCTATCCATCTGGAGCTGTCCTCATCTCGTACTAAAGTTAGCCGTATTTAATAACATCGTCAAGCTTATAGCCTGCACTATAAGCAGTCAGAAAAGACGACTTCCCTCGTTTTGGAAAAGCGGATATGATGCCTTTTTGCCCACATCACATAGGCACATGTCGGAGGAAGGAAGCAAGCTGTCATGGCCCTGAGCGGAGTGACTTTCAGGCACCGCTTGCACTTCCTGAATCTCTCTTTGTAGACAGTGCAGAGCCTGGTCTTGCTGTCAAGGAAAGAGCATACAGAGTCTGAAAAGATCAGGTAATCCTCAGTGACGGTCTTTTCGCGGCAGCAGAGGCCGCAGCGAAAGCAGAGCTCTTCCCATTTCACTTGTAATGCTCCATGAGGGCGTTAAAGCCGGAAGTGCTGCTTTTGTTTATCACAGTCACAGAAGACACTGATGCATAGCCCATGCGGCATGCCTCCGTGTCATTTAAATATCCATCAACATGGATATCTGTTCTCTCTGTACTCTCAATACGAACTGAGATAATATCACCATTATCTTCAAGCAAGGTGACATTATCGCTGTACCTCAGCTCACCCGGGATTGTAAGCTTCATCTCTCCATTGAAGTTCTTCGGGAAGTTGATGTTTATAAAGCTTTTATCATCAAGGGCAGAATAAAGCTTATCAAGGTTGTCTCTCAGAAACCCGGCGGCTCTGACAAAGTCACAGCCACCAGAGGAGACTGCCATTGACTTCCATCCTGAATAAACTGCCTCCCGCGATGCCCCGCAGGTTCCTGAATACGTTATGTCCGTTGCAAGATTATAGCCGTTGTTGATTCCTGAAATCACAAGATCCGGATCATGAGGAAAGAGCGCCTCGCGATAGCATCTGGCATAGAGGATGCAGTCTGCAGGAGTTCCTGCTACTGCATAGCGCATCCTGCCCCTTCTCTCTATATCAATCCTGCCATGCATCGTCATGGCATGGCTCATGCCGCTCATCTGGCGCTTTGGTGCGCTCACCCAGACCTCATGAGTGCAGGAGAGGACATCTTCAAGGGCCTTTATGCCTTCTGCGTCTATTCCGTCATCGTTAACTAATAGAATCGTCATCCCTTATTATCCTTACCCCGCCTGTAGGGGAAAACGGACGGAGCGTTGCATTGAAGTCAAATATCCTCTCATACTCATTGAGCTTTTCCTCAAACTGCTCAGCCAGTCCCCTCTTGCCAACTACGAGTATGTGGCCGCTCAGTCCCATGCTTATAAGGGAAGCTGCATATACATGAGGATTCTCATTAGTCCTCTTTATGAGCCACTCAACCTCAGGGCTCGTTACTTCCAGATCCTCATATATGCCATCCTGCTGCTCAAGAAGAATCTTTGCAAACTGATTATGATCTGAATGCTTCAGAGAGTCCCATGCCTTAAGAGTGCGCGATGCCTCAGAGAGCGTGAAATTTGCATACCTGAGAGCGTTCTCAGGAGCCAGGCCCCGCTTGAATTTAAGTTCCCTTGTGCTGTAGTCACGAAGCTTGATTCCTTTCTCTAGAGAGCATCGAAGAGTCTCCATTGTATCTTTCGTAATCTCCTGGACCTTGCGCTCCTCCTCATAGAGGATGTTCTTGGGGATGCCGCAGTCAAGGATGTATGTCGTGATCTTATCGTTATCGAAAGGATTCTCCATCGTCTCGTAGTTATATGTATCGAGATCAAACAGAACCAGCTCCTTCTTCTTTATGATGAACAGCGTCAAAAGGTCCCTCAGGCGCGAGGAGCCGTGGGAGTATGCGTTCGCAGCATGTGCGATCCTCATCATGTCGTTCAGGTTCAGGTTCAGATTCAAAAGCTCATTGAATGCAATTAAAAATCCTGCGGCAACAGCAGCAGAAAGAGTATCGTAATCTGAGTGTGCAGTCCTGCCTGTGATGCTTATATCCATCCCTGGAAGCGTTACCCCGTCATGCTGCAAGGATATGAAGACAGCCTTTACTGTGCTGATCCATTTATCATCGCTTTTGCACTTAAGACCAGCAAGCTGGAACTTCTTGCGATCCTGTATCGTATGGTTATAGACCTTTACTGTGCTGTCTTGACGGCGGGATATGGCAAGGCGAAGGCCCTGAGTATTCGTGCACATCAGCGCATAGCCATCGCAGAAATCAGAATATGAGCCCAGAATCGTCATCACGCCAGGCACGTCAACGACAATCTCCGGCTCCTTTCCGTATTCATTCCGATGATGAACAAGAACCCTATACATAAAAAACTCCTACCTTAAATAATTACATCCATTTAGGCACCTAAGCAAGAATTTAGTTAATTGTAAGAACAATCAGTATTGATGTCCACCGGCTCAGAAAAGGCAAAAAAATACTCCCCCAGAAATCTCTGAAGGAGCTAAGTGCTGATATAGCAGAATCAGTTGCTGCTTCTATTATATCTCTTGTTGAAGCGTTCAACTCTTCCAGTTGTATCAACGAGCTTCTGTGTGCCTGTAAAGAACGGGTGGCATGCAGAGCAGATTTCAACTGCAAGGTTCTTGCTCGTACTCTTTGTCTTGATTACGTTGCCACATGAGCAGCGAATCTCCTGTAACTCATATTTTGGATGGATATCCTTCTTCATCTTATTCCTCCGGTCTATGTAATTCTCTCTGCTTTCACAGAAAGGGTACGTCTGGCTAATTCCTCGCAGCACTCACGCTCGCTGCGTTCATACTGTCAAGGAACTCCTTATTGTTGTTATTTTTCTTCATTTTGTCAATAAGAGATACGGACATGTCCATATCATCAAGATTGCCAAATGCAGTACGCAGGAGGAATACTCTGGTCAGGACATCCTCGCTCAGCAGAAGGTCATCACGGCGCGTTCCGCTCTTCTTGATGTTGATAGCCGGGAACTTGCGGTTATCTGCCATCTTCCTGTCAAGGACGATCTCATTGTTGCCCGTTCCCTTGAATTCCTCAAATATGACTTCATCCATCCTGGATCCCGTCTCGATCAGAGCTGTCGATATTATAGTGAGGCTTCCGCCCTGCTCTATGTTCCTTGCCGCTCCGAAAAACCTCTTGGGCTTATGCAGGGCATTTGAGTCAACACCGCCAGAGAGGATCTTTCCAGAAGCTGGAACCGTCTGGTTATATGCACGGGCAAGACGCGTGATGGAATCCAGAAGGATTACGACATCCTTCTTGTACTCAACCAGTCTCTTTGCCTTCTCGATTACCATCTCAGCAACCTGCACATGGTGCGTTGCCTGCTCATCGAATGTGGATGCAACGACCTCTGCCTTTACATTGCGGCGCATGTCCGTAACTTCCTCAGGCCTCTCATCCACTAAGAGGACTATGAGGTGCACCTCAGGATGGTTTGTAGAGATAGCATTTGCAATCTTCTGCATCAGAACTGTCTTGCCGGTTCTCGGAGGAGCTACAATGATGGACCTCTGTCCTTTTCCAATCGGGCAGAAAAGGTCAACGACTCTTGTAGAGAGATCACTTGGCTTTTTATCCTCGAGAACTTCCAGGTGAAGCCTCTCATCCGGAAAGAGCGGCGTAAGGCTGTCAAACGGAGCACGGATCTTGGCCATCTTAGGCTCCTCTCCGTTTACCTTGAAGACCTTGATCATGGCAGCAGCCTTCTCCCCGTCCCTCGGGGCACGGATCTGGCCATATACAGTATCTCCCGTCTTTAATCCTGTTGCCTTGATAATAGGAGCAGATACATATACATCCTCACCGCCGGGAAGGTAGTTATTCACTGCATACCTGAGGTATCCATATGCCCCTTCCTGTATGATATCAAGGATTCCTTCTGCAAGAAGCGCTCCGCCGCTCTGTGAGTGCATGCGGCATATCTTATAGATCAGATCAGTTTTTCGCGAGTCCAGAATCACATCCTCGCTTAAGCCCATGTTCCTTGCTCTTTCCCTCAGCTGATCTATATTCTGAGTAGTAAGCACGGATAAGAACATCCTGGGGGCATCAGGATTCTCTTCCAGGTTCACTTCCAGAGGATACTCCTCTCTCTTCTTCCCGCCCTTCTTGTTCTTATAGCGCTCGTATTTATCGTATTTCTTCCTGGCATCTGCGCCCTCTTCCTTGCTCTCTGAAGTCTCTGCAGTCTCTTCTCTTTCCTGCATTTGAACAGATTCTGCAGGACTATCCGGCATAGCACTTTCATCCGCAGAGAGCCCATCAGAAGAGGAATCGCTTTCACTTTCCCCGCTTTCAGCAAAAAAGAACGGAAGTTCGGGATTCTTATCCTGCGTCTCTTCCTCTTTGATCTTTACCTTGATCTTTGGAGATCTTGCTATGCGGAATACTTTTTTCGCTGTGCCGTCATTTTCCTCAGCACCGCTCTCTTCTTTTACAGAAGCATTTTCCTGGACTTCAGATACCTGCTTTCTTGGCCTTCCACGCTTTTTCTTGATTTCAGTGGTGCCCTCTGCTTCCTGATTTACGTTTACTGTCTCATCAGACATTGAGTAAAACTCCATTTAACATTAGGATTAATTTTCTTATATCGAAAATAGATTTCTTGATTTAAAAAGGGATTTAGTTCCTTAACTGCTAAAACTATATTACCCATTTTGCCGATTGTCAACACAGTAGAGAAGTGACTCTTCTTTCTCTTTTATGATTTGAGCAGCCTGTACCCAGGCTTTGGATCCTGAAATCTCATAAAGCTCATCAGGAGATAAGCTTACTGCGCTGTTTGAACTGCCTGCAGCAGGATATACTGTCTCAAAACGCTTCAAGGACTCATCGAGGTATACATCAACACCCTCTGGAAGCGCAAAAGGACATACTCCTCCCCTCTTATGCCCTGTTATCCTCTCTGTCTCATCAGGGCCTGTCATCGATGGCTTAAAGCCGAAACAGCGCTTGAATGCGCCGCTGTTTATCTTCGTATCCCCTGCCGTAACCAGTATGATGGCACCGCCGGGGCTCTTGAACGCAATGCTCTTTGCAATGAGCGCTTCCTCACACCCGAGTGCTTTTGCAGCAAGGGCTACAGTTGCACTCGAGACATCAAAGAGCCTTATGCGCTCTGAGTATCCCCTCTCTCTCAGATATTCCGCTACATTCTCAAAACTCATATATTACTCCACTTTCCTGCAAGGCTCTTTATATCTTCCCCCCTGATGTATGCAGAAAGGAATAATAGCGCTGTGACTGCTGCCTTTCTTCTTACCGATGAGCGTCCCCAGGATGTAAAGCGAAGAGTGAAGGCCTCACTCTTTCTCTCTTTTGATGCAAAGCCGAAAGAGACGGTCCCCACATCCTTTTCCTCGCTTCTGTCAGGGCCTGCAACCCCTGTTATGGAAACAGCGTAATCGGATTTTGCAAGAAGAAGCGCTCCTTCTGCCATCTGGATAGCACACTCCTCAGATACTGCTCCGTGCCTTTTCACTGTCTCTTCTTTCACATCCAGCGCATCTGTTTTCATCTCATTGCTGTAGGAGACGACAGAGCCAAGGAAGAACTCACTTGAGCCGGCTCTCTCTGTCAGGATTTCAGAGAGAAGTCCTCCCGTACAGCTCTCTGCTGCTGATATCCTGGCATTATGCAGCTTCAGAGTGTCTATAAGGATATCCAGGGCTGTAGTACTTCCCTCTACGATCCTGTATGGCCCGAGCTTTAACTTAAGTTCCCTAACAGCGCTATCAAGGGCCTTCTTGTCATCAGTTGATGCATAGAGGCTTATCTGATAATCCTGGAACCTTGTTCCCCACTCTATTTCAGGATATTGCGATGTAAGCTCTCCCAAAAGAGCCTCGGCTGTTATGAACGATGTGTACTCATGTCTTTCTGCTTCCCTGAGCCCGAGAATCTCCTTTACCTTTGGAATGACACAGGATATGAACATCGGCTCCATCTCACGAGGGGGCCCGGGGAGAGCAAAGCAGAAAGCCTCTTCATCAGAGCCGTAGAAGCCGGGGGCTGTACCATTCGGGTTGGGCATGACTGTAAAGCCGTCGGGGATGTATGCCTGCTTCTCATTAGCTCCTGATAATCTTTCATCTCCGACTCTCTTTTTAAGCTCCCTTATACAGTCCTCATTCCTTACAAGCGTTGTATTGAATGCCTCTGCAATGCATCTCCTTGTGATATCATCCTGGGTAGGCCCGAGGCCGCCGGTGACGATGATGATATCATTATTCTTCTTGATGGCCTTCAATATCCCGGTGACAGAGCCGTCATCCGGAACAGCTACAATCTCAGAGACATGTACCCCGATATGCGTCATCTCTCTGGAGACCAGAACGCCATGCTTATCAGCAATTATTCCGCGTGTAAGCTCAGTGCCTATCACAATGAGGGCGCATTTAGTCATTCTTTCTGCCCTTGATTGAAAGATATATCTTCCATGCAGACCCTGCTGCCAGAGCTGCAATGGATACCCATATTGCAATATACGCAAAGAGCTCGGTATGTTCTACGTAGAACGTATTTTCACCTCCTTCGTAGACAGGAACCTCATAGATATGGTAGCCCATCCAGAAAGGCCTCATCGGGTCATGAAGGCGCCCGTCGGGGGTTATCATGCAGGTATAGCCGCTGTTTGTTCCCCTTACCATGCTCTTGCGCGTCTCTATCGAGCGGAAAACTGCCATGTAAGCATGCTGTTTCTCTGCCACGACTGTTCCCGACCAGTTGTCATTGGTCATGTTGATGATAAGATCCGCTCCGTTTCTTACGAAATCTGCAGAAAGATATCCGAATACGTCCTCAAAGCAGATCGGAGTTGAGAATCTGATGCCATCAGATTCAAAGACAATGCTCTCTTCTCCTTTTTCCCACCAGTTATAGTCATTGGCAAGCAAGAGATTATAAAGCCAGGGAAGCTGCTTCTCGTATGGAAAGTGCTCGGTAAATGGCACTAAATGCTGTTTGCGGTACTTATCCTTCAGCTCTCCGTCCTCAAACAGGACTACGCTGTTATAATCCTTCCTGTTCTGCGTGCCATCTTCCAGGACAGGGCCTGCACTCTCATCTATGACAGCCCCGTCAGCATTTCCTGTGAGAAGAGGCACAGGGAGGGCCTCTGCGAAGTCTACGAACTCCTTTACAAGAGCTCTCATTTCGTGGTTCCCCTCATAGTCGAATCTCAGGTTCCAGTCAATTGATGGAACGAATGCTGTCTCGGACCATACTACGATATCCGGATCCTTCGTTATAGCCTCCAGCGTGTAGCGCTTGAGGTTATTGAAATTCCTTCTGTATGTAGTGATGCCCCCCTTCCATGAGTCGTGATTATGCTGCACGGTTGCAACACGCCAGATGCGGTCAGGCTCCTTATTGCTCCATTCATTTACCTTTACAAAGCCGTAAACAAGCGTTGAGATTACTAATATGGCATAAATTATGATTACAGCCAGATTGGACATTACATACTTCTTAACTGTGTCTGCAGTGCCATTTATCCTGTCCATTATATAGGCACCGATGTATGCCTGCGGAAGCACCTGCAACAATACTATGGCCCATATTCCTGTAATGTCTGCAATCTGGATGAGAGGAAGGTATTTATAGAGCGCGTAGCAGATCGTGCCATATGGAAAGCCTGCGAACCAGGACTGTGAGAGGTATGCATATGCAACCCATATGAATGCCTGGACGATGTACCCCTTCTTTTTAAAAAGCGCATCCGCTGCTTTCAGGGCAGGAAACAGGATGAGCATCTCAGCGCCCTTTATTATGGGAACTATCAGAATTGCAAGCGGATGGAATGTCGTGAGCCAGTAACAGAAGAACATGTAGTACATGAAGCCGAAGAAAAAGCCGTAAGGGGCAATCAGCTTCCAGCTCGTGTTCCTGATTACAGCGAATACCGGGATCAGTACGAAAAATGATATGAACCCGAGGCCCTCAGAAAGCGTGAAGCCCGGGAATGCCAGGGAAAATACGAATGTGGCTGTTAATAATACAAGAACCTCAGAACACACAGTCCTGAGGCTCCTTTCCTTCTCATTTTTCAAGCCTTTATCTCCTGAAATCAACCAAGATCCTTAGCTGTGCGGATGTTCCATACGAACTCCTTCAGCTCCTTTCCAGGACGGAATATTGCGACTCCATGCTTATCTACTGCAACAAGTTCCCCTGTCTTGGGATTTCTGGCCTTCTCGCGGCCCTTCCTCGTGCGGACCTCAAACGTTCCAAACCCGCGGAGCTCGATAACCCTGTCATCCTTGAGTCCGTCCTTGATTTCCTCAAAGAGCTCGTCAATTACCATATGGATTTCAGTCCTATTAAGGCCAAGTTTGTTATGCAGATTCTCAATGATCGTTGCCTTCGTAAGTTTCTCGTCCATATCCTACACCCCGTCTGAATTAAGCAAGCTTGTTATATGCATGAGCCATTCTGCTCTTTTTTCTGTCAACAGTATTGCGATGCATTACACCCTTGTTCACTGCACTGTCAAGAAGCTTGAAGCTTTCCTTCATAAGAGCTGTTGCTGATTCCTTGTCATTTGCCAGAACAGCTGCATCAAATTTCTTTATGGAAGTTCTCACCTTGCTCTTTGCAGCACGGTTAAGCATTCTGCGTGCCTGATTCCTGCGTTCGCTTCTCTGAGCGGATTTCTTTGCCACTTTATTTCCTCCAAGAATAATAGTTATCATATTCGCTGCAGGATAGCATCAGCATGATTTCCGACAGCGTTAGTCAAGTTATCATAATAGTATAATTTTCGTCAATACTTTTTATTATCTTTCTATGACAGATGAATTTAAGGCTATGAGAGGAAAGCCTCGAGGAATTCCTCCCTTACATCCCAGTAGCCGGTCTCACTGTTGTATTCAACATCATCAAACGGGATGTACATGCTCTGGCCTTCTGAGCCCTGGAGCGTCAGCTTGCGAGAAAGTATGTTAACCTCCGTTACTTTCCACAGCTCATGCCCTATCCTGATTCTCGTTCCCTCAGGGGGACATGCTGCCTTTTCTTCCAGATAATACCTGTACTCATATGCCAGGCAGCATAGAAGGCGCCCGCACGGCCCGGATATCTTCATGCTGTTCAGGGAAAGGTTCTGTTCCTTCGCCATCTTTATCGTAACAGTCTCTAAATTGCTCGTGATGGAGTGGCAGCAGTAGTCGCGCCCGCAGACGCTGAGGCCTCCAAGGAGCCGTGACTCATCGCGCACTCCTATCTGCCTTAATTCAATCCTCATCCTGAATACTGCCACAAGGTCCTTCACAAGGTCCCTGAAATCCACCCTCTCCTCTGCAGTGAAGAAGAATATGACTTTTGCTTCCCCTAAAAGGAAGTGCGCTGTCACAAGCTTCATATTGAGCTTATGCTTTGCTACCTTATCCCTGCATACCCTGAGAGCAGAATCCTCTTTCGCGCTGTTTTCTTCATAGCGCGCCATCTCCTCAGGACTTGCAAGGTGATCTATGAAGTCAACATCCCGCGGCACCTCAGTCATCTGAGGCTCAACATTGAGAGAATGCTTGCCTGAGGAGCATGCACCGCATACTGCGTCACATCCCCTATGGTACTCCCTGCTCTTCATGGGAGCTGGAGCTGTAACAACACCGAGGTCCAGGCCGAATCTTGTCTGATAGACTACAGCTGTCCCCGGATACAGAACGGATTTGTAAGCGCCAAGGGATATATCATTATAGCTGGGATTCTTTATTATATAGATATAGGCCATCTCTCCTTCAGGCCTGTTCTTCTTTTCCTTCATATGTAAGAAAAGTACCATGAGAGAAGTAAATAGGCAATAACTGCTTTGTGGACAAAGAGACCGAATTAATGATATTTTCCACTCATGGCCCTGATACTCGCACCTTTAGCAGGCTACACGGATAAGGCATTCAGACAGATGGCAACCGAATACGGCGCAGATGAAACCGTTACAGAGATGGTCTCTGCCGAAGGCCTTGCGCGCGACAGTGATAGGACCATTGCCCTCATGGAAAGGTTTTCTGATAGCGAAAACCTCACGCTTCAGCTCTTTGGAAGCAATGTGGATGCATTCCGCCGTGCCATCCGGAATATAAGAGACAAGGGCTTTAAGAAGATAGACATCAATGCAGGATGCCCTGTACCAAAGGTCGTCAAGACAGGCTCGGGCTCTGCTCTTATGAGGAATGCTCAGACAGCCGGTGCTATAATCCGCATGCTCAAGGAAGAAACTGGATTGAAGGTCTCCATAAAATTCCGCCTCGGCTGGGATGATGAGAGCATAAACTATCTGGAGTTTGCCCAGGCAGCTGCAGAGAGCGGCGCAGATGAGCTTACTCTCCATGCAAGGACAAGAAGCCAGGGCTACTCAGGAGATGCTCGCAAGGAACACTTCAGGGCACTGCGCTCCCTCTTTCCAAAAACAGATCCAGCATCCCCGCTGCTTTATGCCTCCGGCGATGTCTTTACTCCAGAGGATGCACTTAGCTACCTCGTTGAATATGAAATGGATGGCGTGATGTTTGCTCGTGGAGCCATTGGAAACCCGTTCATATTCGCTGAGACTAAGGATCTTATTGAAAAAGGATCTTATTGCCTTCCCTCCCTGAAGGAAAGAAAGGATGCACTGATAAAGCACCTGATGCTTTCAGCAGGGTATTACTCTGAGAGCGTTGCTGTCAGGGAGATGAGAAAGACTGCCCCTTCATATGTCAAAGGCCTCAAGAACTCGAGCAGGGTTAAAGATGCCCTCTGCCGTGCAGGCAGCATCGATGAGTACATCAGCGCTCTCAAGGCCCTCGAGGCCTGAGAAAAATTTCTTGAATTGTGATTTTCCATATGCTAGCGTTTTAATAGAAGGAGTTCGTATGCGCGTTCTAGTTCTAGGTTCGGGAGCTAAGGATCACGCGATGACATGGTGGCTTAGCAAGAGCTGTCTGATTTCTGGCCTTTTCGTTGCCAGAGGAAATTACTGCACACCCGACATCGCGGAAAAATTGGAAAATGTAGACCCATCGGATGGCAAGAGCATCTACGAGGCATGCCTCAGGCATGCCGTTGACCTTGTATTCGTGGGCACTGAGGCTCCTCTTTTAACTGGCGTCATCGAATACCTTAACCAGAGGGGAATAAAGACATTCGGTGCTCCGAGCAGGTCAATAAAGCTCGAAGATGACAAGGCATTCAGCCGTGATTTCACAGACCGCCACAACATCCCTACCCCGCGCCGAAGCCTCTTTGCTGATATAAAGCAGATGGAGAAATACCTTGTGCGCCATAAGGATAAGGTATACATAGTAAAGAGCAACAACATCTCTCCCAGCAGGGAGACGCTGAGCTCAAGCGATACAGAGAAGCTCCTTGAATATGCAAAGCATCTCTTGAAGAGGGGACCAGTGCTGCTTGAAGAGTTCATCCCGGGACTTTCAATCACAGCAACAGCCCTTTTAGACAAGAACAGCTTTCTAATGCTTCCAATCGTGAGCGAATACTCAAAGCGAGGCCACGGGGATGATATCCCTACAGGAGGAATGGGAGCAATATGCCCGGTTCCCATACATGATGATTTAGCTTCTCTTATAAAGGAAAGGATCATAGATCCGACGCTCTACGGGATGAAGGTCGAGCAGCTTGCATACCGCGGAGTACTGACATTCTCAATCATCATACCAGATAGCAGTGATCCTGTGCTCGTGGATTACCATGTGAGGTTCAATGACCCTGCGACGCAGGCATTCGTGCCTCTTATCAAGAATGACCTGCTGGAAATCCTCCTTGCCATTGGAAATGACAGGCTCTCTGAGATTGAGCTTGAGACGAGCAATGACTTCACGGTTGCTGTGGTAATTGCAAGCGAAGGCTATCCAATGGAGCCCGTGACCGGACGATATGTCGAAGGACTGTCTCATATCAGGCGCCTTGAGATGGAAAAGAGTCCGCTCATATTCTGCGGCGCAGTAGAAGCTGATGTTGATGGAAGGCCTGTTACAACAGGAGGAAGGGCCATAACAGTCGTAGGCAAGGCAAAGAGCATAGAAGAGGCAAATAAGGCGGCATACCGCACTGTAAAGAGCATCCACATAGACGGGGGCTGGTACAGAAACGATATAGGGAACCGCTTCTTCCAGAGCTAATGGCTCTTTCTGTACTGGTAAAGAAGTATCCCGGCAGATACAGATACGTTCAATGAGTCTATATGCCCTGATGTTGGAATTGATACGACATAGTCCGAGTTCTTCCTTACAAGAGGAGAGATTCCGCTTCCTTCACTGCCCATTATTAAAAGCGTGCGCCTGGAGAACTTCTCCTCGCAGCAAGGCGTGCCGTCCATGTCTGCAGAATATACCCAGAAACCACTCTCCTTGAATCTCTTTATCTCCCTTGAAAGGTTCGTTACAACGGAAATGGGAACATACTGAGCCGCTCCGCTTGAGACTCTCACCACTGTCTCATTGGCTTGAGCGCTACGGCGCTCAGGGATTATGACCAGATCTACGCTGAACTGGTCTGCACTCCTCAGGATTGCACCAAGATTATGAGGATCCGTTATCCCGTCAAGCATCAGGACGATGTAGTCCTTCTCTTCGGAAAGGGACGAAAGAAACTCTTCAACTCCTATCTCCTGAAGGCGGCTTGCTCCCTTTCGCGGGCCACCGAGATCAAGTATTGCTCCGCGGTGGTCAATCCCGCCTGCCATCCTGTCAAGCTCCTCACGGCTGAGCTTTTTAACAGCAACCTTTCCCGTGCACTGTGCCTGGAAGACAAGCTTATTTAAGCGCTCTCCCCCGTTTCTCAGCAAGTACAGACTAGAGCCGGCAGAAGCCTTCTTGAGAGCCTCTTCTATCGCATGATAGCCATAAATTCTTTCACCCATAAGACTAATCCTATTTTATTTAGGAAGGCTAATCAATCTCATACTCTACAGGAGTCGGATGGTCACTCGATCCAAGCTCCTCGCCAAGCTCCTTGATGAGCTTTCGAAGCTTTAAGGAAAGAACATGCCTGGGCACATCCACAGTAACCTTCAGATACATGTTTCCTCTCTGCGTTGAGTTTATATAGGGAAAGCCCTTTCCCTTTATCCTCAGTGTCTTTCCTCCAGGGGTTCCTGCAGGAATTGAAACCTTTATCTCAGTTCCATCTATCGTCGGAACGTAGATATCTGCTCCAAGTACTGCCTGTGAGTACGAGATGGGGACTTCAAGGTATACATCCTGGCCATCGCGTACGAAGTATTTATCATCGCGGACAGTGATGAAGATATAGAGATCCCCGTCTGCTCCGCCATTTTCCCCGGCATCGCCTTTTCCTCTCAGCGTGAGGCGGCTTCCAGTCTCAACGCCTGCAGGGATTGTCACCATGAGCTTCTCGCTCTTTCTCTCTGTTCCCGTGCCGTGGCATGATGCGCATGGATTGTCTATTATCGACCCCGATCCATGGCATGCAGGACAAGCAGTTGCAACCTGGAAGAAGCCGCTTCCGCGTGCAACCTGTCCCGATCCGTGGCATGTGGGACAACTCCTGCGGCCCGTTCCCCCCGTTCCGCTGCATGTGTGACACTTTACCTTATGAGAGAATGATATCTCCTTCTTGCATCCGCTTACTGCCTCTGCAAAGTCTATTGAAAGCTCATAGCGCAGGGATGAGCCCTGACGGCCCTGACTTCTTGATGACCTTGCTCCTCCTCCGAAGAAGGACTCGAAGATGTCTGAGAATCCTCCTGAGAATATGTCAGAGAAATCCCTGTAGACATTGCTGTAGTTTCCAGCTCCTGTAAAGCCTTCTACCCCGGCAAAGCCGAACTGATCATAATTTCGTCTCTTAGTCTCATCCGAAAGGATCTCATAGGCCTCACTGGCCTCCTTGAAACGCTCTTCTGCAGCCTTGTCATCAGGGTGCGTATCGGGATGGTTTGCCATGGCGATCTTCCTGTAGGCCTTCTTTATCTCATCAAGAGTAGCACTCTTGGAAACGCCGAGAACTTCATAATAATCACGCTTTGCCATTTCTTTCCTCTATATCATAGGAAAAACAGCATGTTCCCATGCTGCTTTTGCCGAAAATATGTTTTTGAAGAAGCCTTACTTAACCTCTTCGAAGTCTGCATCCACAGAGCCATCGTCATTCTTGCTTCCTGCTGTGCTCTCCGGACCCGGGCCTGCTGATGCATTCTGCTGAGCCTGGGCAGCTTCATACACCTTCTGTCCCAGCGTCATTGCTACCTGCTGGACTGCATCAGTCCTGCTCTTGAGCTCCTCAGCTGTAGCACTCTGATTTCCAAGAGTGTTCTTAAGCTCACTCAGAGCGCTCTCAATAGTGCCTTTCTCAGCATCAGAGACCTTATCCCCATAGTCCTTGAGTGCCTTCTCAGTCTGGTAGACTACGGACTCTGCAGTGTTCCTGGCCTCTATGGTCTCCCTTGTCTTCTTGTCATCTGCAGCATGTGCCTCAGCATCCTTGACCATCTTCTCAATCTCTGCTTCTGAAAGTCCGGAAGAAGACTCAATTACAATCTGCTGCTCCTTGCCTGTTCCGAGGTCCTTAGCACTTACATGTACGATTCCGTTGGCATCGATATCGAATGTAACCTCAATCTGAGGTACTCCGCGCGGAGCTGGAGCAATTCCAACGAGGTCGAATGTGCCAAGGGTCCTGTTCTGGCTTGCAAGCTCCCTTTCTCCCTGAAGGACGTGAATCGATACTGCTGTCTGGTTATCTGCAGCAGTGCTGAAGATCTGGCTCTTCTTGGTAGGAATTGTGGTATTCCTCTCGATGAGCTTCGTAGCAACTCCTCCGAGAGTCTCGATTCCAAGTGAGAGCGGAGTTACATCGAGAAGGAGGACATCCTTTACATTTCCGCTGAGGATTCCGCCCTGGATGGCAGCTCCGACTGCTACTACCTCATCCGGGTTCACTCCCTTGTGAGGCTCTTTCCCGAAGATCTGCTTTACAGCTTCCTGTACGCATGGGATTCTTGAGGATCCTCCTACCAGGATGACCTCGTCTATCTGGCTTGCAGATAGCCCTGCATCCTTAAGTGCGTTAAGGCATGGGCCCTTCGTCCTTTCTACAAGGGGAGCAATCATCTGCTCGAACTTGGCTCTTGTAAGCTCAAGCTGCAAGTGAAGTGGTCCGCTTGCATTAGCTGTAATGAACGGAAGGTTGATTGTAGTAGTCGTTGAGGATGAGAGTACGATCTTAGCCTGCTCTGCAGCTTCCTTCAGGCGCTGAAGTGCCATTTTGTCGCTCGAGAGATCTATTCCGTTCTTAGCCTTGAAGTCCGCAACCAGCCAGTCGATGATCACCTGATCGAAGTTGTCTCCTCCAAGGTGAGTATCTCCATTCGTGCTCTTTACCTCAAATACTCCATCGCCAAGCTCAAGAATTGAGATATCGAACGTACCGCCGCCAAGGTCATATACAGCGATGGTCTCATCCTTGCTCTTATCCTTTCCAAAGCCGTATGCCAGTGCTGCAGCTGTAGGCTCGTTAACAATTCGCTTAACATCCAGTCCTGCAATACGCCCTGCATCCTTGGTTGCCTGGCGCTGGGCATCGTTAAAGTATGCAGGTACTGTGATAACAGCCTCTGTTACAGTCTCTCCAAGGTAATCCTCTGCAGTCTTCTTCATCTTCTGAAGAACTACAGCGCTGATCTGAGGAGGAGAGAGCAGCTCATTATTTGCAGAAACCTTGATCTCATCCCCGGCTCCGCTTGTAACCTTGTATGGCACCATCTTGATCTCTTCGCCTACCTCATGGAACTTGCGGCCCATGAACCTCTTGATTGAGTAAACCGTGTTCTCCGGATTTGTAACCATCTGGTTCTTTGCAGGCTTTCCTACAAGACGGTCGCTCCCTTTATATCCAACTACGCTGGGTGTGGTCCTGTCTCCCTCGCTGTTGGCGATGACGACTGGCTCACTGCCTTCCATGACAGCAACACAGCTGTTCGTAGTACCTAAGTCAATTCCAATAATCTTGCTCATTTCTATGTTCTCCCATTAATTATCTATCTCTATGATTTACGAAAACAAAATAATAAAGGCAGTGTTAATCGTCAAGCATTTCTGGGCTTGGCAACCATGACTTTTGCTGTTCTTATGACTTTGCCATGCAGAGTGTAGCCAGACTGAAAAACGCTGATGACTTTTTCCTCTGTAATGTCTTCTCTTTCCTCAACTGCATATGCTTCCATCACGGCAGGGTCAAAGGGTTTGTCCATGGCATCGATTACCTCAAGTCCCCAGTTGGTCTTCAGCGTGGACAGAAGCTGGTCCTCAACCATCTCAATGCCGTCCTTAAGGGCCTTGAAGTCCTCGCTCTTATTCGCTGAATCGATGGCGCGTGAGAAATTGTCAACAGGATCAAGAAGGTCCTTTATAAGGGCTTCGTTTGCAAATGTAACTGCACTCTCCTTATCCTTCAGGAGCCTCTTGCGGTAATTCTCAGTCTCTGCGCGGTTTCTCAGATCCTCTTCCCTGAGCGCTTTTATCTCTTCCTCGAGTTCCTTGATTCTCAAAAGGAGAGCATCCTCCTTGCCGCCTTCATCGCCCTCTTTTCTCATCTCCTCTTCAGGGATGCTGTCTTTTACATCTTCATCTTTCATGCTTTCACCTTTTTCCAGATACCAAATGGGAAAATAATAACGAGGGCACTCAAGCGTCAAGACTAATCATCATCCCCAAGGTCTATCTCCTCCTCTTCTCCGATGAAGATGTCAGGAAATTCCTCGATTATGCTCTCGCCCATGCTTATCTCAGATGCATCAATCATGCCATCGTCCATGCTTATCTCATTCTCTATATCTTCATCATAAAGGACTGCCTCGCTTTCAAGGAGATCCCCGGCTTCAGCTTCTTCTTCCTGAGCAGCATCTGTCTCTTCTTCTCTGCCCTCCTCAATCTCTTCTTTATTAAGATCCTCTGCTTCAAGGCTTTCTTCTTTTTCTGCATCCTCAGCATCTGATGACTGATTATCAGGAGAAGCTGTATCTGAGAGCGCATCTGCTTCCCTTGTCTTCTCAGCAAGGGTTTCTGCTTCTGCCTTCATCTTCTCAAGCTCTCTGAAATCCTCTGCTTCTTTTTCTGATTTTTCCTCAGAGACAAGTGCAGCCTTATCAAGTGCCTGCCTGAGCTTCTCTTCACGGGCAGCAATTCTCTCATCAAAAGCATTGAGCTTCTCTTCAATGAGAATCTCAAGAGAGGCCTTCTTATTCTCATAATCCCTTGAAAGGGCATCATAGGCCTTGCTGAGGCTCTCTGAGGATTCTGCGCTCTTATTCTCAAGATCTCTCTTTTCATCCTCTGCATCCCTTTCCATGCTCTCAATAGTCTCTGCCATCTCAGCCCTGAGAGCCTCAAGAGAAGCCTTCGTGTCATCAAAGAAGGCCTTGAGATCCTCCTTTATGGCAATTCTGGATGACTCAAGGGCCCTGAGGTCATCATCCAGCTCTGCCCTCTTATCCAGAATGCGCTCAGTAAGGGAGGATGCAATCTTCGTCTGTTCGCTGCACTCTCTCTCAAAGTCTGCCCTGGCTGCGTGAATGAATTCCACAAGCTGTGCCTTCTGCCTCTCCATGGCAGATGAGAACTGGCTCAGTGCCTCGCTGTTATCACTCTTCTGAAGCGCTGCCTGCTGCTTGAGTGCTTCCTGAGTGGATGTAACCAGGCGCACGTATTCGGATTTCAGATCCTGCATCTGGTTTACCAGCAGCTCTGATTCCTCATGGAAGGCCTTTACGAATTCTGATACGCTCTCAGCTTTCCTTATTTCCTGCTGTACTATTGCAATCCTGTTCTCAGCCTGCTCTGTCTGAGTTCTGAGCTTATCCAGTGCCCTCTGATAGTCCACGCAGATTCCTTCAAGCTGCGTCAGGTCCTTCTGGTGCTGAGAGAGCCTGTCGAGGCTTGTGCTGATGATATCGACTATGGTCCTGGCCTGCTCAATATGTGACATCACGTTATCCGTACAGTCCTGGCTCGAGGTTAAAAGGCGCTGAGTTGTTGCTGAGACCTCGTTCCTGAAGCTCTTGATCTGAGCAGTGACATTAGCAAGACTCCTCGATTTCTTGTCAGCGACCCTCGCTGAAAAGAAAATCAGAAGCGAAAGAATAAACAGAGCAAACGATATCGCGATAGGAATAATCATGCTGTTATCCATAAGATTTCCCCCTAGAGTAGTTTCTCCCTCATCTCATAAAAGGATGAGACGACTATATCTGCAGAGCTGCTTTGAGCTTTCTTCCTGTTCTGTGTTATGAGCAGGCTCCTCATTCCTGCCTGATGCGCTCCTTTTACATCCTTTTTCTCACTGTCCCCCACATAGAGCACTTCTTCAGCCTCAAGACCTAAGTGCTCACAAAGAAGGCGGAACGGGAGGCGCGAAGGCTTTAATCGCCCTGCCTCCTCGCTGCTTAAAACACAGGATGCAACGCCTTCTATATCAAGGGCCCTGAGCTTGGACCCGATTGGGAAATCTGATAGAAATGCCACGGAAACTGAAGAAGAAAGCTCCTTCAGGAATTCAGACATGCCACGAAAGCCTTTTACACGAGAGAAGGCCTTCTCCCATTTATCGTGAAAGACTTTCTTCTCCTTTTTCTTAAACCAGGCGATATCCTTGTGTCCTTCCGGGTACATTATCCTGTACTCCCTCTCTTTGAACTCATCGCCGGATGAGAGGGGAAAATCATCATAGCCGTCCATTTCTCTTATCCTGATCCGCATCTTCATGTACCTGATGGCAAATGGAAGATGTAAAAGCGATGTCTTAAAGAGTATTAAATCAGCCTGCCACTTAGGATAGAGAGTTCCATCTATGTCAAAGCAGACTGCCCTGATATTGTTATCCTTCAAGTAACTCACTTCTTCTTCCTCTGCTTCTGGCTTCTGAGAATCTTCTCTGCCCTCTCCTTCTGCTTTCCGATTCTTGCCTTTCCTCCAGGCTTCCTGCTTACTCCCTTGCTGCGGCCAGATGAGACAGCTTTGCTGACAATCCTATTCACAGCTGCCTCATCCTTGCTCATGCCCTTTTCCTTCAGGCTTGGATTCCTCTGTCTTTCCCTCAGGTTTATCTCAACAGGGATTGATGAAAATCCCAGTTCCTTTCTTATCTGGTTCTTTATGTACTGCAGATACGTCTCAGGAAAGCCCTTGATCCTGTTTACGAACAGCAGAAAGCGCACAGGCGTCACAGAGACCTGGGTGCCATATAGGATCTTGAAGTAGCCGCTGCTGGACCGTGGAATCTCATAGTCACTGGTCCACTTTTTGAGAGATTCATTGAATTCTGCAGTATCTACTCTTTTGTTAAGCTGTTTCCAGACAAGCCAGAGGGTATCAAGCATTTTAGCTATTCCGTCTGACTCTGTTGCAGAGATCGTGACGATCGGAGCAAAGCCGAGGATTGGGAACAAGAAGCGCACACGGTCCTTGATTGCCTCTACCTGATTTGCAATTCCCTCAAGCAGGTCAACCTTATTAAGTACTATTACAATGCCCTTTCCCCTGCGCACGATCAGCTGTGCTATCTTCTTGTCCTGCTCTGCAAGACCTTCCCTGATGTCTATCATCAACAGTACGACATCTGCCTCATCTATCGTCTTTATGGCACGGTTCACTGAATAATACTCGACATCCTCCTCGACCTTGCTCTTTCTCCTGATGCCTGCAGTGTCCAGGACAGTGTAATCAGTGCCCTTATACTCGAAAGTGCCGCGCATTACATCCCGCGTAGTTCCTGCAATCTCGCTTACGATGGATATATCCCTGCCAGTTAAAAGATTCGTAAGCGTGCTCTTGCCCGTATTCGGCTTTCCAAGGATTGCAATCTTTATCCTCTCATTCTCCTCTGGCTCTATCTCTGATCTCTCGAGATTCAGCATGCCGAGCATCGTATCCTCAAGCTCCTCAAAGCCAAGGCCATGGGCAGCAGAAAGAGGAACAATCCTCTGATAGCCAAGGCTGAAATAGTTCCACACCAGGTCATCGCGCGAGGGATCATCCACCTTGTTTACTACCAGGATCACCTTATCTGAATAAGGCCTTAAATCCTCTATGAGCATCATGTCCTCGCCCGTGATTTCAGTGCATTCAAGGACAAAGAGAATCACATCTGATATCTCAACAAGGGAGAGCGCTTTCTCGCTTACTGCAAAATCAAGTCCTTCTTTCTCTGCCTTGATTCCTCCTGAATCAACAAGTGTCACAGGATGGTTCCCAAGCAGATAGCGGGCAGGAATCGGATCCCTGGTTACTCCCGGAGTTGAATCAGTAATTGCCCTCCTCTCTCCGATCAGGCGGTTAAAGAGCGTCGATTTGCCGACATTCGGACGCCCGATGATGCTTATTAAAGGTAGGGAAGTATCTATATCTGCCTTATTCCTGATTTCGAGTTTCTCGCTCATTTAAAAATTCCTTAACCATTTTTTCTATAACAGCATGGCTAGTTTCTGAGAGTACTTCATTTACAAGTCTTGAGCAATCATCAAAGGTTAAAGAGGAAAGGTATTTCCTTATAACAGGCAGGCTTGAGGGGCTCATGCTCATCTCATCTACGCCAAGGCCGACGAGAATGGGAGTATAGAGCTTCTCGGAAGCCATCTGGCCGCAGATGCCGACCTGGATGCCTGCGCTGTGTGCGTTCTCTACCACGCTCTTTATCAGCCTCAGAAGGGCAGGATGCAGCGGATCATAGAGGTAATTGGTCTTCTCGTTATCACGGTCAGCTACGATTGTATACTGGATGAGGTCATTAGTGCCTATTGAGAAGAAATCCACCCTCCTTGCAAGGAGGTCAGATATAAGCGCTGCAGATGGAACTTCTATCATGATGCCTGTCTTCATCCCTTCGTCAAAGTCAATCTTCTTCTCTCTCAGCTCCTTTTTCACTTCCTCTAGAAGAAGAAGAACTTCATCAAGCTCCTCAAGGCCGCTTATCAAGGGAAACATCATCCTGACATTGCGGTACCTGGATGCCATCAGTATCGCTTTAATCTGGGCCTTGAACTCTGTTTTATGTCTGAGCATGTACCTGACTGCCCTCCAGCCAAGGGGGGATTCTTCCTCACTCATTCCATCACTCTTCTTATCCCCTCCGATGTCAAGCGTTCTGAAGACTACGTGCCCCCGCCCTGCCATGCGTCGCGCAGCTTCTGCATAGATCTCGCCATTGCTGTCACTGCTGAGCATGCCTTCCTTTATCGCAATGAACTCAGTCCTGAAGAGTCCTATGTTCTCACATCCTGCCCTGATTGCATCGCCTATTCCTTCAAGCCATTCGATATTCGCATCAAGCGTGACAGGATGATCATCCCCTGTGGCTCCCTTTGAAGCATCAAAGCTTTCATGAGCCTCCCTTAAGGCCTTTATTTTCGCATCATACTCATTTATTACTTTTTTTGAGGGCTTCTTTATGACTCTTGCCTCATAAGCATCCACAACAAGAAGCTCTCCCTCCTCTGCAGAGAGCGAGAAGTTCTCAACTCCCACAACAGATGGAATCCTGTTGCTCTTTGCCAAAACAGAGATATGGCTTGCCTTTCCACCTGAGTCCAGTACGATTGCTTCTACATTCTCAAGTCCTTCAAGGGCTAAAAGCTCGCTTGTGAGGATATAGTCGGCAACCAGGATTCTTTTATCAGGAATTACTATGCGCCCCCTTCTCTTGCCGCTTAAGGTCTCAAGGATTACATACTCGATATCGCGTATGTCGATTATCCTCTCCTTGATATACTCATCCCCTATGCCCTTTATTTTCTCTATTATCTCCTCTGTGGCCTCCTCAACGGCCCATGGAGCGCAGTAGAGCTTCTCTCTTATGATTTTCCTTATGGCTTTCCTGTACTCAGCATCCTCAAGCATCAGTATCTCGACTGAGTACAAGGCCTTTTCCGTGTCATCCACAGCATTTCTCAGGCTCTCCTTATACTCAGCAATAAGGGATGAGAACGTTGAATCGAGGAAAGCTGTTTCCTTATCAATGTCAGCCGGGTTTATAAAATCATGGGAAATTATGAGCTTGTCATGGCGGTAGATGAAGGCTTTAGATACTGCATAGCCCTCTGATGATGATATTCCCCTGAACTGGACCATGTACTAATAATAAGGCCTTTGCTTTTCTTTCCTCAAGGCAAAATCGAAGAATCATCTGCTGAAGCGCTCTATTGAGAGTGCTTTGCCAGTCCCTGCATCTGCCTCTACTATGATGCCCTGTATATGGGCCTCTCCTTCCTTGACTTCGCTTTTTATGGGAAGCTGAGTGAGGACCCTCTCAATGGCCTTATCCTCCCTGCTCCCGATTACACCGTCAAGAACTCCGGTGATTCCCAGGTCCGTAATATATGCTGTTCCTTTTGGAAGGATCCTCTCATCCCTTGTCTGCACATGTGTGTGCGTTCCGGCAAGGCATGTGATCTTCCCGTCAAGGTCAAATGCAAGAGCCTCTTTTTCTTCCGTGTGCTCTGCATGAAAATCAACGAAGATTAAAGGCGTTGTCTTTCTTATCTTCTCAACTGCAGCCCCGACAGTCTGGAACGGGCAGTCTATAGGTGTCATCGAATAGCGGCCCTGGGCATTGATTACTGCAATCCCCTTTTTGATGGTATAGCCCTTTCCTATCGTGCCTGGCGGATAGTTTATGGGACGAAGGAGATTATCTGCTTTATCGAGGATGCGACAGATCTCCTCCTTCTGCCATATATGATTGCCGCTTGTAATTACGTCGATGCCCATCTTCATGAAGCTGTTGTAATCATCAATGCTGATTCCAAATCCCTCGGATGCGTTCTCTCCGTTAGCAATTACAAAATCAATCTTCTCTTCCTTCACAATACGCTGAAGGGAGAGAAACAGGGCCCCCATTCCAGAGGAGCCCGATACATCTCCAAGCTGAAGAACCCTGATAACAGCCACTATCTTGCGTACTCCACGACTCTGAGCTCCCTGATTATCGTAACCTTGATCTTTCCAGGATACCTCAGCTCAGCCTCAATTCTCTGTGCGATTCCTGTAGCTATCTCCCTCGATTTCTCATCTGTTATGCTCTCGGCATCAACAAGGATCCTGAGCTCCCTTCCGGCCTGGATTGCATATGCGTTCTCAACCCCGTCAAAGCCCTTTGCGATTCCCTCAAGGCTCTCAAGCCTCTTGATGTAGTTATCAAGGCTCTCCCTGCGTGCCCCGGGCCGCGCTGCGCTTACTGCGTCTGCAATCTGGACGATTACGGATTCTATGCAGCTCGGCTCAACGTCATTATGGTGTGCAAGGATTGCATTGACTACGCGGGCCTCCTCTCCGAGGCGCTTTGCCATATCAGCACCGATTTCTGCATGATTGGCATCGCTGTCCGTCTCAGCACCCTTTCCGATGTCATGGAAAAGCCCTGCGCGTCGTGCTATCTCGGTATCCGCACCGACCTCGCTTGCAATCATGCCGGCAAGCACTGAGACTTCTTTCGAGTGCTGCAGCACGTTCTGGCCATAGCTTGTGCGGAAGTGAAGGCGCCCGAGAGCCTTTATCAGCTCAGGACTGATATTATGGATTCCAAGGTCGAATACAGCCTTCTCTCCCTCATCAACGATGATTCTTCCAACTTCCTTGCTGACCTTGTTTACGACTTCCTCAATGCGTGCAGGATGAATCCTTCCATCCTGTACGAGGCGCTCAAGTGCAACACGGGCAATTTCCTTCCTTACCGGATCGAAGCATGAGATAACAACAGCCTCCGGGGTATCATCAATTATGATATCCACGCCCGTAAGGGTCTCAAGGGTTCTGATATTGCGCCCCTCACGCCCGATTATGCGTCCTTTCATCTCGTCGCTTGGCAGGGATACCGATGCTGTTGTGATATCCCCGGCAACTTCCGTAGCAAGGCGCTGAATGCTCGTGACTATGATCTCACGCGCAATCTTGTCAGCCTGGATCTGTGCCTCACTCTCAATCTTGTTGATGTACACCTGTCCGTCATGCTCTGCCTCGGCTTTCATCTGTTCTATGATGAGGCTCTTAGCCTCCTCCCTAGACATCGATGCGACCTTCTCAAGCTCTGAAACAAGTGCGCCCTCTCTCTCCTCGATGGCCTTTTCCCTCTCGGAGATAAAGTTTTCCCTTTCTCCCAGTTGTCTTTTTACAGCATCAAGCTCATTCTGCTTGTGCTCGAGATTCATTTCCTTCTGCAGAAGCCTTCTCTCGCTCTTCTGCAGCTCCAATCTTCTCTCTTTTGCATCTCTCTCGTTCTGCTGCTGCTCCTTCTGCAGCGCTTCACGGGTTTCAAGAAGAAGCTCCTTTGCCTCAGCATTGGCCCTGTCCTCGATTTCCTTTGCAACGCGGACGGCCTGCTGCTCAGCTGAAGTGAGCTTGCTCTTTGCATATATCCAACGGATCAAGAATCCGATGCAGATGCCAACTACACAACATAGGAGGGCTATAATTACGTAAAACATCAAAATAACCTCCCTGATGTATGACTACATATATCTATTGATAATGGTCGAAACTCTCCCAACTGTCAAGGTTAGAAGAAAAACAAGTGTCCCCTGGTCAAAAAAAATACCCTCACATTACATGAGGGCTCAGGTAATAAATACCCGCATCAGAAGGTCTTATTTTGCTGCCTTCTTCTCTGCCTTGGCCTTTGGTGCTTTGGCATCTTTCTTCTCAGCCTTGGCTTCCTTCTTCTGAGTCTTCTCTACGAGCTCTAGGATAACCATTTCAGCTGCATCCCCAAGGCGGTACCCGGTCTTCAGGATTCTGGTATAACCTCCGTTTCTGTCACTGAAGAGAGGCGCAATCTCTTTAAAGAGCTTGTCGAGGACGGCCTCATCCTTGATGTCTCGTGCTATCATACGGCGGTTATGAACGCTGTCTGTCTTGGCACGGGTGACCATCTTCTCTGCCATCTTCCTCACTTCAAGTGCCTTTGCCTTTGTGGTTTCGATTCTCTCGTACCTGAAGAGGGATGTTACCATGTTTCTCTTGAGGGCCTTGCGCTCGCTTGTTGTTCGCGATAGCGCGTTAAAACCTATTCTATGCTTCATTATCCACTTCCTTATTCTCTGGAACTTTGATAGACGTCTTCAATACACTGAAGTCAGTCATTCCAAGGGTCAGGCCCCATTCCTTGAGCTTGTCCTTAATCTCAGAAAGGCTCTTCTTTCCGAAATTCCTTGTCTTTCCTATCTCGTCTTCAGTCTTCCTTGCTAAATCACCGATTGTCTTGATGCCGGCATTCTTCAGACAGTTAGAAGATCTTACAGTAAGCTCGAGCTCCTCTACAGGAGTATCGAGTATGCCCTTGATCCTCTCCTCTTCCTCATCAACCTCATCGTTGGAAGCAATCTTGCTCTCATCGAAGTTGATGAAGATTGTGAAATGATCCTTGATGATCATGGCTGCTTCCCCGAGTGCATTCTCCGGGCTGATTGTCCCGTCAGTATAGATTTCGAGAATCAGCTTGTCATAATCGTTCCTCTGTCCGACCCTTGTAGGCTCGATAGAGTACCTGACTCTCTTGACCGGGGAGAAGAATGCGTCGATTGAAATCGTGCCCGGCTCCTCTGAGTACTTCTCATTGTACTCGGAAGGAACATAGCCGCGGCCGAGGTCAATCTGGATTTCCATCTCCATGTCGCAGTCATCCATCATCGTGAAGATCTCAAGATCCTTATTCGTTACAGTTACCTGGTTCTTCTCGAAATCAGCTCCTGTGATTACTCCAGGACCCTTACAGGTAATCGTGATGAAGGTCTCCTCACAGTCCTCAGGCATGCTGATCTGAAGCTTCTTAATGGCAGCAATGATATCGTTGATATCCTCCCTGACACCTGTAAGCGATTCGTATTCACTTGTAACAAGATGGGGCGTATGATCCTCAGCGCTGAAAGTCGTGAATCGGATAGCCGTTACCGCATACCCCTGGATGGATGAAAGGAGAACGCGGCGTAGAGTATTTCCAACCGTCGTCCCGAATCCCCTTTCAAAAGGATAAGCGATGAACTTTCCATACTCTGAGCTGCTTACTGCATGTTCGAAAGTGATTCCCGAAGGCTTCTTGAAACCCTTGAGAAGTGATTTTCTAGCCATTTAATACTCCTTAAATGTACTGCGGGACTCCCGCAGCAAATCAGACACGTCTTGCCTTGCGTGGGCGGCAACCATTATGAGGAATCGGGGTAACGTCCCTGATGGAACGGACCTTGAGGCCAAGGACTCCGATAGTCCTGATAGCGCTCTCTCTTCCAACTCCAGGTCCCTTAACGAAGACATTGACTTCCCTCAGGCCGTAATCCATGGCCTTCTTTACTGCTGATTCACAGATTGTCTGTGCCGCATAGGGTGTTGATTTCTTCGCACCGCGGAAGCCAAGTCCTCCGGCAGAGGCCCAGCTTATAGCATTACCGGCAAGATCAGTAACGGTAATGATCGTGTTGTTGAAGCTTGTCTGGATATAGACATTTCCCTCCAGAACGGTCTTCTTTACTTTCTTCTTTGCGTTTGCCATTTCTCACCTGCCCTTACTTCTTCTTTCCAGCAACGGTCTTCTTCTTGCCCTTTCTGGTTCTTGCATTCGTCTTTGTTCTCTGACCGCGAACAGGAAGACCCTTTCTATGGCGAAGCCCTCTATAGCATCCAATATCCATCAATCTCTTGATGTTGAGAGCGACCTCAGTGCGAAGGTGTCCCTCGATATTGTACTCCTCCTCGATGACCTTTCTCAGAAGAGCGATCTGATCCTGGTCAAGAGTGTTGATCCTTACTTCCGGATCGATGTTTGTCTTCTTACAGATATCTGCGGCCGAAACCCTTCCGATTCCATAGATATAAGTCAAAGCGATCTTTACCGCCTTGTTTGGCAAGTCAACGCCTGCTATACGTGCCATCCTGGCCTCCTATTATTTCTGTCTCTGCTTGTGCTTGGGATTCTCGCAAACGATGCGTACGACCCCTGCACGCCTGATTACTTTACACTTGTCACAAATTGGTTTGACACTTGCTCTAACTTTCATTTTGTGAGCTCCTATTACTACATTTTCTTTGCTTTGCGCTTCTTTACGTCGACAAAGCCTTCATGGTGATGCATCTTCATAAGTCCATCGAGCTGGCGCATTGTATCGAGGTCTACACCGACCATGATGATCAGTGAGGTACCGCCGAAGAGCATCGCAACATCGCTCGGGAATTTGAATATCATCTGGATCAGAGTCGGAATCAGGGCGATGAAAGCTAAAAAGAGAGAGCCAGGGAGAACGATTCTGTTGAGGACCTTCGTAAGGTACTCTTCCAGCTTCTCGGTCCTGACGCCCGGGATGGACCCGCCGTTGTCACGGATATTCTTAGCCATCTCAACCGGATTGAGACTGATCTGAGTGTAGAAGAATGCAAAACCGATAATCAACAAGGTGTAGATAATGATATAGGGGGCACCCTGAGGATTAAGGAAGTTTGCAATCGAGCGCAGCCAGCCTACGTTCGAATTATATCCGATCTGGAGAGGGAAGGAAAGCAGTGCGGATGCGAAGATGACCGGAATAACTCCGCTCGGATTGATCTTGAAAGGAATGAACGATGACTGTGAGCCATACATCTTTCTTCCGACAACCCTCCTCGCATAGTGCACGGGAATCTTTCTCTGCCCCTGCTCCTCACATACTACAAGTATGATGACAAAGAAGAACATCACAACCACAAGAACAAGTGCCAGCGGGTTCATTCCAACCCTGGCTCCGGAGTCAGAGTTGACCCAGAGGCTGATCTGCTGGATGAGAGTGTAGAATGCGGATGGAATACGTGCGACGATACCTGCAAAGATGAGCAGCGAGATACCGTTTCCAACTCCGAACTGCGTGACCTTCTCACCAAGCCAGATTAAAAGCATCGAGCCTGCGGTTACGGATACGATTGCAACAAGCGTAAATGGAACAGTTCCAATCGTAAGCGCACCGGGGATGCTTCTGGCGTAAACCGTAGTCGCAAGGGACTGCAGAACACAGACTACTATAGTGCCGTAGCGTGTGTAGCGCTGAATCTTCTTCGCACCCTGTGGATCCTGAGAGAGCTTCTTCAGGGAAGGAACTACCAGCATCAGCAGCTGAACGATGATCTGCGTGCTGATGTATGGCATTACGCCCAGCATGAAAATCGAATAATAGCTGAACGCACCGCCGGAGAAGAAGTTCAGATATTCTGTGAAGCTGTTTGAACTCGCTTCAAAGTAATTTAGAACTGCGACAGGATTGATACCAGGAACAGGAATTACAGCACCGATTCTCGATACCGCAAGAAGTCCTAAGGTGATCAGGACCTTCTTCCTGATATCCTTCATGCGCATCATATCTACCAGAGTGTTTGACATCAGTTACCCTCTATCTGTTATTTAATTTCTCCGCCGGCTGCCTTGATCTTCTCTCCAGCAGACTGGGAACATCTGATTCCATCAATGATGAGAGACTTTGAGATCTCTCCATTTGAAAGAATCTTAGCGACTGTCTTATGACCCTTGATAAGTCCCTTCTCCCTGAGGCTTTCTTCACTTACCCTCTCGCCCTTCTCATAAGAGAGATCGAGATCATGCAAGCTTATAGCCTGATATGTGACTTTAAAAGGACAGTTAGAGAAACCCCTGCGTGCAACACGCCTGTAGAGAGGCATCTGTCCTCCTTCAAAGCCCGGTCGTACTCCGCCGCCGCTTCTGGAGTTCTGTCCGTCATGTCCTCTTCCGCATGTCCTGCCCTTGGAGGAAGATCCGCGACCGACAATCGTCTTCTTCTTTGTCGCGCCTAATGGCTTAACAATCTGTGCCATGCTTATACCTCCTCTACCTTTACCAGGTGTGATACTACGCGGACCATACCCTGATGTACAGGATTGTTATCCTTGATAACAGAGCTGTTGATCTTTCCGAGTCCAAGAGCCTTAACAGTCCTTCTCTGCTTCGGCAGGGTTCCTGCAACGCTCCTAACAAGTGTTATCTTAATCTTGTCTGCCATGGCTTAACTCCACATTTCCTTAAGAGACTTGCCTCTGTTTCTTGCAACCTGAGCTGCATCAAAGAGGTGCTCCAGTCCATCAAAGGTAGCCTTAACGGTATTGATTCCATTCCTGGATCCGAGGCTCTTAGAGATGATGTTCTTGATTCCTGCAGCATCACAGACCAGGCGGACTGCTCCACCTGCGATGACTCCGGTTCCAGGAACTGCCGGCTTCATGATTACTGATGCGCTCTTATACTTGCCTACGATGTCGTGAGGAATAGTATTGTTCTTCAGAGGAACAGTAATCATATTGCTCCTTGCCTTTCCTGTGGCCTTCCTGATGGCATCTGAGACATCGTTTGCCTTGCCAAAGCCGTAACCGACCTTGCCCTGGCCATCTCCTACTACTACCAGAGCAGAGAAGGAGAACCTCTTGCCGCCTTTAACTACCTTCGATACGCGATTAAGCTTTACGAGCTTTTCTACGTATGCGTCTTTCTTTTCTTCAAAATCCTTAGACCTTTCCATATCTGCTCCTAGAACTTAACCCCGGCCTTTCTTGCACCATCTGCAATCGCCTTTACGATTCCATGATACTGATAACCGTTCCTGTCGAATACAACTGATTCAATATTGGCCTCAAGGATCCTCTTTCCTACAACCTCTCCGAGCCTCATGGCATCGTCACAGTTGTTCCTCAGGCTCTTAAGATCTGCCTCAACAGTGGATGCAGAAACCAAGGTCTTTCCACATGTGTCGTCAATTACCTGGACGTACATATGGAGATTGCTTCTGAAAACAGTCATGCGCGGGCGCTCCAGAGTTCCAGAAATCCTCTTTCTGATATGAGCCTTCCTTTTGAGCTGCCTTCTTCTCTTATCTATCATTCTGTCCATCAGTACTTCCCCTTATTTCTTTCCACCGGACTTGCCTACCTTGCGGCGGATAGTCTCAGTCTCATACTTGATACCCTTGCCCTTATAAGGCTCAGGTCCTCTGAGGGAGCGGATCTCTGCAGAAACCTGTCCAACCCTCTCCTTGCTTATGCCGGAGACAGTAAGCTTTGCAGGTCCGTCTGCTGTAATCGTGATGCCCTCCGGGATCATGTACTCAATCGGTGTTGAGTATCCGAGGTTCAGTGTAAGGATGTTTCCCTTGACCTCTGCACGGTATCCGACACCATTGATCAGAAGGACTTTGGAGTACCCTTCGCTAACGCCCTTTACCATGTTGGCAATAAGCTGGCGATAGAGCCCGTGATAGCTCCTTGAGATCTTCTCATCGTTGCTTCTGGTTACGATGACCTCGTTATCCCTGACCTCTACGCTGACATCTCCCTTGATTTCCTGTGTGAGAGTTCCCTTGCTTCCCTTTACAGTTACGATGTTTCCAGAAAGGGACACCGTTACTCCGCCCGGGATTGCTACTGGTAATTTTCCTACTCTTGACATGTGCTACTCCTTACCAGATCCTGCAGATGAGCTCTCCACCGACTTTGGCACCAACGGCTTCCTTGCCTGTGATGACTCCGGTTGAGGAAGAAATGACTACAACACCGTTGCCGTTGTATACGCTCGGGATATCCTTATATCCGCAGTATACGCGGCGGCCTGGAGTTGAGATACGATCGAGACCGTGAATTACAGGGTTCTGCATATCGTCATATTTAAGGAATACGCGGATATATGGAATATTATCCTTCGTAACCTTCTTGAAATTCTTGATGAAGCCCTCATTCTTCAGGATCTTGACGATCTGCAGCTTCATCCTGGAATTGGTAATCTCTACCTTTTCATGCTTAGCCTGACTAGCGTTCCTGATCTTGGTAAGCATATCTGCAATTGGATCACTCTGTGCCATAACTATCTCCTACCAGCTTGATTTGGTAACGCCAGGAATCTGGCCTTCACTTGCCAGTTTCCTGAAGCATACTCTGCACATATCGAACTGGCGCATATAACCACGAGGACGACCACAAATTCTGCATCTGTTGTAAGCACGGGTGGAGAATTTCGGTTCCTTCTTTGCCTTGATTATCAAAGACTTCTTAGCCATTTCTTCCCCTCCTTACTTCGCAAAAGGCATGCCGAGCTTCTTAAGAAGTGCGAATGCCTCCTCATCTGTCTTTGCAGTCGTTACGATAGCGATGTTAAGACCGCTGACTCTCTCAATCTTGTCATAGTCAATCTCAGGGAAAATGATCTGCTCCGTGATTCCCAGGCTGTAGTTTCCATGCCCGTCGAATGCATTTGGCTTGACTCCCCTGAAGTCCTTAACACGGGGAAGAGCAATTGAGATGAGGCGCTCGAGGAAGTACCACATATTGTCCCCGCGCAGCGTCACCATAGCCCCGATTTCCATTCCAGCCCTGACCTTGAAGCTTGCAATGCTCTTTCTTGCCTTCGTCTTGACGACATGCTGTCCTGTAATCTGCTCGAGTTCCTTTACAGCTGAATCAAGGAGCTTCTTGTTGACTGTAGCCTCTCCTACACCGACGCTGACTGTAATCTTCTCGATTCTTGGAACCTGCATTGCAGTCTTATAGCCGAATTCCTTGAAAAGCTCAGGTGCGACAGTCTTCTGATACTTTGCCTTGAAATTTGGAATAAACTTCTCTTCTGCCATTAGAGTACCTCACCTGTCTTCTTCGCGTAACGGACCTTCTTCCCGTTCTCAAACCTGTATCCGATCCTTGATGTCTTCTCCTTTGAGAGCAAGGCGACATTTGAAACATGAATCGGAGCCTCGACTTCCATCATGCCACCCTTGTCCTGAGGACTTCTCTTCTTGATAGTCTTCGTGACCATGTTGGCACCCTGGACGTAGACCCTCTCGTTCTTCGGGTCAATCTTCACGATCTTGCCGGTCTTTCCCTTGTCCTTTCCGGCAATGATCTTGACTGTGTCATCTTTCTTCAGTCTCATACTATCTCCTACA